>JABHWG010000167.1 GCA_018657885.1 Pelagibacteraceae bacterium
ATATGTTCATTAGATCTGTTAGAGCGTCGGATTACCCTTTGGTAATGATGATATCACTAATGTACGTTTTTGTTGTTTTAACTGCCAGCTTATTAATTGATCTATTAACTGCATTAATTGATCCACGAGTAAGACTAGGAAAAGAATAAAAATGAAAAAAACTTCATTAGATAAAAAATTTGATAAATTAAGATTTCTTGAAGAAAATAATAAACTAGTTTCTAAAGATCAAAATAGATTAATTAGTAAATTTTTCCATAACAAATTAGCTGTCTTGGGTTTAGTAATTTTTACAATAATAATATTAGCAACTATTTTTGCACCACTACTATCTTCCTATGATCCGGTGAGGACCGATTTAAGATCAATGAGGCAACCGCCGTCTCTAGACCACTGGTTTGGCACTGATAATACGGGAAGAGATGTTTTCTCACGAATTTTATATGGTGGAAGAGTATCTATTTTTGTTGGATTGGGTAGCTCATTAATGGCAGCTTTAATAGGTTTAGCCATAGGTTGCTACGGTGGCTATAAAGGTGGATGGATAGATGTAATCGCTCTTAGAATATCTGAGATTTTTATGTCCTTTCCTCAAATTATTTTGGTTTTATTGTTAGTCTCCATTACTGGTCAAAGTTTAACAAACTTATTTGTAATTTTTATTTTGACTGGTTGGGGAGGAATGTACCGATTATCTCGAGCCAGAATGCTATCTTTAAGAGAAGAAGAATATGTTCAGGCTTTAGAGAGTTTTGGAATTTCTACTTTTAAGATTTGTTATAAACATATGTTACCAAATGCTCTTGGACCTGTAATGGTAATGATAACACTATCAACGGCAATGTTTATTTTAACAGAGGCGGGATTAAGCTTTTTAGGTTTAGGAGTACCTCTTAATGTTCCTACATGGGGTAATATTTTAAATGTCGCTACCGATATTGTTGTCTTACAAAATTATTGGTGGATGTGGGCTCCTGTGGGAATTATTATTTCTGTATTTGTTTTAAGTGTTAATTTTATAGGAGATGGACTTAGAGACTCAACAGATCCATCCCAACAAGGATAAAATGGAAAATAATAAAAATATTGCACTTTCAGTTAAAGACCTAAAAACTTATTTCTACACCAACAACAGATGTAATAAAGCAGTAAATGGAGTGTCATTTGATATAGAAAAAGGCAAAACATTGTGTGTGGTGGGTGAAAGTGGTTGTGGCAAAAGTGTAACCGCTTCAACAATAATGCAACTTCTTCCAACCCTTTCTCGAATAGAAGATGGAGAAATTATTTTTTACAAAGATGAAGAAAAAATTAATATTGAAAAACTTGAACGTAACGGAAAAGAAATGAGAGAAATTCGCGGTTCTGATATTGCAATGATATTTCAAGATCCCATGACGGCGCTTAATCCTGTCTACACTGTGGGTTTTCAAATAGCAGAAAACTTACAATATCATACCACTATGAATAAAAAAGAAATCAGAGAAAAAACAATTTCACTATTAGATGATATGGGTATTCCACTTCCTGAACAAAGAGTTGATGAGTATCCGCATAGTTATTCTGGAGGAATGCGCCAACGAGCAATGATTGCAATGGCAATGGCCTGTAATCCAAAAATATTGATAGCTGATGAACCTACAACAGCACTCGATGTTACTATTCAGGCTCAAATTTTTGAACTCATGGATAACCTCAAAAAAAATTATAATACTGCAATAATGCTTATTACCCATGATATGGGTGTTGTTGCTGAATTAGCAGATAACGTAGCTGTTATGTATATGGGAAATATTGTCGAATCTGGGACAGCGGATGATGTGCTACGTCGACCAACTCACCCTTATACAAAAGCCTTACTTGATTCTGTTCCTGTGCTTGGAAGAGGTCGTAACCAAGATATTAAACCTATTAAAGGATCCACACCAGATGCTTATGATAGACCTGTTGGCTGTCAATTTGCACCTCGTTGTAATTGGGCAGATGAGAGTTGTAAAATTATGCCAGAAATAACAAACATAAGTACTTCCCATGAAGTCAGATGTCATAAATATAAGGAGATTTTTCAATATTGAATAATAATGAAGATATTGTTCTAAAGTTAAAGAACCTTAAAGTGCACTTTCCTGTAAAGGCGGGGGTTTTTAAAAGAACTGTTGCGCATGTAAAGGCAGTTGATGGTGTTGATATTGATATTTACCGTGGTGAAGTTTTGGGCTTAGCTGGAGAGAGTGGTTGCGGAAAAACTACTTTAGGTAAAGCTATTTTAAGATTAGTAGAACCAACAGGTGGTCAAGTTTCCTATAATGCAACTGATAATGAAATTACTGAACTGACTTCATTAACAAAAAAAGAAATGGATCCTTTTAGAAAAAAATTACAGATTGTTTTTCAAGATCCTCATTCTTCTCTTAATCCTGCTTTCACTATTTTTGGATCTTTAGAGGAACCACTTAAAAAATATGGTGTAAGTAAAAGAAGTGAAAGAAGAAAAATTATTGGCGATTTATTAGAGGCAGTAAATATGCACCGTGAATATATGGATCGTTACCCCCATGAATTTTCAGGTGGGCAGCGACAAAGAATAGGTATTGCTCGTGCATTATGTATTGATCCTGAAATTATTGTTTGTGATGAAGCGGTTAGTGCACTTGATGTGTCTATTCAAGCACAAGTGTTACAACTTTTAATGAAATTACGAAAAGAGAGAAATCTTACATACCTTTTTATTACGCATGACTTAAGTGTAACAGAATATTTATGTGATAGAATTGCGGTAATGTATTTAGGGAGAATTGTTGAACTCTGTAAGGCAGAAGATTTATATAAAAATACCCTACATCCTTACTCAGAAGCTCTTATTTCTGCGATACCAGTAGCTGATCTAGATAAAAAAACGAAGAGAATTATTCTGGAAGGAGATGTTCCTAGTCCTGTTAATCCACCTTCAGGTTGCCCATTTCATCCTCGCTGTCCAAAAGCGCAAGATATTTGTAAAACTAAAGTTCCTGAATTAAAAAAATATTCTACTGATGGTAATGAGCATTACGCATCATGTCATTTAATTAATCAACCTGAAATTTCATAAATGACAAATTATACAGCCGAAAAAATGAATGGTGTCATACCAGCTTTAATTACTTCTTTTAATAAAGATGAGAGTATTAATAAAGAAGGTATGAGAAAAACAGTCAATTATCTCATCTCCAAAAATGTACATGGTCTTTATATTACAGGCAGTACAGGGGAGACTTTTTTAATGTCACCAGATGAAAAAAAAAAAGTTATTGAAATAATTGTTGATGAAGTTAATGGGAGAATTCCTGTTATTGCACATATCGGCTCTATTGGAACAAAAATTACTATTGAACTTGGAAAACATGCAGAAAAAATAGGTGTAGATGCTTTATCAGCCCTGCCCCCTTTTTATTATGGATTTTCAAATAATGAAATTCATAATTATTACAGTGATATTTCTCACTCATCAAACTTACCCATCATTGTGTATAATATTAGCCATGCCAACCTGATGGATTTAGATATGTTAAAAAGGTTAGCCTCTATTCCTAACATAAAAGGTGTTAAATATACTGCAGCAACACACTTTAACTTTAGTAAAATAAAAAAAGAAATTGGTGATAGTTTCAAAATATATTCTGGTATGGATGAAATGGCCTTATCTGGAATATTATCCGGAGCTGATGGCATGATTGGATCGTTTTATAATCTCATGCCTGAAATGTTTGTTAACCTATATTCAAACTTACAAACGGGCAAAATAGATGAGGCAAAAAAAATTCAGGAAAAAATTAATATTATTATTTTATATGCATTAGAGAAGTCAGGGTATCCTTTTATAAAAATGGGATTAAAATGGATGGATATTGATTCTGGATATGTCAGAAGGCCATTTATCAATATTACAGATACAGATATGGAAGAACAAATTAAGAAAGAATTAAAAATTTTAACTCAAAAAAATGACTTATCAGGTGTTAAGTTTTTGGAAACCTTATAAAGTATGGGTAAGGGTCAAAAATTATATTCAAAAGCTAAGAAAATTGTTGCTGGCGGCAATATGCTACTTTCTAAAAGACCGGAAATGTTTTTACCCGAACATTGGCCTTCATATTTTTCAAAAACAAAAGGTTGTGAGGTTTGGGATCTTGATGGAAATAAGTATATTGATACTTTAATGATGCCAGGAACTAATTCTCTTGGATATAATAATCCTGAAGTAGATGAAGCGGTAAAAGAAACTATCAGTAATGGAAATATGTCGACTCTCAATGCTCCCGAAGAAGTAGAGCTAACAGAGAGACTTGTAGAATTACATCCTTGGGCTGATATGGCACGATTCGCAAGATCTGGTGGTGAAGCGAACTCTGTAGCCATTCGACTAGCAAGAGCGGCATCAGGAAAAGATAATGTAGCATTTTGCGGTTATCATGGTTGGCATGACTGGTACTTAGCATCAAATTTATCTGATTCTAAAGGCCTTGATAAACACTTATTACCAGGGCTTGATCCCCATGGTGTCCCACAAAATTTAAAAGGAAGTGTTCATCCTTTTGAATATAATAATTATGCAAAATTAGAAGAACTTGTAAGCACGAAGAATATTGGGGTTATAAAAATGGAAGTCTTTCGCAATAAAGAGCCTGAAGATAATTTTTTACATAAAGTTCGTAAACTTGCAGATGATAATAATATTGTACTAGTCTTTGATGAATGTACTTCTGGTTTTAGAAAAAATTATGGAGGATTACATAAACTATATGATGTTGAACCTGATGTAGCCATGTTTGGAAAAGCCTTAGGAAATGGTTTTGCCGTGACAGCAGTTTTGGGGAAAGAAGAAGTAATGAAAGCTGCAGAAAAATCATTCATCAGTAGTACTTTTTGGACTGAAAGAATTGGTTCATCTGCTGCTTTAGCAACACTTAAAGTTATGCAAAGAGAAAAATCATGGGAGAAAATTACTAACACAGGTGAGAAAATTAATACTGCATGGATAGCTTTATCAAAAGAGTTTGATCTGCCCATAACTATTAGTGGTTTATCAGCACTGACAACTTTTACTTTTAAGAGTGACAATGCACTTGCGTATAAAACTTTAATTACACAAGAAATGCTTAAGAAAGGGTATTTAGCTGCAACAGCAGTTTATGCTTGCACCGAACATTCTGCATCAATTATGGATGAGTATTTAGAAAATCTAAAACCTATTTTTCAAATCATCAAAGAATGTGAGGAAGGAAGAGATGTAATGAGCTTATTAGAAGGACCTGTCGCTCATAATGGCTTTAAACGACTTAATTAATCTAAGGCAATAATCTTATCACCAATCTTTTTGAATGGCAGTCTTTTAAGATTGCTTGTACATAACCCCTGACTATCAATATAAAAACTATGGGATGCAATAGGATCATAAGCATCTTTATGCGATACAGCCGCTTTGATAATTATTAACCTTGCATCTTCTGGTTTAATATCGTGAGAAATTAATTGGCCTAAGTCCATGGGGGGCGTTTTAACTGATGTTAATAATAGTATTAATTGCTCATTTTTTAACACAGCTGATAAACCCATATCGATATTTATTCCCATCATAGATGCCAAATGTGATTTCTTATTTTTTAAAGTAAATTTTCCATCTGATAATTTTTGAATTGTAGCTTTTAATTTAATTGGAACTCCATGAAAATTATCAAATTTAGCGCCGATTTTAAGCTCTATTTCTTTACCCACATGACTTTTATGACATTCTTTAACAGCATTAGGATCATTAATTATTGCTACAATTCCTTCATGCTCAGATTGCAATAAACGACTTAGTAAATCTGTTGCATCTCCTGGCGTACCTCCACCAATATTATCTGCTGGCTCAATAAGCAAAATGGGCTTGGATGAAGCGGGTAGCGATTTGATTTTTTCTAATGCTTCCTCTAGCGTATTTTCTTTAGGGTAAGCAAAATCTATTTTTGCTTCAAGAACATTAGCGAGGGATACTAAATAATTCTTTGCAACATTTATATCTCCTTTTGTACAGCAATTTAGACTAAAGCCACAATCAGCAATATCAGCATAGGAATAACCAGCCATTACATTGATACAAATAATATCATTATCACTTTGCTCTATTTTATTTGCTTCAAGCAAAACTGACTTCATGGGATCGTTGGCAGTTCCAACACCTGTAGGTGGTAAAATATATTTAGTTTGATAATTAATTTGATTAACATTTGGATTTTCAAATAAATCACTTAAAATTGAAGCAGCCTTAATTGCTGTATCTCTTGAATCACTATGCGGATTTTTTCTATAGGCATACACACAAGTACTATTATCAATCATTTTATCAGAAACATTTGCATGAAGATCTAGAACAGCCACTACTGGAATAGTAATATTTTTTTGTTTTAACAAATGATTAATTTTTTCTAAAAAATCACCTTCAAAATCGTCATGATTTTTACTAACCATTGCTCCATGTAGAATTAAAAATATTGCATCGATATTTTCATAGTGTTGCTCTAATTTTTCAAAAAAGTTTGTATCGAAGAAATGTTCAGCTTCTTCATCTACTATTCCAGATGGTCTTGCAGCCATTTGTATTCCTGAAATAATATCCCAACTTTTTTTAGAGGCGAACTCAATGAAACCATCAGTTGGAGATCCATTGTTGGTATTTTGTTTTATAATGTCATCACCTATATTAATTATAAAATCTTTTAATGTCGTTGGTTGACTTAAAAAAGTATGTGTTTCATGATAAATGCCTGAGAGAAAAATTTTTTTAGTCATTCATTAATTCAGGTAGTTCTTGTTTGGCAATAATTCTTATTTTATTCACTTCATCTAATGTTGCTCCCTCATAAGGCCATAATACTTTTTCAGAAATAGGCCCCCACCCTCCTACACAAGCTAGTAATTTATCCAGACCTGTATTAGATAGTCTAGATGCCAATGGAAGAATATGTGTTTTCATAAAATTATTAATTCTAAGTTCAATATTTTTTGCTTTTTCAAAATCTGTATCAATTAAATCCCATATTATTACAGCTCCATTTGGACTAAAGCATGCAACATTTGAGTATGATCCATTAGCACCAAGTGGTTTACCAAATACAACACTATGTCCGGGGACAAAGACAGAAAAGTTTTCTAATAAAGACCTTCTCTTCTTGTACCAAGTCTCATCACCCCCTGCACATTTTATTCCAACAAAATTTGGTGCTTTATCAGTAAGTTGTGAAATTTCTTCAAGACTAAGAACTACTTTTGCGTGTGGTGGATTGTATAAAATTAAATATATATCTTCAACGACTTCTTGCATTCCCATAATAAAATTAGAGGACTCTTGATAAGTAGGTGGCCACCAATCTGGAAGTGTAATTTGGAAACCGTTAGGGTTTAATTGAGTTAATCTTTTAGCCCTCTCCCGACAGACTCGAGGATTAGTATGACTTAACCCTAATTGAAATTTTTTGTTTTTTTTTCGAGCTATCGTTGAAACTATATTTGATAATTTATCAAACTCATCTTCTGTTTGATTATGACATTCTGCTGCCGTACCATTTGTGTAGACACCATGCACATTTGACTCACATAAAATATTTACCTGCTCTTCAAAAGCAACCCAATCTATTTTATCATTTTTTACTGGTAATAAAATTGCTCCCCAAATTCCCTCAGGTCTATCTAAACTATTCATTAAATTAATCTTTGTGAAGCTGATCTTCTGCTTGTTTAACAATATCTAATCCCACTCTATCACTCCAACCTTGAAGTAATTTTTTTGTAATTGGGCCCACTTTTCCATCAGCTATTGTTAAACCGTTATATTTTGTAGCAGGCATTATAGAATACGGAGTACTTGTCATAAATAATTCATCTGAAATCGATAAATCATAGGGCTGAATAACTGCTTCAATCACCTCTATATCTAATGATTTAGCAACTTCAATTGTTGTGGCACGGGTTAAACCTTCTAAACAATTAGCGGTAGTAGGTGTAATTAATTTACCCTCTCTTACTATAAATATATTACCACCTTTATTTTCAGCAACATTTCCATAAATATCAAGCATGATACTTTGAGCATCAGGGTCAACAAGCTTAGCTTCCATCTCTCCTAAAGTATAAAATAACCGACTTCTATTTTTAAGGCGCGGATCTAGAGATTGAGATGGTATTACTCTGCTTGAAGGAGTAACAGCATGACATCCTTCTTGATAAAATTTAGCCCAAGGAAGTAGAATCATTGGCTGTGTATAGATCATTACCGTTGCCTTACTTACTTGGAGCGTTGGATTACCACCTGTAATTGATAGCCCTCTTGAGATATTATGAACCAACCAACAATCTTCATCATCACCATATGTTTCTTTATTTACTGCAAGTAAATTTTCACTCACTTCTATCATTTCATCTTTAGTCATACCTGGATCAATACGGGTTAGCTTTAAGGATTTA
>JABHWG010000007.1 GCA_018657885.1 Pelagibacteraceae bacterium
AAAATTAAATATATATATTTACTTATCATTATTAATAGGTTTCTCTGGAGTTCTGTTTGTAATTCAACCAGGTTTTGATACTTTTAATAAGTATTATTTAGTAACTTTATTTGGGGTAATTTTAATCACTTCCACAACAACTATTGTAAATAGATTTAATAATGTAATAACTGCGATTGGTTATTTCATTTATGGTGGCTTAATAATACATCTTATTTCTTTTATATTATTTATATATAACCCACTTGAAGTAAGTATGAATGTTTTTATTTTTATTACTATTGCTTCTGTTTTTATTAATTCTGCTATTTTTTTATCAACTTTTGCATTTAAGGTTGCTCAAAAATATTATGCTTCAATTTTTTGTTTGGTGTATCTTCAAATTGTTTGGTCATGCTTAATTGGATTTTATTTTTTTAATGAGTATCTTAATAAATTTGCATTACTTGGTGCTTTATTAATTATATTGAGTGGCTTAATATCTATTCCCGGTCAAATTAGGCAAATTAATGAAAAATAATTATATTGCTATTTCTTTAAAAATTTTATCAGTTATTTTTTTTGTTTTAATGGATGTATTAATTAAAAAACTTTCAACAGATTTTAATACATTTCAAATTGTTTTTTTTAGATGTTTTTTTGGAATTTTTCCTGTTTTTGTTATGATTTATATAACTAAAGCGCCACTAACTACCTCAAAGGTCAATTTACATTTATTAAGAGCAATAATTGCTTGTTTAGCAATGTTTTGTTTTTTTAAAGCATTTGGTATTTTGCCATTAGCGGATGTTTCTTCAATTAGCTTTGCAAGTATTATGATCATAACTATACTTGCTATATTTATTTTAAATGAAAAAGTTGGTCCAAGAAGATGGATTGCAATATTTTTTGGGTTTGTTGGTGTTCTTGTTGTTTTCAGACCTGGCACATCATTATTTAGTTTTTATTCTCTATTGCCTTTAATTGGTGCAGTTGCTCTGTCCTTCGCAGTAATTACGATGAAAAAATTACTTAGTTATGATTCACCTCCAACTTGTAGTTTTTATCTTCATGCTTTTGTGACTTTAATATATTTACCTTTTGTAATTTTTAATTGGACTCAACCTACTTTATTTCTATGGATGTTACTAATAGCTATGGGTTTTTGTGGAGGCATAGCGCAGATTTTGTTAACTAATGCTTATAAACTATCTGAGGTTAATTTATTACAACCATTTGATTATACTGCCATCATATGGGCTATTACTTTTGGTTTAATTTTCTTTAACGATTATCCAGATCGATTTGTTATTATTGGAAGTATAGTTATTGTTATTTCAACATATTATATTATTTACAGAGAAGCTAAAGTTGGCCAAAATCTAAACTCTCTAAAAACTAACAATAGGCAAATATGAAATTTATAATTCTTCTTCTCATTTTTATTTCACCAATATCCATTGCAAAAGAACTTAAAATCATAAATAATATTGAAGGTGATGGTTTAGAAATTATTAATCATTCCAAAATTAAAGTTCATTATTTGGGTAAACTCGAGGATGGTACAAAATTTGATAGTAGCTATGATCGGGGTGAGCCCCTAAGTTTTCAAATTGGAATGAGACAAGTAATAGAAGGTTGGGAACAGGGTCTTATGGGTATGAAGGTTGGAGGTAAGAGAACACTAATAATTCCACCTAATCTTGCTTATGGAGAACAAGGAGCTGGAGATCTTATCCCTTCTAATGCAACTTTAATTTTTGATGTTGAAATTATTAATATTCAGGCACCTGGCTATACCTTAGTTATGACAAAAGATATTGCTGAGTTGCAAAAAAAAAATTATAAATTCATAGATATAAGAACCAAAAAAGAAAGAGATAACACGGGAACAATTCCTGGATCATTAGAAATAACTGCTTTTGATATTTATGGAACATTTGTACCTGAATTTATGAAGACTTTTCAAGATCTTGTTGATCTTAACGACAATGTAGTTTTTATAAGTAATGAAGGTGAAATATCCTCTATTTTAGCAAATGGTTTTGTTGAACAGCTTGGTGCCACAAACATGCACTCATTTAGTGGAGGTATTCAACAATTAATAAAAGAAAATTACAATCTTTCTAAAAATTAAGTAATAAATCTATATTTTAATTTTTAGATTTTCCTTTGATGCATAATCTAAAATAAACTGCCATGCAGTTCTTCCGGTTCTGTTACCTCTCTGCAAACTCCATTTTATGGAATTTTTTTTTAAATTATCATCAAAAATAATTTTATAATTATCACAATAGGCCTCTATTATTTTTAAATACTCTATTTGAGATAGTTTGTGGAAACCAATCCATAAGCCAAATCTATCACTTAGACTAATTTTTTCTTCCACACTTTCATCTGTATGGATTGCCGATGATCTTTCGTTATCAATCATATCTCTTGGCATTAAATGCCTTCTATTAGATGAAACATAAAGAAGTATATTAGTCGGTTGATTTTGAATACTTCCATCCAAAGTAGATTTTATTATTTTATAATCACTGTCTATTTTTTCAAAAGATAAATCATCTATAAAAATAATAAATCTAAATTTATTGATTTTTCCTAAAATTGTATAAATTAATTCAATATCAAAAATATTATCTTTATTTAATTGTATAAGTTTTAAGTTTTTATGCGTTAGGGAAATTTTATCGAAAACTGACTTTATAAGAGAACTCTTTCCATTTCCTCTTGCCCCCCACAAAAGTGCATTATTGGTAAAATTTCCTTCAGCAAAATTATAGGTATTATTTAATAGTATTTTTTTTTGCCTATCTACTCCTATAATTAAATCTAATTTTAAAGGTCTGTAATTTTTAATAAACTGAATTTTCTTACTCTCATTATTCCAGATAAAGTAAGAATTCTTCTTTATTTTATCTTTTAAAAAATAGTTTTTAAAGAACATGAAATTTGTTTAGTTTAATTGCTTTTTCCTTTTACACAGTATAAGAAATCTCACAAATTAATAATCAAGGTAAAATATGGAATCTATAGGCGCTTTTCTTCCACTGGTACTTATTTTTGGTGTTTTTTATATTCTTTTAATTAGACCACAGCAGAAAAAAGTAAAACAACATAAGGAAATGTTAAATAATCTTCGAAGAGGTGATAAAATTATTACTTCTGGGGGCATAATAGGAACAGTTAACAAAGTTGCTGATAATAAAGAAATGCAAGTTCAAGTTTCTGAAAATGTAGAAATAAAAATTGCACCTGGAATGGTAGCCGATCTTTACACTTCTTCTGAGACAGAAAAAAAACAACCAGCCAAGGAAAATCAAAGTGAAAATAAGGGTGGATTGTTATCAGGTATATTAGGTAAAAAAAAGTAACTTAAAATGAAAAATTATCCATTATGGAAGATTTTTATTGTTTTTTTATTATTATCTTTAGGTGTAATTTTTGCAGTTCCTTCAATCTTATATAAAGAAGACACTGGTAATTGGTATTTAGATAATCGTTTAAATTTAGGATTAGATCTTCAAGGAGGATCTTATTTATTATTAGAGGTTCAAACTGATGTTCTTATAAAAGAAGAGTTTGAGAATTTTAGCGAAACAATTCGAATTATATCTAGAGAAAATAGAATTAAGATAAACAATATTGAATTATTGGATGATGAACTAAAAATACGTTTTGAAACATCAGATAAGTTAGATGAAATCAGAAGTTCATTTTTACAAAAGTATAGATCGGTTAAGTTTAATTTAAATAATAATATAGCGACTATAACTGTTGATGTGTTGTATAAAAAAAATATTCAAGACTCAGCTATTAAACAATCTTTAGAAATTGTTAGGAAGAGGATAGATGAATCAGGTACTAAAGAGCCACTAATTCAACGATCAGGAAGACAGAGAATACTTTTACAACTACCTGGAGTAAAAGATCCTGAAAGAATAAAAAATTTATTAGGTAAAACTGCTAAGTTGAATTTTCACATGGTTGATGATGATGATTCAAAGTCTTTATCTTTAAATTTAGCGCCTTTTGGTAAAATGATAGTTGCTGATATTAATAATGAAGAAATAAAATATCTGCTTGAAAAAAAATCAAAAGTAGGAGGTGAGAATTTAATAGATGCTTATGCTTCATTTGATCAAACCCAAGGTCATGCCGTTTCATTTAGATTTGATACAACGGGTGCTCAGAAGTTTGGTAAAGCAACATCTGAAAATGTAGGTAAAAGGTTTGCAGTGGTTCTTGATGGCGTTGTTATTACTGCTCCTGTAATCAATTCTGCAATTACAGGAGGTTCAGGTATTATTACGGGAAACTTCTCATCTCAAGAAGCAACAGATTTAGCTGTTTTATTAAGAGCTGGTGCTTTACCAGCGCCTTTACAAATTGTAGAAGAAAGATCAGTTGGTCCAGGACTCGGTGCTGACTCTATAGCTGCTGGTAAAATAGCTTCTATAATTGGGATGATACTTGTTTGTATTTTTATGATACTTATTTATGGTTCTTTTGGTGTTATTGCTAATATTTCTCTTATAGCTAATTTATTTATAATAGTTGCGTTGTTAGGAACAATAGGAGCTACACTAACACTGCCAGGAATAGCAGGTATAGTTTTAACAATTGGTATGGCAGTAGATGCTAATGTTTTAATTTTTGAGCGAATAAAAGAAGAAAATTTAAAGAATAAAAAAGTATATGAAACTGTAAAAAAAGGTTTTGATAGAGCTTTATCAACTATTTTAGATGCTAACATAACAACATTAATAGCGTCTTTGTTGTTATTTGTTTTTGGTTCAGGCCCTATTAAAGGTTTTTCAATTACCTTATCATTGGGTGTCATTGCTTCTATGTTTACAGCATTAATGTTAACTAACTTACTCGTTCATTTTTATCTTTCTTTCACTTCAAAAAAGGAGATAAATTTATAATGTTTAGGTTAAATAAAATTATTCCTGTTGATTCAGATTATAAGTTTTTAAATTTTAGAAAACACTTTTATATTGCCTCTGCGATTGCGATTGCCTTATCTTTAATAATTCTTTTGTTTAAAGGACTTAATTTGGGAATAGATTTTAAAGGTGGAACTTTAATAGAAGTAAGTACTAATGAATCCAGTATTGGTGAATTAAGAGATATATTAGCACCTAATTTTAATGAAGTATCTCTTCAAGAATTTGGTGATGAAAATACAGTAATTATTCGTTTACAAAATGATAATAATCAAGAAAGTATGAAGACAGTTGAAAAAGTTAAAGTGTTAATTGATGATAAGGTAACTGAATTTAGAAGATCTGAATTTGTAGGTCCTACAGTAAGTTCAGAATTGCTGTGGAAAGGCTTTCAAGCAGTTTCGTTCGCATTATTTGCTATTCTTATTTATATTTGGCTTCGTTTTGAATGGCAATTTGGTTTTGGTGCTGTAGTAGCACTAACTCATGATGTTCTTTTTACCTTAGGGATTGTATCACTATTTAATATTGAATTTTCTCTTTCAACCATTGCGGCTGTTTTAACTATAGCTGGATATTCCATAAATGATACGGTAGTAATATTTGATAGAGTTAGAGAAAATTTAAGAAAATATAAAAAACTAGAATTAATTGATCTCTTTAACATGTCCATAAACAATACTTTATCCAGGACTGTTATGACTAGCATTACTACACTTCTTGCTCTTATCTCTCTATATATTTTTGGAGGTGAGGTTATTAAGCCATTTGCTTTAACAATGATAATTGGTGTGTTAATAGGAACTTATTCTTCAATATTTATTGCGGTCCCAACTTTATTAGTATTCAAGTTTAGACCGCAAGAAGAAGATGAAGTTAACTAAGCGTTTTTAGTAAAACTTTCTGAAACTTTTTCCCAATTAACTAAATTGTCAATAAAGACTCTTAAATAATCAGGACGTCTATTTCTATAGTCCACATAGTATGAGTGCTCCCAAACATCACAACCTAGTAAAGGGGTGTGACCATGCACAATTGGATTTTCGGCATTAGGGGTTTTTGTAATTTCTAACTTTCCATTATTTAGAACCAACCAACACCAACCAGATCCAAATTGACCAATACCAGCATTAATAAATGCTTCTTTCATGCTATCAACTGAACCAAAATCTTCATTGATTTTATTTTCTAATTCTGATGGAATTTTACCATTAGGGTTATTTTGCATTATTTCCCAAAAATGCATATGATTTAAATGCTGAGAAACATTATTAAAAACAGGTGCATTTTTATTAAAAGAATTTTTTATAATCTCTTCAATAGTATTTTCATCAAAATTATATTCTTTAATAAATTTATTACCATTAGTTACGTACGCCATGTGATGTTTATCATGGTGTAGCTCAAGTGTTTCAGCAGACATGTAAGGTGCAAGAGCATCTTTACTATATGGTAAATCAGGTAATTCTAAATTTATCATTTCTTATTCCTTTATTTATAAAATTTGTTTAAGAAAATTACCTGTAAAGCTTTTTTTAATATTTGCAATATCTTCAGGCGTACCCTTACCAATTATTTGACCACCCTTAATTCCACCAAGTGGTCCTAAATCTACAATATAATCAGCAGTTTTAATAACATCTAGATTATGTTCAATAACAATAACGGTATTTCCCTCATCAACTAAAGTATGCAAAATTTTTAATAATTTATTTACATCATCAAAATGCAATCCTGTTGTAGGCTCATCTAAAATATATAATGTTTTACCTGTCGATCTTTTTGATAGCTCCTTAGATAATTTAATTCTTTGAGCCTCACCTCCTGAAAGGGTTGTTGCTGATTGTCCTATCTTAATATAATCAAGACCAACTTCCATCAAGGTTTTTAGTTTTTGTTTTATTGATGGTATTTTAGAAAAAAAATCAAAACCTTCTTCAACAGTCATGTCTAGGATATCAGCTATAGATTTAGAATTATATTTAACTTCTAGAGTTTCCCTATTATATCGTTTCCCTTTGCAAATATCACATTCTACATAAACATCTGCAAGAAAATGCATTTCTATTTTTTTAACACCATCTCCTTCACAAGATTCACATCTTCCACCCTTAACATTAAATGAGAATCTGCCTGGCTTATAGCCTCTTGCTGCAGATTCATTTAAGCCTGCATACCAATCCCTAATAGGAGTAAAACATCCTGTGTAAGTTGCGGGGTTGGATCTTGGCGTTCTTCCTATTGGTGACTGATCTATATCAATAACTTTATCTATATTTTTAATACCTTTAAAATTAAAATAACTCTCTTCTTTATTTAAAGACTTATTAAAATACTCGTCTAATCTTTTGTAGAGAGTATCAATGATTAAAGATGACTTACCGCTACCAGATACCCCTGTTACACAAATAAAATTACTTAATGGAAATGTAACTTCTAGATTATTAAGGTTATTAGTTTTTATTTTTTGTAGTGTAAAAATTTTGTTTTTATTAAATTTTCTTCTTTTTTGCGGTATTGCGATTTGTTTTTTTTTATTTAAATATTGTGCCGTTAGACTTTTAGTGCTTTTCAATATTTTTTTTAAGTTGCCTTCTGCAATTACTTCACCTCCATGAATACCTGCTTTTACACCCATATCAATTATATGATCTGATTGTTTTATTGCATCCTCATCATGCTCCACGACAATTACTGTATTACCTAAATCCCTTAACTTAAATAATGTATTAATTAATTGTTGATTATCTTTTTGATGTAAACCGATTGATGGTTCATCTAAAACATATAAAACACCAGTTAATCCTGAACCAATTTGACTGGCTAATCTGATTCTTTGGCTTTCTCCACCGGATAAACTTTTACTTGCCCTTGCTAATGATAAATAATCTAAGCCTACACGATTTAAAAATTCTAACCTGTCTTTAATTTCTTTTATAACACCTTCAGCAATTTTATTTTCATTGTTAGATAAGTTGTCCTTTAGTTTGTTAAACCAACTGAAGCAATCATCAATAGATTTTTTTGTTATCTCACCTATGTGTTTTCCAGCTATTTTAACTGCTAATGCTTTTGTATTTAACCTAAACCCCTTACACACTTCACAATCTCTTTCTGATAAATACTTTTCTAATTCATACTGAACCCACCATCTTTCAGTTTCTGAATATTTCCTATCAATAAAATTGATTATTCCCTCAAAGCTACTTATAAATTTTTTTTCATTATCTTGATCTCCATAGAGAATTATATTTTGAACATCTTGTGGAATTTTGTACCATGGTGTTTTAATGTTAACTTTGTATTCTTTTAATATTTTTGAGATTGTTTCAACAAAAAATTTTTTTTGGTATCCAAACACCTTAGTTTCCCATGGTTTTATAGCCCCTTTTAGTACTGATCTTGAGTCATCAGGTATAATTTTTTTATCATCAAAATATTTTTCTATTCCAATACCATCACATTCTTCACAAGCACCCATTGGAGCATTAAAACTAAATAATCTAGGCTCTATTTCCTCAATTGAAAAACCAGAAACAGGACATGCAAATTTTGACGAATAAGTTGTTTTTTTATTTGTTTCTAGATTTTCTAAATAAATTAAACCATCTGATAGGGTGAGTCCTACTTCAATACTTTCTGCTAATCTTTGTTGAATATTTTCTTTGATAACCAATCTATCTATTAAAACATCTATATTGTGTTTAAAGTTTTTCTTTAAAATTGGGACCTCGTCAATTTCATAAATCTTTCCATCTACTTTTAATCTTTGGTAACCTTTTAGCTTTAACTCTTCTATTTCTTTTCGGTATTCTCCTTTTCTATCTCTTACAATTGGAGAAAGGATATAAGCTTTATTACCTTTATTTTTATTTATTATATTATCACTTATTTCACTCACTGACTGGGAGTTGATTGGTAGTCCAGTTGTTGGAGAGTAGGGTATGCCAACTCTTGCAAATAATACCCTTAAATAATCATATATTTCAGTTACTGTTCCAACTGTGCTTCTTGGGTTTTTTTGAGTAGTTTTTTGCTCTATTGATATCGCTGGAGACAAACCTTCTATCGCATCAACATCTGGCTTGTTCATCATTTGTAAAAATTGTCTTGCGTAAGCAGATAAACTCTCAACATATTTTCTTTGTCCTTCAGAATAAATTGTATCAAAAGCTAATGTTGACTTACCTGAACCACTAACACCAGTTATGACTACTAATTTATTTTTAGGAATCTCAAGACTAATGTTTTTTAAATTATGCTCTCTTGCACCTTTTATAACAATTTTATCCTGATTCATTGATTTACTGATAGTTTAATTAAACAAATTGTTATAAAGATATATATATAAAAAATATGGTTGGTAGTGTTAATAAAGTAATACTTTTAGGAAATTTAGGCAGAGATCCTGAGATTAGGTCTATGCAATCAGGAAGTAAAATGGCCAACTTTTCAATAGCTACTTCTAAGCGTTGGAAAGATCGAAATACTCAAGAGCAAAAAGAAAAAACTTCATGGCATAACATTGTAATTTTTGGAGATGGACTAGTTGATATTGTTGAAAAATATGTAAAAAAAGGTTCTAAGGTTTATGTTGAAGGTGAATTACAAACGCGTAAATGGCAAGATCAAGAAGGTAAAGATAGATATACTACGGAAGTAATACTTCAGGGATACAATTGCAATTTAACACTGCTTGATTCTAGAAATCAATCAAACTCAATTGACAATCAATCAGATAACTCCCAAAATAATGCAATTTCTGATGATACTTTTGGCTCTAATACATCGGATTCTTCTGATCTAGATGAAGATATCCCTTTTTAAGTATTTGATTTAAATATTAAATATAATTTATTGATAAATATAATTTATATATTCATGTATTTGAATTTTATAAGTTTGAATAAGACGCAGTATTTTGATATAATTAATTACAATTTTTCGCAGAAAACTCTTAAAAATTAGTGACAGATAATAATATAAACTCAGAAGATAATATCTCGGATAATATATCTAATATTTCCTTAGTTGAGGAGATGAAGAAATCTTATTTAGATTACGCAATGTCTGTAATCGTAAGTAGAGCTCTTCCTGACTGCAGAGATGGGCTTAAACCAGTACATAGAAGAATATTGTATGCTATGAATGAATCTGGTTACAATTACAACAAACCATATAGAAAATCTGCAAGAATAGTCGGGGATGTTATGGGTAAATATCATCCTCATGGAGATAGCGCCATTTATCAATCAATGGTTAGAATGGCTCAAGATTTCTCAATGAGATTAGAATTAATTGACGGTCAAGGTAACTTTGGTTCTTTAGATGGTGACCCACCTGCTGCAATGAGGTACACTGAAGCTAGACTAGCTAAGGTTTCTGAAAAAATAGTTGCTGATCTTGAAAAAGAAACAATTTCTTTTCAAGCAAACTATGATGATAGCTCAAAGGAGCCAACTGTTCTACCAGCTCAATATCCAAATCTTTTAGTGAATGGTGCATCAGGTATCGCTGTCGGAATGGCGACTAATATAGCTCCACACAATTTAGGTGAGGTAATTGATGCAACGCTTCATTTAATTGAAAATCCAAAATCAGAGCTTGTAGATTTAACAAAGTTTATATTTGGTCCAGATTTTCCAACAGGTGGTCAGATAATTGGTAAAAAGGGTATTTTAGATGCTTTTCAAACTGGAAAGGGCGGGGTTGTTTTAAGATCTAAAACATCTATTGAAAATTTTAAAAAAGATAGAGAGGCAATCATTGTTAATGAAATACCTTATCAGGTTAATAAGTCTAAACTTATGGAAAGAATAGCTGAGACTGTAAAAAATAATATTATTGAAGGCATTTCTGATCTTAGGGATGAATCTGATCGTAATGGTGTAAGGATTGTTATAGAATTAAAAAAAGATGTTGATTCAAATATAATTTTAAATCAACTCTATAAAAACACCCTCCTTCAGACAACTTTTAATTCAAATATGTTGGCTCTTAATAAAGGTAAGCCTGAACAAATGAATTTAAAAGATATGTTAACCGCCTTTATTGAATTTAGAGAAGAAGTAATAACAAAAAGAACTATCTTTGATTTAAATAAAGCTAGAGATAAAGCTCATATATTACTTGGTTTAGTTGTTGCTAACGCAAATATTGATGAAATAATTAATCTAATTAAATCTTCTAAAGACTCAAAAGAAGCAAGACAAAAATTAATAAATAAAAAATGGAAGTTAAGTGAACAAAATGTAAATTTTATTAAATTAGTTGATGAAGAAACTACTCAATTAGATAAAAATATTTTTATACTTACAGACTCACAAGCTAGAGCAATTTTGGAATTGAGGTTACATAGACTAACTTCATTAGAGCGAGATGATATACAAAAAGATTTAGAGGAATTAATTTTAGAGATAAAAGGCCATTTAGAGATTTTACAATCAAGATTAATGCTTTTAGATGAAATAAAAAAAGAATTAAAAGAGATAAAAAAAGAATTTGCCTCACCTAGAAAAAGTGAAATTATTGATAGGGAATATGAAGAGGTTAATGATTTAAGATACATCCAAAAAGAGGATATAGTTATAACTATCTCTAATAATGGTTACATAAAAAGATCTTTACTAGAAAATTATAGAGCTCAAAATAGGGGAGGTAAAGGTAAGACTGGAATGTCAACAAGGGAGGAGGATTTTGTTAAAGAAATCCATCTTGCTGATACCCACACAAAATTATTAGTTTTTTCTTCATTAGGGAAAGTTTATGCCTTAAAATCTCATGATATACCTGAGGCTTCTTTAAAGGCTAGAGGAAAGCCTATAGTTAACTTGCTTCCTTTTTCTAAAGATGAAAAAATTGCATCTTTTCTACCTCTTCCACTTGATGAAGATTCTTGGTCTGAGAGGCTAATAATATTTGCAACTAAAAAAGGCATGATTAGAAAAAATAAACTAATTGATGTTGCAAAAAGTGGAAAAAGAGAATTGAGAGAAAGTGGTAAACTTGCTATTAAACTTGATTCTGAAGATCAGTTAATAGGAATCAAGTTGGCTAATTATGAAGATGATGTCCTTCTTTCTACTAAAAACGGTAAGTGCTTAAGATTCCCTTTAGAAAAACTGAGGCTTTTCACTGGATTAAATTCTTCAGGTGTAAGAGGAATAAAATTAGAAAAAAATAATCATGTAATTTCTCAAGCAATTTTAAAACATTCTAAAATAGATATAAATGTCAGGAAAGATTATTTAAGAGCTGCTTCTGAGAATAGAAAAAATACAAGTAGTTTAAAGTCAGAGTTTGCAGAATTAAATGTTAATGAAGAATTTTTATTAGCACTAACAACTAATGGCTATGGAAAGCGATCTTCCGCTTATGAATATAGAATATCTAACAGAGGTGGTAAAGGCATTACCGGAATATTAACTTCAGAAAAAAATGGCGAGGTAATAGATTGTTTTGTTGTTAATGATAATGATCAAATAATATTAGTTACAGATAAGGGGCAGATTATTAGAGTTAATATAAATCAAATCAGGATCGCAGGAAGATCAACTAGGGGTGTAAATGTCTTTAAAATACCAGACTCAGATTCAATTGTTTCA
>JABHWG010000118.1 GCA_018657885.1 Pelagibacteraceae bacterium
ACCACTCCTGTCTACGTTAAATTCTTTTACTAGACCTTCAGGAGCAAAATATATTCTAACAATATAAACTCCAAACAATCCAGTAATTAAAACGTGAATGATCAGATAAAAAATATTACCGAAATTTTCAATCATAACTAACTTATAACATTTAATTCAATAGTGGAAAAGGCTTTATTCAAAGTTATTAGCAAGTGCTGTGTAAGTGTTGTGAATGAGAGAAAAAAATTCACACCACAAGGCAAATTCCCCACGTTTCTTGGCGCGCCCGAGAAGAGTCGAACTCCTAACCTCCAGATCCGTAGTCCGTTACCCGTGCTCCAGATTGCAATAGGTTTGTGGAATTGTAGGAAAAATTAGTCGTTAAGTGAAAAAAAATGAAATTGAAGTGTTGCAAATTTGCACCACTAATATTAATTTTTGATCTAATTCAAATACTGTGGAATTTGTTTCTTATTATTCAAAAAAATATCGTGTGTTCCAATCATTCTAATAATTTGTTCGTTCTTAAGTTCGGAGAGCGTCCTACTAACTGTCTCAATAGTCAGCCCTAAATAGTTGGCAATATCAGTTCTGGACATACTGAGACGAATAGGGTTGCCTCCCCATCCTAGTTTCTCACGCTGATTCGATATGTTCAAGAAAAATTGTAATAAGCGTTCTCTCGCAGAATATTTTCCCAAAAGAAAAATTTGATCCTGCGCAACTGCTAGTTCATGATTAACCAAATTAAGTATTTTATTTTCAATCTTAGGAAATTTAAGAAAAAAATTCTCTAGAACTATTTTATTGAATTGACACAGTTGCGTATCTTCTAAAGCTTCTGCAGTGTAAGTATAAACTTCTTGATCTGACATACCTAAAAAATCCCCAGGATACAAAAAACCTACAATTTGTTTTCTTCCATCATGTGAAAGTTTGTATATTTTTATACTTCCTTGTTTAATATTGAAGAATGTTTTAACTTGATCACCTTGAAAGAAAATATTTGTTCCTTTGGGAAAAGATTTATTTTTAGATATTGCTTCTAATTGTATAATATCACTGTCATCTAGAATACCACAAAAAGCAATTAAGCGTACAGAGCATTGAGCGCACCTATGATTATTGTTTTTATTCCTTGTTGTACAACTTGCAACTGGTTCCATTCTATACTCCATTAAAGTGTATTCTTTTAACAAATAAATTTCTAGCAAGAATTGATCTAAATCAAAATTTTAAACTTATAACCGTGTAAATTCAAATTATGACAATTGAGCGTGTAGCTAAAGATAAATATGAAACTCTAAATAAACTCCTTATTACCCCAATGGGTCGCTGTCATATCAGCAAAACTTTTTCTCTTTTTCAAGAACATAAACCAAATTGCACTTTAGATAATTTTTTAAAACTATGGAGCAATATGTCTCCTTATAAATTAAAGCAATATGTAAAACAGCAAACTACCTTTCAAAATATTATTATTGCCAGAAGCACCAATGATTATATTCATGGCCTTTTTACTTACCATGCAGATCACAAAAAAAAATTAAAAATTGAGCATATTATTATTCCTGGACCAATTGGACGTCAGAAAGTATTGAAACAGTTTATAGAGTATATAATTAGATTAGGAATAGATCTAAAATGTTCAACAATTAAAATCTATGATATAAAAGAAAATGATTGGTACGCATTATTTCTACAAGAGGCAGGTGCTAAAAGAATAAACCCTACTTGTTTACAAATTAATCTCTCACCCTAGTTTGATAAAATTTCACCAAGAAAAAAAACATAGGCAAAAGCCGCAATAATAAAAAGAATACATCCAAAAAATCTATACCATTTCTGTGCTTTAACTTTATTTTCCTTTCCTGCCACTAAAGAAAACGCAATGAGTGGCACAGAAGGAACATATGTTAAGGCAATGATTGCTTGGAGTGAAAGCATATAGATTAACTTAATATATTTTTATTCTTGATAATTGATTTGTATCAAAACAAACCTTTTTTGATTTAAATCAAATCTCAAACATAAATTTTTTGTATACACAAAATATGAAATATATTCCTTTAATGATAATTATTATCCTCTTAGTAATTGTAACTAGATCAGTCTCATTTTCTGATAAACACTTAGTGATCGGACAGGGTTTTTCTCAAGAAAAAATAACAGAAATCAGGAAAAACATATTTTCTGGAAGGGAAAAAATAACTACCGTACACTAATATTAATAATTCATTCTTTCTTGAAGAAAACGAAGCATTGTATCAGCATCTGATACCTTAAAAGGATCATTATCATTGCTGTTGTCATTTTTTCCTTCCTCAATAAATAATTTTACAACCTTACCATCTTCGACTAGAGCTGAATATCTCCATGATCGCATACCAAATCCTTGTTTTGGTTTATTGACAAGCATATTCATGCTTTTTGTAAATTTACCTTCTCCATCTCCAATTGGCTTTACTTTGTATATTTTTTGATCTCGAAACCACGCATTCATTACAAAGGCATCATTTACTGATACGCAATAAACTTCATGTACAAATTTTCTTAACTCATCATACTTCTCTTCATATCCTGGTACCTGTTGTGATGAGCAGGTTGGGGTGTATGCGCCAGGTAAAGAAAATATAACTATTCTCTTATCTTTAAATAATACATCAGTGTTAACGTCCTTCCATGTACCTCCTATTGCACAACCTCCACCAAGTATTTTATCATCACCTACTCTAGTCTTTAAAATTACTGAAGGACATATCGTTGCTTGAAAATAATTCATTAACTAATAATACAAAAAATAGAGAAGTATAATTTGATTTAAATCAAATTATTAAGAAGAATTGATTGAAATCAAATATATTTTTTTTATTTACTTATACATAGTTTTTATTAATTAAACTTAATAAAACATAATTAAAAATGAAACTTATTAGTAATATTTATCAATACGTAAAATTTAATAAAAATAAATTTCTTAAAAGAAGTGCCATTATTATTTTTATTTTTTTTTATTAAAGGGAATGTTGTGGTTAGCCGTAATATTTTTTAGTTTAGAAATTATGAAGTACTTATAAGTTATAATAATTAACAAAAATTTTTTTAAATTATAAAAAAATTGACATGCATCAAAATGTTAACAAAATTGATATGAGTCAAAAATAATTATTTTTTATTCTTTACATTAATAGAAAAGGAGAAAATATATGAAAAAAAGAATTAATAAATTTGGATTTTTAACATTATATAAAATTCAAGATGAAAAATTAGTCTCTTATGGATGGCGTTCTTCTCCTCCTTTTATTTCTAAACTAGAAAAATTACAAATAAAGAATCAACATCTTATAAATAATAAAACTTCAGATGTTGAAAGAGATTATTACTTTGATAAATTTTCGAAACCATAATTAAAATTTCTTAAAATTTGAAAAATAAAAAAAATAAAATTGATTTACTTAAAAAATTTGCAACCCCTATTTGGGTGTCACCGTTAGACAATGTGTCAAAAATAAATATAGATTTATTAAAATATATATATGATTTAAGAAAAAAAGATCCAAAAGGAATTAAAAGGTCCAATATGCTGGGTTGGCATAGCAATAATATTGATATTACAAAATCTCAACCACATCAAAATTTTTTTAATAAAATTTCTTCTAATTTGGCACAGGTGGCAAAAGATATGAGCTGGAATAAAACGCGCCACCATTATAAAATTACTAATACTTGGGCTATTATTAACCCTCCGCTAGCTTGCAATCAATCACATATACATAGTAATAATTTAATTAGTGCAGCTTATTATGTAAAATTTCCAAAAAATGGAGGTAGATTCATAGCTGAAGATCCTAGAGAGACTTCATTATATTATCATCCTGTTTGCGATAAGGTAAATTCACTAAACGAACAAAATGTTGCTATTGAGCCAAAAACAGGATTATTAGCTATGTTTCCTAGTTATGTAAAGCATTGGGTTGAACCTAACCTTTCAAAAGAAGATCGAGTTATTATTAGCTTTAATATTGATAAATTTTCAAAATATAATGATTTCAAATAGTATGGATATACCTACTATCTATATTGGATATGATCCAAGAGAAGATCTTGCGTATAATGTATTAAAATATTCAGCATATAAATACGCTTCAGGACCACTTAATGTATATCCTATTAAGCAGAGTCAATTAAGAAGAATTGGTTTATATCGACGTGCTTGGCAACTTGGAAGTTCATCATTGCCAAAACCAATAAATAATAATGACGTCCAACACCGTGATATTTTTGATGAAAAACCTTTTGCTACTGATTTTTCTTTTTCACGTTTTTTAACACCTTTTCTTCATAGATTAGAAGGATGGGCCCTCTTTATGGATTGCGATATGTTTTTTAGATCAGATCCATTGGATTTATTTAAGGAATATAACGATCCAAAGTATGCGATTTATTGTGTAAAACATAATTATGCTCCAACAGAAAAAAATAAAATGTACGGCAATGAACAATATCAATATTCACGAAAAAATTGGTCATCTGTTATAATGTTTAACTGCAGTCACAAAGGACATAATAATTATACAGTTGATGATATAAATACAAAGTCTGGATTATGGTTGCATAACTTTATGTGGTTAAAAGATAATGAAATAGGAAAATTACATGAAGAATGGAATTGGTTAGATGGTCATTCTTCTGCATCTTTAAATGCAAAAAATGTTCATTTTACAAGAGGTGGTCCGTGGTTCAGAGGTAAAATTTGGGAACCTCTAAATAAACAAGATGAAATCTATGCTCAAGAATGGCTTGCACTAAGTGAGGAAATGAAAAATTCACTAAGTAACTAAGATTAAAAATTAATAGGAAGACGGAGAAATCTCATCTAAATTTCTCCAACTATTATTAACATAATTTATTATTAATGATTTTCTAATTCCTTTGATATTTTGTTTTGGCACACCATGCCATGTATTAATTCCAGACATAAACATAAAGCCTAAATTTAATTTGTAGGGTACTTTTTTATAAACACTTAAATCTGAATTATATATGGTAGTTCCCCATTCATTTGATCCTTTTTCTTTCGATAAATAAATTAGAAAAGTTAATAATTTTTCCTTTATATCAAGATGTGGTTCCAACCAGAAATCCCCAGTATCTAAAGTATATTCAATTCTTAGCTTACCTTTTGATAAATCTCTTCCACATATTTGACTAAGTTTTATAATTGTTTTTAAATTGTTAAAAATATTAACGATATCACGAAATAAAGAATATTTATTACAATTTCTTTTATTAAAAAATAATCTAGAAGTATTATATGTATCGCGTTTTCCACTATTTTTATCTATTGAAGAAGATAAAATAGGCAAATCAGAGAGATCATTAGCAATATTTTCTGGCAAAACTTTATCATAAACCCAATGGTTAAATGGTTTGGTTTCAAATTGTACTTTATCTAAATTATTATTTACTAACTCAATCATCTCAAATTATTTATCAAGGATAAAGCATATGTTTATCCCATTTTTTTTTATTTTTATTAAAAACAACTCTATAATGAAGCCTAAATTTTACATCCCACCAGAATTCAAAGTATTGTGGTATGACTTTATATCCCGACCAAAAACTTGGTCGTTCTACTGAAATATTATTAAAAAAATTTTCATAATAATGAACTCTTTTATTAAGCAATTTTCTATTAGGTAATAATTCAGATTGTTTAGATGCCCATGCAGCTATTTTAGATTCTCTCGGTCTATCTTTAAAACACTGATTTGCTTTTTTGTTACTTAATAATACTGCCTTTCCTTGAATTCGCACTTGTCGATGAAGACTTTTCCAATGAAAATTAAGTGCTACTAGATTATTCGATTCGATTTCTCTAGATTTATTACTTTCAATATTTGTATTAAATATAAATCCTGATTCATCATATTCTTTTAATAATATCATTCTAGATGTAGGCTGCATATTTGTTGATACAGTAGCGACATTCATTGCATTAGGATTATTAATTTCATTATTTACCGCCGATTTGTACCAACTTGAGAATAATTCAAAAGGACCTTGTTTATTTTCTTCAATTAAAATTTGTTTATCAAGATCAAAGTTCACAATTTTTTATATCATTGCTAAGGAGAAAGAATTTGATCTTAATCAAAAGTGATTGCAATTTGATATTAATCAAAAAATTCATTCTACTTTCTTGTAAGTGTTTACAAAAAGGAGAATAGAGATGAATATTAACTATAAACTTGATTTAGAAAATAAAAAAGATGAATGGGATAAATTTGAAGACCAAGAGTTTTCTTTAGACTTTCTAAATATTAGTAACAAAGTAGCATTTTTTATATTAGTTATTTTGCTTAGTATCGTCTTTTTTGTAACCTTTACAGCTAAAGCAGATCCAGCTGATGATCTTCCAGTAGTAGTACAAAAGTTGTTACCCCCTCCATTTGTTCCTATTCATGATCAAGTAGCTGATGGAGAAGCAAAAGTTGTTAAGGTGACGATGATAATAGAAGAAAAAATCATTGAAATTGACGATGATGGAACTCAGTTTCGAGTATTTGCATTCAATGATTCTGTTCCAGGTCCATTAATTGTGGTTCATGAAGGAGATTATGTAGAATTAACTTTAATAAATCCTGAAAAGAATAATTTTCAACACAATATTGATTTTCATGCTTCTACAGGAGCTCTTGGAGGTGGTGGTTTAACACATGTATTACCAGGTGAGGAAGTAATTTTACGTTGGAAAGCTATTAAGCCAGGAGTTTTTGTTTATCATTGTGCCCCAGGTGGAGAGATGGTGCCTTGGCATGTTGTAAAAGGTATGAATGGTGCTGTGATGGTGCTTCCACGTGATGGATTAAAAGACCGAGACGGTAACCCAATTAGATATGACAAAGCATATTATATTGGGGAGCAAGATTTTTACATTCCAAGAGATGAATATGGAAATTATAAAATTTTTAAGGAGCCAGGTGATGGTTATAGTGAAACATTAGAGGTAATGAGAACACTTACGCCAAGTCATGTTGTATTTAATGGTGCCGTTGATTCTTTAACTGGAGAAAATGCAATGACTGCTGAGGTTGGTGAAACTGTTTTATTTATCCATGCTCAGTCAAATAGAGATACACGTCCTCATCTTATTGGCGGACATGGAGATTTTGTATGGCCTAATGGATCATTTAATGATCCTCCAAGAACAAATCTTGAAACATGGTTTGTTCCGGGTGGAGCTGCTGCTGCTGCAATATATACTTTTCATCAACCAGGTACTTATGTGTACTTAAATCATAATTTAATTGAAGCTTTTATTTTAGGAGCAAAAGCAGAAGTACAAGTAGATGGTAAGTGGAATGATGATTTAATGAAACAGATAAAAGAGCCAAGTGATATTGATTGGAATACTTATGAGCAACATCTTTTAAGCTTGGCAAATAAATAAAATTAACCCCCATAAGGATGGGGGTTAAATCTTTAACTTAATAGGAAGAAACTAAATGTTAACGTTTTAATTATAATCTATTAAACTTAAAACTAATTTATCTACATCAAATACTCTGAATAAGATTTCTGATTTTCCATTAAATAATACACTTTCCGAAAGTAGAAAGCGTCATATGAGCGTCAAATGAAAAAATGTGAACGTGTCGCAATCGCCAAAAGCTAGAGAAAACTTGGCGCGCCCGAGAAGAGTCGAACTCCTAACCTCCAGATCCGTAGTCTAAGACTCGAGATCCAGATTGCTCGTTTGCGGTTTTCCTTTTACGTTTTTCTCTTTCTATCTCAACACTTTCTTGTTTCTATTTCTGCTCCAGTATACCTCATAATTGATTAATAATGAATGTCTAAGTGATCCACATGTGAATCCACAACCAAGATCGATTCAAAATTGATTCATAAACCATTGAGATTGATTCAGATTGATTCAAAACTATTTTTCCGAACAATGAATCAACTTGATTTAAAGACCCGCTCAGTGATTCGATTTGAGAATCTAAAGGGCAATCCTCGC
>JABHWG010000037.1 GCA_018657885.1 Pelagibacteraceae bacterium
GATCATCTGTGTAATTTTTTAATAATAAAAATCTAAACCTGGTGGCGTCAAGCGCATGACAATCTGTAAAAGCTGGTAAGCTATAAATTAGATCATAATTATAATAGCTTGTATATTGTTGAAAAAAAATATCTAATAATTTTTGTTTTTTTTTATTTAAAAGTAGGGAGTTAAAACCAACAAATCCAGCTTCAGTGTAATACCCAAGTCTATCATAAATTGATATTAAAACATTATCTGGTAAGCATTCTTCAAACCAACTTTTTGGAATTTTATTTATAAATTCTGTATCCGCATCAATAAAAAAAAATTGTTCTGCATATTTTCTTGCATCACTCTGGGCAAAAACTTTATAAGAAAATCTTACAGGATCAAGTAAGTAAGAAATTTTAGATCCTTCTAGTGATTTTTTTTTATTTCTTTCTACAAATTTGTGACATAAAGGTTGTTCTGAATAAAGATTCAAATAAAAAATATTGTCATGTTTTGGATATAAATTCACATCATCTTCAACATAACAGTATAATGGCAATTCCTGATTTGTATTTATATAGCTGTCTATTAATTTCTCAGCATACTTTTTAAATAAGGTATGATTAAATGTTGTAACAAATATTTTTTTTATCATTCACTTTGGGGCTTAAATTTTTAATCTCAATGAAGAAATTTTAATAAAACCTTCTGCATCCTTTTGATTGTAATCACCCACCTCATCAAAAGAAACTAATGAAAGCTGATATTTGCTAAAGGGTGATCTTCTTCCATTTACTACAACATTCCCTTTGAATAATTTTAATCTAACATCCCCGGTTACATTTAGTTGTGTTGAGTCTATTAATTTCTGCATCGCTTCTCTTTCGGAAGAAAACCACAAACCATTATAAATTGTCTCCGCATACTTTGGCATAATTTCATCTTTTAGATGTGCTTCACCTCTATCAAGAGTAATGCTTTCAATTGCCCTATGTGCTTTAGCCAAAATAGTGCCTCCTGGTGTTTCATAAACTCCTCGTGATTTCATGCCTACAAAACGGTTTTCAACAATATCCTCTCTTCCAATTCCATGCTCATATCCAAACTCATTTAACCTACCTAACAACTGATGAGGTTTTAATTTTTTTTCATTTATTGCAACAGCATCACCTTTTTCAAAAGAAATCACTATTTCATCAGGACTATCTTTTGATTGTTCTAATGATTTAGTTCTTGAATATACATATTCAGGCGCTTTTTCCCATGGATCTTCTAAAATTTTTCCCTCTGAAGAAGTATGGAGCATATTTGCATCTGTGCTAAATGGAGCTTCTCCTCTTTTATCTTTAGCTATTGGTATTTGATGTTTTTCTGCAAATTTAATTAATTCATTTCTTGAATTTAATTTCCATTCTCTCCATGGTGAAATAACATTTATTTGAGAATTATTTGCATAATATCCAAGCTCAAACCTGACTTGATCATTACCTTTTCCAGTTGCGCCATGAGCTACAGCATCTGCGCCAACTTCTTTAGCAATTTCAATTTGTCTTTTTGCAATTAAGGGTCTTGCGATAGCTGTGCCCAAAAAATATGCACCTTCATAAATTGCATTGGCTCGAAACATTGGATACACATAATTCTTTACAAAATCTTCTTTTAGATCTTCGATAAATACTTCTTTTACCCCAAGAGACTCTGCTTTGCCTTTTACAGGAGTTAGCTCCTCACCCTGACCTAAATCAGCAGTAAATGTTACTACTGGGCACTTATATTTTACTTGAAGCCATTTTAATATGACACTAGTATCAAGACCGCCAGAGTAAGCTAAAACAATTTTCTTTAGCATATTAACAATTTTTGTTAAGTTCCTTAATTGCTGCTGTAAACCCTTTTAGAGTATAAGTATCGTTAGTAATAGTTCCTCGGGTTGATTCGCCATTAAGAATTAAATCTAATCCTTTTTTCATTGCATAAATTACTTTATCATCGTTATCAGTCCAAGCTGTATCAGAAGAGTCAATAGTGGAATAAAACTTAAAAATATTATTGTCAATTTTTACATTAATACCTTTATCTAAGTTATAGTTATAACCAGCTTCTACTTGAATAATATTTTCATCACTGCCTACAATTTTGTATACCAATATATAATTCTTTCCTCTTTTTTTAGTTTCTGATAAATCAGATTTAGTTGGTAAAGATCCAATATAACACCAATCATCCTCCTTAACGAATGTCCATTTACCTTTTTCCATTGAAAAAGATTGCCTTGAAGAAATAAGGGTAATTAAAATTGTAAATATTAATAAAGTTTTATTCATGATTAAAAAGTATAATTATTGTTATTATACCATTCTGCTATAGTATTAAAGTTTAAGATTATTAAAATACTCAATGGAAAATACTAAAATAATAGATCTTGTAAAAAAAATATCTGAAGAGAGGGATGAAGAAGCATTTTCACAAATATTTGATTATATAGCTCCTAAAATAAACTCTTATTTTATCAAAAATAACTTCAATTTTGAACAATCTGAAGAATTAACTCAAGATGTTCTTAGCACAATTTGGTCAAAAGCTAATCTTTTTAACCCAGAGAAATCCAAGTTCATTACTTGGTCTTTTACCATTGCGAGAAATAAAAAAATTGATTTTTATAGAAAAACAAAAAAAAATGACGTTAATGAAGATGATATCAGAAGCTTTCTCTATCCAAATGATGATGGAAATGATTACGAAATTGAATCAACAATTAATAAAATAAAAGAAGAATTAGATCAAAATCAACAAAAATTAATAAAAATGAGCTTTTTTGAACAAAAAAGTCATAAAAATATTGCTGAAGAGCTTGAAATTCCGTTAGGTACAGTTAAATCAAGAATAAGGACAACACTTAATAAAATGCAAAAATTATTATCATGAACTTAACAGTGCAAAAAAACGAACTTATATTTGATTACTCAAGTGGCAATCTAGGCGAGGCTAAATCTCTTTTCACATCAATGTATCTTTATCTTAACAGGGTTGCTGCAAAAAAATCTTCAATTTTTGATAACATCTTGGCTGATAATTTAAATGATCTTGAGAATATTGTTCCAAAAAACCTAAAATATTCTGATTGTATTAAAGGTAAAATGGAATCATCTCATAAAAAAAATAATACTAAAGATTTAAATCCCCTTTCAAGCTTATTGGGTGATATCAAAAATGTTAAATGGAAATCAATATATAAAGGTTTTAAAGAATATAGCCTACCCATCGATGATAAAGACTCAATAAAACTTATAAAGATGGAGCCAGGCACATCTGTTCCTTTTCATTCTCATAATGGGAAAGAATATATACTTGTCCTTGATGGCAGCTTTAGTGATCAATATGGAGAGTATAATAAAGGTGATATGCAGATTAACGACCAAAAAATTAAACACATTCCTACTGCTTCTGATAAAAATGGCTGTATATGTTTATCAATAACTGAGAAAGATGTTGTTTTTCTTGGAAAATTTGGTTTGGTTCTAAATTTATTTACATTCATTAAGTCTTTTTTTAAGTAATATTATCTTCTTTGCTCTATAATTAAGTAATTAGCAAAATGAGAACAATACTGCGACGAGGTAATCTAACTGAAAGCATCCATGATATTAAGTGTTATTTAGGTTCAATTAATAATGAGGAGTTATATTCTACTGAAAATAATGATGATGTTATTTACCCAAGATCATCAATAAAGATTTTTCAAGGAATACCTTTTGCCACTTCCAAGGCGATTGATATATTTAATTTAAATAAAAAACAAGTTGCTTTATCTTGTTCATCTCATTGTGGAGAAAACTTTCATATTAAAGAAATAAAAAATTGGTTAATAAAAACTAAATTAAAACCATCAAATTTAAAGTGCGGTATACATAATCCTTTAGATAAAAAAACTTCAGAAGAAATTTTTAAAGCAAACCTTAAGCCTTTCCAAGTTCATAATAATTGTTCTGGTAAACATTTGGCTATGCTATCTAGCTGTTTAGCAAATAAATATCCAATTGAAAACTATGTTAATTTTGATCACCCACATCAGAATAATATAAGAAATATTTTTTCTAAGTTTACTGAAAGCAAAATAATTAAAAAAAATTTTGGCATTGATGGGTGTAGCGCACCACAATACGCTTTTAAAATAAATGAACTTGCAACTGCGTTAATAAACCTTTTCAATAGTTATCATGGAAATTTTGAATATGCAGAGAATGTAAAATTTGTAGTGAATTCAATTCTTGCAAATCCTTTATTTATTGGTGGTTCAAAAAATCTAGATAGTAATTTAATTAAAATTTCTAACAAAAAAATTTTTTGCAAAGGTGGAGCAGAGGGTGTTTTTATATTTTTACATCTTAAAAAAGGAATTTTTGGTATTCTAAAGGTCGTTGATGGAAACGAAAGAGTTCTACCTTCAGCATTATATACTTTATGTAAAAAATTTAAAATTTTAAGTAAAGAAGAGTTAAAAATCTTTAATTCGTGGAATAGTTTTGATTTATATAATCATGCAAAAGTTAAAATCGGAGACATTAAAACTATAATTGAATAAGTATTAAGCTTATTGTTATTAAAAGAGTTAGAGGAACTCTTAATATTATATACATTTTTTTTCTAATTTTTTTTTATAAATAAAATTATCAAAAAACAACTGAGAAAGAAAATAATAATAAGGAAAAATACATCATAGGAGCCTAAATATAATACAATTATAAAGACTGAAAATAAACTTGGTAAAAAACCTATTAAAACTTGCATAAATGAAATATTTTCCCCTAGATTCCAATTTAATGCACAATAAAAACAGAAATAATTACTGAGAAAAAAACAGAGAAATATCTCAATATATAAAGGTTGAATAGATTAAAAAAAAATTTATCTAAAATAATAATTATGAAAGACAATAAGTCTAAATAAGATATTAAAATTTGTAAGTTTATTCTATTAGACATTTATGATTTCTGAAAAGTACATTAAACAAATTGAAGATTTATTAAACAACGAAAAAATAATAAAACATGATTTGTTGCAAATTTCATTTAATATAGCATGTCTAAAGTTTGAAATTTCAAATAATAAAAAATATATTGTTAAATTTTTTATAGAAAGAAATAATAAATTTAATGCTATAAAATCAGAGATTAACAATCTCACATATTTAAATAAAAAATTTAAATTTTTTCCTAAAGTTGTAAAATCAAATGACAATTTTTTAATAATGGAATATTTAGAAAATGATAATGACAAGCCTGATTCAACTAACATAGATTTTTTAGAATCAATTGTTAAAATACATTCTGTATCAAACAGACAATATGGTTTTGGTTTTAATACTCAGATTGGAGCTATAAAACAAATTAATAATTTTGAAAATAACTGGGTTTACTTCTATTCTAATTATAGACTTAATGATATCCTTGAGATAGCAAACAAGAGAATAAATTTAGGCAAGGTTATTAATAAAAAAATATTATTAATACTTAATAATATGAAAAACTTAATTCCAAGTAACCCCAAACCCTTGTTGCTTCACGGTGATTTATGGGAGGGCAATATTCTTTTTAAAAAAAATAAATTTGTAGGCTTTATAGATCCAGGTTCTTTTTTTGGTCATAGTGAAATGGAAGTTGCTTATCTGAGATGGTTTAATCCACCTTTTGTAGATATTAATTTTCTAGATAAATATAATGATAAAATCTTATTAGATAAGGACTATCTCAATTATGAACCGATATATCAACTTTATTATGCATTATGCAATGTAGCTCTTTGGGACAGCTCGTATATTAAAGAAGTAAAAAAACTTTTAGATAAAATAAAATTATAAATTTTAATTTAACAATTAAACGCAGGGGTTAGGATATGTTAAGTGAATATTTTCTATTTCCTTTAACATTTCATCACTAATTTCTATATCTATACTATCAATATTTTCTTTCAGTTGATTCATATTTGTTGCACCTATTATGTTACTAGTCAAAAAAGGGCGGTCATTAACAAATGCGTTGGAAAAAGTAGAAGGTGCAATTCCATATTTTTTTGATAAATTAACATATTTCTCAATAGCAACTTCTCCTCTCTCAGTATGGTGTCTTGAAAAACGTTGTGGCCAAAGTGTATAACGAGCATTTTTAGGGTGTAAATCTCCTATATACTTTCCACTCAATCTTCCACCTGCAAGTGGTGAATAAGCAAGTAAGCCACAATTTTCTGATATTGAAACTTCAGAGTTAGCAATATCAAAAACTCTATTCACAAGACTGTAAACATTTTGAATAGACATCATTCTAGGTAAATTTTTTTCTTTCGCTACTTGCAGAAACTTCATCATGCCCCAAGGTGTTTCATTTGATAAACCTGCGTACCTTATCTTGCCAGCTTTAACCAATTGATCTAAGTTATAAAGAACTTCTTCTATCGTTGTCCATTTATTATCACTTGGATCATATTTGTAATCTAATTGACCAAACTTTGGAACTTTTCTCTCTGGCCAATGAAGCTGATAAAGATCAATATAGTCTGTTTTTAATCTTTTCAGACTTGCATCAATAGCGGCATTCATGTTTAATTTATCAAACCCTAAAGTTTCCGAGCCATCTCTTATCCACTCAAGTCCATCTGATTTTGAAGCAATTTTTGATGCTAAAATTATTTTTTCTCTATTTTTTTTTTCTTTAAACCAGTTTCCTACTATTTCTTCTGTTTTACCGTAGGTTTCTTTTCGAGGCATAACTGCATAAAGTTCCGCAGTATCAAAAAAATTAACTCCTCTTTCAATGACATAATCCATTTGATCAAAAGCCTCTTGTTGTGTATTTTGCTCACCAAAAGTCATAGTTCCTAAACAAATTACACTTACATCCAAATCTGTTGTTCCTAGTTTTCTGTATTTCATAAATATTTAATAGATTTACCTTGAATTTATCGGATTTATAGCGATATTATACCTAATTAAAAGGAGAATTTATGGCTTTAGACTTTAATCAACGATCTTTTGCAAAAACATCTGATCAAGCTAATGTAGATGAGGGCTTACGAACTTATATGCTTAAAGTTTACAATTATATGACAACAGGGCTTCTGGTAACTGGATTGGTTGCCTATTTTTTTGGAAAAGCTTCAATTATAACAAATGGTGCAGGTGATATAGTGGGTCTTACATCGGTAGGCGCCCTCCTTTTTAATTCTCCCCTTATGTGGGTGGTGATGTTGGCTCCCCTAGGGTTTGTATTTTATTTAAGTGCAAGAATAAATACAATGAGTGTATCAGCAGCTCAAACAACTTTCTGGATTTTTTCAGCAATAATGGGTTTATCACTATCTTCAATATTTATTCAATACACAGGAGCATCTATAGCGCGTGTTTTCTTTATTACATCTGGAACTTTTGCAGCTATGAGTCTTTATGGCTATACAACAAAAAAAGATTTAACGAAACTTGGTCAGTTTTTAATTATGGGACTAATCGGTATAATAATTGCAAGCATAGTAAATATTTTTATTAAAAGTAGTGCAATGGAATTTGCAATCTCTGTACTTGGTGTTTTAATATTTGTTGGTTTGACCGCTTATGACACACAAAAAATTAAAAACGAGTATTTAGCTGAAGATTCAGGATCTATGGCGGCTAAGAAAGCTCTAATGGGAGCATTAAGACTTTACCTAGACTTTATAAACCTATTTATTATGTTGTTACGTTTATTTGGCCAAAGAAGATAATAATATTTAAAATTAATTTAATAATCACCC
>JABHWG010000063.1 GCA_018657885.1 Pelagibacteraceae bacterium
AAAGATTTAACGAAGCTTGGTCAGTTTTTAATTATGGGACTAATCGGTATAATAATTGCAAGCATAGTAAATATTTTTATTAAAAGTAGTGCAATGGAATTTGTAATTTCTGTACTTGGGGTTTTAATATTTGTTGGTTTGACCGCTTATGACACACAAAAAATTAAAAATGAGTATTTGGCTGAAGATTCAGGATCTATGGCAGCTAAGAAAGCTCTAATGGGAGCGTTAAGACTTTACCTAGACTTTATAAACCTATTTATTATGTTGTTACGTTTATTTGGCCAAAGAAGATAATAATATTTAAAATTAATTTAATAATCACCCAGTCTTTGATAGACTGGGTTTTTTTATGCAAAATATTAATGATCAATTAAATACAATTGTAAACTTATTTAATAATGGTGAAAAACAAAAAGCACTCAATGAAATAAATGTCCTGCTATCTAATAATAATAAAAATATAGATTTATTGTTACTTCACGCAAAAATTTGTATAAATTTAGATGAAATTGATAAAGCAATTTCTAGTTTAAAAAAAATATTAAATTTAGACTTAAACAATTATGAGGCATTGAGATTAATATATGTAAATTATTTAAAAATTAACAAAATTGATTTAGCAAAAAAATATATAGATAAATTACTAACTAATAAAAACAATAATTATGTTGTTTTTAGAGATAAAGCTTTCATAGAATACTCTAAAAAAAACTATTTAGTCTCAGAAACATATATCAACAAAGCACTTAATTATAATTCAGAAGAGGTTTTTGGCTTAAATATTTTAGGTCTATTATATTTAGAAAAAGATGAAATATTAAATGCAATGGAGATATTTAAAAAAAGTATTTTAATAAATCCTCAATACACTGACAGTTATAATAATTTAGGCAAGTGCTATATTGATCTAGAAAAGTTAAACTTAGCCTACTTAAATTTTAAGAAAGCTTATAAAATTAATCCTAATTCTGATCTTCCCTTAATTAATATTGCTAATATTTTATCACTTAAAGATAAAAATAAGTTAGCTATAAAGTTTTATGAAAAAGCAAAAAAAATTAACCCTAATAATCAACAAGCGGATGAAAATATAATTATATGTAATGTTAGGTTAAAAAACTTTGAATGGGTTGAAGAAAAATTTCTAAATCTTCAAGACTCAAGCAATTTAAGTGATGATTTAATATTAAGTTACTCATATTTACTTCTAAATAAAAAAAATTTTAAAAAAGGTTTTGGTTATTTTGATGCCAGATTAAATACAAAAGAATTCCCTAAAAAAAATAGATATCATTATAATATTATAAAAACTGTAAATAAGCAGAAAAAATTAGAAAATAGCAATAAGATACTTATAGTGAAAGAACAAGGTGTTGGAGATGAAATATTATTTAGCAGCATGTATAATGATTTAATTAAAAATAATTCCTCTAATCTTAAAATTGAGTGTGATGAAAGGTTGTTAAAGATTTTTAAAAGATCATTTGATAATGATATATTCTTTCCTTATGGTCACTATTCTGCATCAAAAAAGAGTGTTAAACAATTCGATAATATTTTATACGCGGGCAGCTTGACTAAACACTTTAGGAAAAATGAAAAAGATTTTACAACTAAACCATACATAGAAACTCTAGGCGACCTAGATAACAAGTTTAAATTAATATTAAGCAACTTCAAAGATAAAAAAATAATTGGTATATCCTGGAAAAGTGTTTTTAATATTTTTGGAGGATTAAAGTCTTTAGAATTAAATGATTTTAAAAAATTATATTCCGATGAAAGATTATTTGTTAATCTTCAGTATGGAGACAGTGTTAAAGAAGTTAGTGAGTTTAAAGATAGTGGAAAATATATTTATAATTTCAATAATGTAGATTTGTTTAATGATTTCGATAACCTTATTAGTATTTTGAAAAACTTAGACGTATTTGTTACGGTAAGCAATTCAACAGCACATTTTGCAGGGGCACTTGGAATTCCGACAATTTTAATTTGTCCAAAAAAATCCTCGACCTATTATTATTGGGATTATGAAGATGGAAGGACGCCGTGGTATGATAGTATATCCATCATAAAATTCAAAAATTCAATTGATTATACAATGAAACTTGTAGATGACTTAATAAATAAAATTTCATGAATTTATCTAATAGACTTAATTCCATTTTAAAAGATTACTCTAAAGGAAATAAAGCTTCTGCTTATAAAAAATTTAAAAAGATTTATCTTCAAAATAATAAAGATATAAAATTAAGATATAATTTAGCTGTAATGCAACAAGAGCTAGGCCTATTAGATGAAGCAGAATCAAATTATATATCCTTAATTAAACATAGCGAAGATGCAAAATATAAAATCAATCTCTATAACCTCTACATTACTAAAGGCTTTTATCAAAACGCACTAGAGATAATAAGCTCTATTCAGTTAAAAAATTTGTCCTTAATACAAGTAAATCAAGATAAGGCATATATATTATATTTATTAAAAAATTATCAAAACTCAATAAATCAGTGTTATAAAATATTAAAAATTGACGACAAAAATGCCGATACCTTAAACACTCTTGGTTTGTGTTTTTTACATTTACAAAAATATGAAGAAGCGGATAAGGTTTTACTAAAAGCGCTGAACTTAGATGATAAAAATATAAAAATACTAAACTCATTAGGAAGACTAAATCATGAATTGCGAAAGTCAAAAAAAGCAGAAATTTATTTCAATAAAGCCATCACTTTATATCCAAATAATTTTGAAACCTTAAACAATATGGCTGGATTTTATCTTGAAGAAGGAAAATATAGAAAAGCAATTAACTTTTACAAAAAAGCAGAAAAATTAAGACCTAATAATTCAATTTTGATAAATAATTTAGCGAAAACATATATTTGTATTCATGATGTAGAAAAAGCTGAAAAGCACAGTAAAAAAGCCATATCGATAGATCAAAGAAATGATGGATTTAAAAAAACACTGTCATTAATTTTGCTTAAAAAATATGATTTTAAAAATGCCTGGTTATCTTTTGATGGTAGATTAGGTTTATCAGAATTTAATGAAAAAAATCCTACATTAAAATTAGTACAAAACAAAATTCCTAGAAAAAATATTTTAAATAAAAATTTAAAAATTCTAGTAGTTAGAGAACAAGGAATTGGTGATGAAATTTTGTATGGAACGATGTATTTTGATTTATTAAATGAGTTTTCAGATTTAATTATTGAATGTGATGAAAGATTAATACCTCTATTTAAAAATTCGTTTCAATCTCATAAGGATAAATTTGTTAAACTAGGAACTCACTCATCAAATATAAATAAAATAAATAATTTTGATCATATTATTTATGCTGGTAGTCTTGGAAAATATTTCAGAAATGATATAAATTCTTTTTCACAAAATCCTTATCTAAAAAGTATAGAAAATTATAAAGACCTAGAACTTGAAAATATACTAAACAAAGCTCAAGAGTTTAAAATTGGTATTTCTTGGAAAAGTTTTAAAAACAGATATGCCTCAGAGAAATCTTTATCACTAAAAGATTTTGAAAATATATTTGAGATAAAAAATTCAATAATTTTTAATTTACAATATGGTGATATAAAAGAAGAATTAAACCATTTTACAAAAAAACGAAATTATAAAATAGTAACGCTTGAAAATTTAGACCTATTTAATAACTTTTCTGGACTTGCTAATTTATTAAAAAATCTAGATTTATTTGTTACCGTTAGCAACAGTACAGCCCACCTAGCAAGTGCTCTTGGTGTTAGAACTATATTAATTAAGCCAGAAAATCATGCTTCTTTTCATTATTGGAATTATGAAGATGGTAAAACACCATGGTACAAGTCTGTTAATATTATCTCTAGAGAAAACCTTAAAGACAAAAGTTTTGTAAGTAAATTATTTAAATTGTAAATTTTTTTAAGAGATATTCGTCTCTTTCATTTATCCATTCTTTGGCAAACTCAACATCTTGCCACTCATCAAACCATGGCCCTCCTCTGGTATAATGAACTGCATATGGAGATTTATTATTATGACCCGATGTCCAACCCTCTAACCAATTCCATCTTTCGTCTAAAGAACCTATCTCATTATCCTCTAGCCATTTAAACTGGTGCAAAAAAGCACCCGTTTCCCTATTAACTAAATCAACTGAAAGGGTCTTGTTTTTTGGATGCGAACAATTGAATAGAATAAAGCTTGACCAATTTTTTCTTGGGTAAATAGTTTGTTTTTGGCCGTCCATCTTATGTTTTTCTTTTGGAGTATAATCATGCTTAACACAATATACTGCTTTAGTTTCATCAAGGCTTTGAGTAATTTTAGTTATATCATCTAAAAAAATAAAATCACAATCACAAAATATTGCCCACCCTTTATAGTTCATTAATGCAGGAACCAAGAATCTTGAATAAGTAAACTGTGTTGAAGCTAGTGGATCAATATCTCTGTTATAAAATTTTTTAGCTACTAACTCATCTAATTTTAATGAAAAAATCTTTATATTTATTGAAGCTCTTTTAAGTATGGAATATTTACAAACTCTATATGCTATATCTTCTTTTGAATCATAACCAACAAAACATGATAAATTTTTCATAACTATAAAACACTTAACATTTTTGGTTGGATCCACTCAAGAGAATTAAAGTAACCTGAATCTGATAGTGCTGACCAATTTTTTTGTGGATTGTTTGTAATTTTACATACCCAGTAATAATCTGATCCTGTATTGTTAGCCCTCAACTTCCAGCCTTCACTTTTTTGAATATCATTAAACTCTCCTAACTCGATTTCAGACATAAATAAACAGATTTCTCTAGATGGGTTTGACCCTATTAATCCTTTAATATTATCTCGAGCTACAGACCAATTATTAAAATAAATAGCAAAATCAATTAATATTTTTTTTGACTCTTCATTATTCTGATTTTTAGAAATTAAACGTTGTATAAATTCTATTTCATTAATTTTATTTTCTTTTAAAACTTCAGTTATTGATAATCTCAGCAAACTATTAGGGGTTTGGTTCCAATATTTCTTCAAAACTTTTAAAGCCTTAAAATTATTATTGTTAGTAAATAAAATTTGGGTATATAGTTTAATGTATGGTGAAAAATTACCTTTAAGAGAAATTGCTTTTTCAATTAATTTAATTGCCTCTTTGAAATCACTTTTCATTTTTATTTTTGCAATTTCATATAAGGCTATAGACTTATTTTCATTAGCTTCTTCTTTTTTTATAATCTTATTTGAATAAGCTTTATCAGTAATATTAATTAGTTGATTCCAGTTTTTTGTTTTTGCAATTACATTTAATAATGTCTGATATAATTTATCAATTTTTGGATTCAACAAAAATAATTTTTCTCCATAGATAAACGCATGGTGATAGTCTTGTTGTTTTAGGCTTTGTTCCATAAGGCCTCTGTAACCAAGTGTTTTGGTTTTATTATTTTTTATCATCAGATCATAAACATTATTTAATTCATCAAACTTTTTTTCAATTTTAAGGATTTCAGATTGTAAAAGTAAATTCAGACTTGTGTCCTCTTTTAGTATACCTTTCATCTTTCTGGCTGAATTAGTAGCACTTTTATTATCTTTATTGAGGAGAGCAATCATTGATTCAACAAAAAAATCATAACCTTTTTGTGTCCTAGTTAATTTTTTAACATAGGAATATTTTTGAAAAACAAATTTGGTTTTGAAATAAATAAAATTAATCAAAACTACTATGAAAATTAAAATAACGAAAGCAATTACTAATAAATTTGAGCTAAAATTATAACTTAGGTCACCTATATCAAAAGATATATTAAATGAATTTGATATTAAAAAAAACGTAATTGATAATAATAAAATTAATTGTAGTGAAATTATTAAAAATCTTAACATCTAGATTGTTTTGTTAATTAGTTCTTTAAAATCATTTGCGATCTGGATTTGGTTTATTGTTTCTGTAAAATACGTTTCATAATTATCGATAGTAATAATTTTTGTATAAGACATTTTATAATTTTTTTCTTCTAGAAGAGTGCTTATTTCTTTTAATACAAGAGTTTCATTATTCTTTATGATATTTGTTTTTGAAG
>JABHWG010000125.1 GCA_018657885.1 Pelagibacteraceae bacterium
CAGATTTAATAATGATCTAATTAAATGAATTTTCAAATTTTTGGTTTTATATACTTTAAACTTAGTTTTTAAAATAAATGGAAAAATAATAATTAAACCCAAAAAAAAACGAAAAAAACCTGCAGTAAAAACATTTAAGTCATTCTGAGCAATTTTCATCAACATGCCCATTGTTGATCCAAAAAAAATAGCAATAAAAACTAATAAAATGGCAAATATTTTATTTGAATTTCTCACTGACTTATATTTACTTTAGCTCTTACTAGCTCTTTATTTAATTGCATCTCTCGAATTGTGATTATTGTAATTCCAATAAATATAATTATAGCACCTAACCAGGTATAAATATCAGGAGATTCATCAAATAAGAAATACCCATAAAGAGAAGCAACAATCAAGCCTATAAATGAAAAAGGTTGGGTCATCGATACTTCAACAAGTTTAAAAGCATGATTAATGGAAATATGAGAAACTGTCCCTACCAAAGCCGCTAAAGATAAGTAGATAAGACTATTAATAGTTGGTATTTCCCAAAAAATAATGGCCGTAGTTAACGTTAATAATGTCATAAATGTATACATGTAAACCAATATAGTTATGGAGCTATCTTTATTAGTAAGTTGTTTAGTCAAGATGATAATAACTGACCAAAAAAAAGAAGCAACTAGCACCATTTGAATACCTAATGAGATATTAATAATTCCAGGACGCAAAATAATCATCATACCAATAAAACCAATAAATAATGCACTTATTCTGTAAATTCGAATTTTTTCTTTTAAAAATAACACTGCTAAAATAGTCACAAAAAAAGGTACTAAAAAATTCAATGCAGAAATTTTTTCATATGGAACTAACATTAAAGCTGAAAAAGTTAATAGCATTGCAGGAAAGTTTAAAGCTGATCTAATTATATGAATTAAAATATTAGAGGTTTTATAAACTTTAAATTTTGTTTTTAAAATATATGGAAAGATAAATATAAAACCAATTAAGAAACGAAAAAAAGCTGCGATATAAATACTTACATCATTCTGAGCAAATTTAATTAATACACCCATAGTGCTACCAGCAAATATTGAAATAAGTATTAATAGTATTGCTAAAAAATTTTTTGACATATTATAAAATAAACTTTTTACTTAGATAAAAAATTAATAATTAATAATAAAATTTTTAATTGAATTTACAATATGTGCTATTTAAGCAACAACATATGCTATTTAAGCATATTAAAAAAAATCTAATAATAATTTTAAGTATTTAAGCCAGGAATCCAACTAGTTCCCGCAAGAGGAACTCTGGCCATAGCAGCTGCTTCCACTGTTAATGCACAAAGATCTTCAGGTTCTAAATTATGTAAATTATTTTTACCGCAAGCTCTTGCAATGGTTTGAGCCTCTAAAGTCATTACCTTTAAATAATTTGATAACTTCCTCCCTGCTTTAACAGGATCTAATCTTTTCATAAGTTTAGGGTCTTGAGTAGATATTCCTGCTGGATCATTACCCTCATGCCAATCATCATATGCACCTGAAGTGGTGCCAAGTTTATTATATTCCTTTTCCCATTTAGGGTCATTATCACCTATTGCTATCATGGCTGCACTGCCAATAGAAACTGCATCAGCACCTAGGGCTAATGCTTTTGAAACATCTGCACCATTTCTTATTCCACCAGATATGATAAGCTGAACTTCTCGATGAGCATCTAAATCTTGCAATGCATCTACAGCAGGCCTAATACAAGCAAGTGTTGGCTGCCCAACATTTTCAATAAAAACCTCTTGTGTGGCAGCTGTTCCGCCCTGCATCCCATCTAGAACAACAACATCAGCACCTGCTTTAACTGCTAAAGCTGTATCATAGTAAGGTCTTGCTCCTGCGATTTTAACAAAAATAGGAACTTTCCATTCGGTTATTTCTCTAAGTTCAGTAATTTTAATGGCTAAATCATCTGGACCTGTCCAATCTGGATGTCTGCATGCAGATCGTTGATCTATACCTTTTGGAAGATCTCTCATTTCTGCAACTCTATCACTTATTTTTTGTCCTAGTAACATACCTCCCCCACCTGGTTTAGCTCCTTGACCGATTACAACTTCAATGGCATCAGCTTTTCTTAAATCATCAGGGTTCATACCATATCGAGAAGGTAGGAGTTGATAGACAAGATTTTTTGATTGACCACGTTCTTCTTTAGTCATACCACCATCACCAGTAGTAGTAGAGGTTCCTGCGGTAGATGCCCCTCTTCCTAAAGCTTCTTTAGCCGGACCAGATAATGCTCCAAAACTCATACCAGCAATAGTTATTGGGATATCTAACTCTAAAGGTTTCTTTGCGTATCTAGTTCCTAAAGTAACATTAGTTGAGCATTTCTCTCTGTAACCTTCTAATGGATAGCGAGACATAGAAGCTCCTAAAAATAGCAAGTCATCAAAATGGGGTAACTTACGCTTAGACCCTCCTCCCCTAATATCATAAATTCCTGTCTTAGCTGCTCTTCTAATTTCAGAGTTTGTATAATCATCAAAAGTCCAAGATTTACGAGGAGAAGTAAAAGATTTATTTTTTTTATTTACCATATTTAATAGTCGGATGCGTTATCTATATTAAAATTATATAATTTTCTAGCTGACCCAAATTTTTTAAAATTTATAGCTTTTAATTTGTTAATATTTCCTTGTTTTAATAAATTTTCAATTTTTTTTATATCATTTTTAGTAATTTTTTTTTCAATACAATCAACACCTAAGCTTTTGGGATTACCGGCAATATAAATTACAGTTTCATAAATACTGTCTCCAAGAGCTTCTCCGGCATTACCACAAACAAGTAAAGTTCCTGCTTGAGCCATAAAGCCTGACATATGACCTACAGATCCTTTAACAATAATATCAACACCTTTCATTGATATACCACAGCGAGAACTAGCATTACCATCAACAATTATTGTGCCACCATGTGCTGTAGCACCCGTAGATTGAGAGGTATTTCCTTTAACGTGAATAGTACCAGACATCATATTTTCACCAAGACCAGTACCTGCATTACCATCAATTACAATTTTAGCTTTTTGATTCATGCCACCACAATAGTAACCAACATGACCATTAATTTTAACTAATATATTTTCTTTTAGACCGGCACAAATAGCATGCTCACCTCTTGGATTTTTAACAGTAAATTCTCTTTTATTATTTTTGTAAGATATGTTTTGAAGAAAGCTGTTAATTTTACGCAAACTGTTTTTTTTAAAATCTAAATTTTCTATTTTCCCCATGTATAAACAACTCCTGGTTCTGGCTCATATATCTTTGCTTTATTAACATTTGGAAGATGTGCCATAGCTTGAAACTCAGATGCTACAGCTACATAATTGGCATTTTCAGCTATTACGGCAGGCTTACAAGCTATTTCATCACGTAAAATGGCAAAACCATTATTGGTTCCTACTATAAAAGTATAAAAACCATCAAGATTAGAAAGGCAATCTGTTAATGTGTTTTTCATAGATTTATTTTTAGATAATTTGTTACTTATATACCCTGCTGCAACCTCAGTATCATTTAAAGAATGAAATTCTTGCCCTTTTTTAATCAACTCTCTTCTTAAATTATTATGATTAGATAATGATCCGTTATGAACCAAACATTCATCTTCCCCTGTAGAGTAAGGATGAGACCCATCAATAGTGATAGCACTCTCTGTAGCCATTCGTGTATGACCAATGCCATGAGATCCTGAAAATTGATCTAAATTAAATTTTTTTACAATATCTTTTGGACTTCCAACCTGTTTAAATATTTCAATGGATTTTCCATATCCTATTAAGAGAATATTTTCATAATTTTTCTTAATAAAAGGAATAAATTTTTGTGGCTTTGCAGAGGTATATAAAATTGTATGATCAGATATTGTTTTAATATCTAAATTCTTAAAGTTTTTTTTAATATCTTCCTCAAAGTTATTAAGATTTACCTTTTTGCTTAAACAAAGTGAATATTTATAACGTTTTTTTTCCTTATTGTTATAAATTGCAAAACCAGCAGAGTCAGGTCCTCGGGAAGACATGTTATCAAGCATGGCACTTAAATAAGAACCTAATTGGCTATGTAATTTTTTCTTTTTTAAATAAAGACCGACTATTCCACACATAAAAAATTAAATTAATTAATAAGCATATAAATAATTTTATTATTTTAATTGCAAGTATTAATTTTATTTAATAATAATTTCTTCAGGAGTCTCATCTTTTTGGGTGTTTGGATCCCAAGAATTACCCTTAATCCCAGATCCAAAGTTAGCAGATTTATTGGTATAAGGTAACTGGTATAAAATAGAATTAAAGTATTTTTGCATTTGAGGAAGTTGTTTAAATTTAACATAAAAACTTCCAATATGCGGATAGCCTAATTCACTAAACAAATCTTCATCATTAGAGTTATTTAAAAATTCATAATGTTTTAAAAACTCAATATAAAAATCCAGTACATCAAATAAATTAAAATCAGCCACGCTTATATTATTAACTAAAAAATTAGTATTGGCATGTTTATGATTCTGAATCCAGTGTTCAAACTTTTGCATTTTACCTGAATTGTTATTATCAAAAGCTCTATTTAAAACATCTTTTGCTGCTAGATTTTCTTTATTTGTATTTTCATAATGTGTGTAAGCAAAAGATGTAATAATATTTCTTAAATCAACTGTTTCAAATAATAATTGTTCACATTGACTTACTTCGATTTCATTTTGACCAAGCATATTAAATTCTCTTGCTAAATACATAAGGCAAGCATTTGACTGAGATATAATAAAGTTATCTCCATTTAAATCCAATAATTCTATATAAGGTAAATTAATCAAACTATTACTTTTTTTTAATTCTGTTTTATTTTCTTCATGCCATGAGCTACCATCATAGATAGTCTCACCATTATTTAAAATTGCTTCTAGTTTATAAATTTTAGCTTTTAGAGGGATATTAGCATAAATAACCATTTGACGGCATACAGAACCTAATCCTTTAGTGCTCCAATATCCAACAGTTATCTCATTTGATTTAATCATAGTAATTTTATATATTAATTTTTAATTTATAAATTTTTTTAATTAAAATTAAATAAAAAAATAGTATTAAAATAAATATGGATAATGAAAAAATGAAGTTAATAGTAAAACATATTGATAGTATTGAACATATTAAAAAACTAACATGGGAAGAAAAAGTTTTATGGTATTTTAATAGCTTAGGCTCTTATAAGAAAGAAAGTGAAGATGACTCAACAATACTAAAAGATGTTAGAAAGCAATTAACAAAAGATAAAATAAAGCAAATTAATGCTAAGTTAGATAAAAAATATCATATTAATTAAAATATTCTAACATGATAGATTAAAATATTGAAATTATTGACTAATCTTAAAATTCCAATCTTTCCAAACTTGCTTTCCTTTATGATCAACGATTAGAAAGTGTTGAGAAATAATATCAATTACTTTACTTTTTGCGTTATCGTTCCTTTCTACATCATCTTCTATAGAATGTTCAGTTAAAATTTTTTGTAAAGAATGTAAATTTTTTGATTGCATATTTATATCAATCAACCTTGAGATATTTTCATTTTGATCTTCGTAAATAACATCAACTTGATATGATATGGTAAAGTTTTTCATAGTTAATAATTATTAAACTACCTGCAAGCAAACTACTATAGTTAAGAATCTATAAATAATAATCTTAATAATATAGATAAGTATTTAATATAACTAATAGAAAAAATTAAATGTTCTTTTTTTTGCGGATTTAGAAGTTTTAATCTATAAAGTAAAAAAAGGAGACTAAATTATGGCTAAAGGAATGGATAAAAAGAAAGACACTAAAGGAAAACCTAAAAAAAGTATTAAAGAAAAGAAAGCTGCCAAAAAAGAAAAAAAGAGCAAATAGAATTATTTTAAATACTTAGGAGTAAATACATTGAGTTTAGATATTGGAGATATTATTACTCTAGATATTGGAAGTATTGCAAATGGAGGACATTTTATTGCAAGACATAACAATCAGATAATTTTTGTTCGTCATAGTATCCCAGGTGAAAAAGCCAATGTTAAAATTACTGCTGTTAATTCTAAATTTGCATTTGGTGATGCTATAGAAATATTAAAAAAATCAAAAGATCGAGTTGAAGCTCCTTGTAAGTACGCACGCCCTGAGGGTTGTGGTGGTTGTGATTTTCAGCATATAAAATCTCAAGCTCAATCGATTTTGAAAAGAACAGTTATTCAAGATCAATTTAAGCGCATAGCAAAAATTGAAGTCATTCCAGAACTAATTTCAACTGAACCCTCAAATGGACTTAATTGGAGATCTCGATTAAATTTATCTGTTTCTGAAAATAAGAATTTAGGATTGAGAGCCTATAGAAGTAATAAAATAATAGAGGTTGATGAATGTTTAATAGCTCTTAAAGGAATAAATGATTCAGAAATATTTAGTAAAAAATGGGATAATGAAAATAATTTAAAAATATCATACTCTAGTGAGCGTGATATTAATATTAGTCAGTTTGGTAAAACCGTATCAGGTTCTAACAACTTAAGAGAAGTTGTTGATGACAACAAATATGAAATTTCACCACAAAGTTTTTGGCAAAGTCACAAAAATGCACCCAGATTGTTATTAGAACAAGTAATCAAGTTTGCAAATATTAAAAAATCACAGAAAATTTGTGATTTATATGGTGGTGTTGGATTGTTTACATTGCCCATATCAAAATTAACTGGTGAAAATGGAGAAGTTCATCTTATAGAAATGGATAGCATATGCATCAAAGATGCTAGCAAAATGTTTGGGGATGTTAAAAATATTTTTATTCATCATGGAAAAGTTGAACAAAAATTAGGGAGTATAAAAAAAATAGATACTATTATCCTAGATCCACCAAGAAACGGTGTTAGCAAACAAGTCATTAATCAAATGATTGAAAAAAAACCAAAATCAATAATTTATGTATCCTGCAATCCATCAACCTTAGCAAGAGATTCTAAAACTTTATTAGATAATAAATATGCGTTAAGTAATATTGTTGGCTTAGATCTATTTCCTATGACACATCATATAGAATGTGTAGCGTATTTTACGAAAATATAATTTGGCGTGCCCGGCGAGATTCGAACTCACGACC
>JABHWG010000006.1 GCA_018657885.1 Pelagibacteraceae bacterium
ATGGGATTGTAAACCAACATATATATGCACTAAATTTTCTATCTAACTTTGCTTGACAAATAAGCATTAACATTTACTAACCCCAATCATTATGACAATGAAATGTGAACTTACTGGAAAATCATTCCAAACTGGGAATAATGTAAGTCATGCAAAAAACAGAACTAAGAGAAGATTTCTTCCAAATCTCCAAAAAATCACTTTTATTAGTGAAAAACTTGGTCAAAAAATCCAACTTAAAGTTGCAGCAAGTACTATCAGAACTGTAGAAAAAAAAGGTGGGTTAGATGATTTTTTAGTATCTACTCCAAATAGTAAATTACCTGAAAAAGCTAAAAAATTAAAAAAAACTATCCTAAGTAAAATCAACTAATCCTTAGATGGATTTCTTTATAAGTCTAACGTCATATTTGGGTATGTTAAATACATTTGTTCTTTGGTTAATAATGCTTTTTTTCTGTTTTTTTTCAATTCTGATATTTTTAAAATTATTTGGAATTGTTGGATTGTATGTTTATTCTGCATTAGCTGTTATTGGAGGCAACATACAAGTTTTAAAACAAGTTGATTTTTTTTATTCACCAGAACCAGTTGCTTTGGGCACAGTATTATTTGCATCAACTTTTTTATGTACTGATATTTTATCTGAACATTTTGGAAGAGAAAAAGCAAATAAAAATGTTTTAATTGGGTTTGTAAGCTTTCTTTTTATGACAATTATAATGCTGATTACAATCGGTTTTAACCCATCTACAGACGACTGGGCGCAGGAAAGTTTATCAAATATATTTACTCCTCTATCACGTTTTTTTATTGCCAGTATGATAGCTTATTTATTAAGTCAATACTTTGATGTTTGGATTTATAATTTTCTTAAAAAATTAACTATCAATAAATATTTATGGTTAAGAAATAATCTTTCTACAATATTATCTTCATTGATTGATAATACTATTTTTAGTCTACTTGCATGGATAATATTAAATCCTAATCCAGAATTTTTATACAAAGTAATTACTACATATATTCTTGGCACTTATTTTCTAAGAATTTTAATAGCCCTAATAGACACTCCTTTTTTATATTTATCAAAATTATTTCTTCCAAAAAAATGAAAAAATTTTCTTGGAAAATAAATCATATCTCCACAAATACTAACGCAAGAACTGGAGAAATAATCACACCTCATGGAAAAATTAAGACACCTGCATTTATTTTTTGCGCAACTAAGGCTGCTCTAAAATCATTTTCTACAATTCAAGCTAAAGAGAATAATACTCAAATTATATTATCTAATACTTATCATTTGATGCTCCAACCAGGAAGTGAATTAATTGCAAAGCATGGTGGTTTGCATAACTTTATGAATTGGAAAGGACCTATGCTAACTGATAGTGGGGGGTTCCAAATTTTTTCTTTGGGGCATGGTTCTGTTGCTGATGAAATTAAAGGAAGATCATCTGTTAAAAGAAATAAAAGTTTATTAAGCATTAATGAGGAAGGTTCTTTATTTCAATCTTATATTGATGGATCTTTTAAACTCTTGTCTCCAGAAAAATCTATAGAAGTTCAAAGAGATATTGGTGCAGATTTAATATTGGTTTTTGATGAATGTACTCCATTTCATGTTGATAAATCTTATACTGATATTTCTATGAAACGGAGTCATAGATGGGCAATCAGATCTTTAAATCGTTTTAATTTAAATCTTAAGTACAAAGCTGGCTTTGGTTCATCTGGCGAGCAAAAACTATATGGCATAATTCAAGGAGGGATCTATGAAGATCTTCGTGAAGAAAGTATTGATTTTAATTTAAATAAAATTGATAATTTTGGTATAGCTATAGGAGGGAGCTTAGGGTCATCGAAAGATGAAATGTATAAAGTGGTAAATTATACAGCACTTAAATTAGGAAATAAACATCCTATACATCTACTTGGAATTGGTGATCCAAATGATATTTGGACTTTAGTTAAGAGTGGAATTGATACATTCGATTGTGTTAGCCCTACAAGATTAGCTAGGCATGGTTCAGCTCTCATAAAAGGAAAAAAAGGTAAATTAAATATTAAGAATAAACTGTTTAGTGAAGATTTATTACCAATAGATAAGGATTGTAATTGTCCAACTTGTTTGAATTACTCATTAGCATATCTTCATCATTTATTTAAAGCTGATGAATTACTTGGACTTCAACTAATTACATCTCATAATATTTATTTTATGAATAATTTAATGAATATTATTAGAAATGCTATTGATAATGATAACTTGGAACAGGCTGAAAAACAGTGGTTTAGTTAATTTGAAAAATTTCAGATAGTTCGTTAAGTAATACTTCCCCAAGTTGATCTACATCCATTATTGTAATTGCTTTTGAATAATACCTAGATACATCATGACCTATACCAATAGCTATTAACTCAATTTCTTTATTATCTTGTATTTGATTTATTACTTCTCTAAGATTTTTTTCAAGATAATTTCCAGGATTTACAGATAGTGTAGAGTCATCAACAGGTGCTCCATCACTAATAATGATAAGTATCTTTCTTTTTTCTTGTCGATTTTTTAATCTAGTATTAGCCCATTTTAAAGCTTCACCATCAATGTTTTCTTTTAAAATTCCTTCTCTTAAAAGTAGACCTAAGTTTTGTTTTGACCTTCTTGAAGGGGAGTCTGCAGACTTGTAAATAATATGTCTTAAGTCATTTAATCTACCAGGATTGCTTGGTTTTCCTTTTTTAATCCATTTTTCTCTAGACTCACCACCTTTCCAGGCTTTGGTTGTGAATCCCAGTATCTCAGTCTTTATTAAACACTTTTCGAGAGTTTTAGCTAAAATATCACTGCACAATGCAGCGACTGTAATAGGTCTTCCTCTCATTGATCCAGAATTGTCAATTAAGAGAGAAACAACTGTATCTTTAAACTCTACTTCTTTTTCTTTTTTGTAAGATAGTTTATTTTGAGGATTGGCAATAATTCTAGATAATCTAGAAGTATCCAAGTAGCCTTCTTCCATATTGAAATCCCAATTTCTGTTTTGTTGCGCAAGAAGTTTTCGTTGAAGTCTATTTGCTATCTTGGTAATTAAGGGAAGAAAAGAAAATACTTGTTTATCTAAACTAAAACGAAGTTTTTCTAATTCTTTTTGATCACACAGATCTTTAGCATTAATAATTTCATCAAAATCTTTTGTATAAGATTTATATTCATCTATGATTGTGTTTATATCAATTTTTGGAAAGTATTCTATTTCACCTTCTGCAGACTCTTCCCCCATTTCATCACTTTCTTCCATAGATATAGTTTGTTTTAAATCTAAAGCACTGGTGTCTGTATCGATTTTTGACTGACTTTTATCTTTATTATTTTGGTCGTTGTTTTCATTATCCTGATTTTGATCATTTTTTGCGTCATCTTCTTGATTAATTTCATCGGTATTTTTTGTTTTTTCATTATGGTCAAAAAATCCATAATCTTCTAAGTATTTTTTAATTTTTGATCCAAAGGTTTTTTGGTCACTAATATAATTTTTTAAATCTTTAAAAATATTTTCATAATCTTTACCAAGTTTTTCTTCAATTATACATCTATTTTGTTGATTTAAGTCTCCGAAGTCAACATTTAGGAATTTTTCAAATGCCACATACTTAAAAGCATTGGCAATATTATTATCCCTATTATTTGTATTTTTTTTTAAATCTAAAAAATGTTTACTAGTAATATTTGATTTAATCCCTTTAAATGTAATTGCGCCTTTTGCCTGTATCCTTGATTGTTCTACTGCATTGAAAATTTCATTTGAAGTTTCACTGCTATTCATAAAATTATTGTGGATTTCTTTTGAATGAAATCTAAATTCAAGAGCAAGTGCGTCAGCCTCTGCTCTTATGTAAGTTAAATTTTTTTTAATGCTCTCAATATTTGGATCAGTTAGATTAATATTATTTCCATCAATTGAAGGATTTTCTTTAGTAAAATTTATTTCAATTTTGTCATTTTTGCTTATTGATTTAGTTGTAGCTGAAAGTGATTTTTTAAACTCTTCTAAAATATCTTCATTCTTTAACATTCACTACCTTTGCATCTGAAATATCGATACCGAATGAGCGCTGAAAATACTCTTCAATGATAGGTCTCTCAAGTTCATCACATCTATTTAGGAATGATAATTTAAATGCATATTCTATATCATTAAACATTAAATAATTTTCTGCCCATGTTAAGACTGTTCTAGGGCTCATTACTGTTGATATATCACCATTCATAAAACCTGACCTACTCAAATCTGCTGTAGCAACCATAGATTTTATTATTTCTTTGCCTGATTTATTATTTAATTTTTTAATCTTGTTAATGATTATTTTTTCTTCTTCATTATTTGATAAATAATTAAGTATTGTAACAATATTCCATCTGTCCATTTGCCCTTGGTTTATTTGCTGAGTACCATGATAAAGTCCTGAAGTATCACCTAGCCCAACTGTATTTGCCGTAGCAAATAATCGAAAATACTTGTTAGGTTTAACTACTCGAGATTGATCTAATAAAGTTAATTTACCCTCCGTTTCTAAAATACGTTGAATTACAAACATAACATCAGGTCTACCAGCATCGTATTCATCAAAGACTAGAGCTACAGGATTTGAGTAAGCCCATGGCAAAATACCATCTTGAAACTCAGTTATCTGTTTTCCATCTTTTAAAACTATTGCATCTTTACCAATTAAGTCAATCCTACTAATATGGCTGTCTAAATTAACTCTAATACACGGCCAATTTAATCGAGCAGCTACTTGTTCAATATGGGTTGATTTTCCTGTTCCATGATATCCTTGAACTAAAACTCTTCTATTATTAGCAAATCCAGCCAATATAGACATAGTTGTTTCAGGGTCAAATCGATATGAGGAGTCAATGTCAGGAACATGCTCATTATTATTATTAAAACCATAGACATCGAAATTACATGTAATCCCAAAGATTTCTTTGGTATTAATTATTTTATTTAGATTGTTTTTCATTTTTTTTAATAAATTTTTTTAGTAATATTTTATATGACTCGTTAATTTGTTTAAAATTTTCTTCAGCATTTTTATTATTTCCATTTACATCAGGATGAAAGATTTTCACTAACTTTTTGTAATTTTTTTTAATTTTTTCTAAAGTAATCGGCATTTTAAGCTCTAATTTTTTAATTGCCTGGCTTTCTTCAAGCGATAATGACTCATCCATTAATTTATTTTTAAAATAATTTTCATTTAGTTTATTTTCATCATTTTTGATATAATCATCAACATATTCATTAAATTCATCAAAAACATTTTTATAATTTCCTTTTAATGGCCAGGATGGTCTATCCCAAACTGTATCACTTCGCATTGAATTTTCAATTTGATCAACTGACATCCCCTTATAAAAATCCCATGATTTATTATATTCTTTAATATGATTAAGACAGAAGTAGAAATAATCATTCAATAATATTCTTGATTTTGGAGCTCTGTATTGACCTCTTTCTAAGCATTTTTCTGAATCACATTTTTTGAAAGAATTTTTCTCCCAGGATAAATTATTTTTTTTTATATCAAATTTAAATTTATTCATTAATTGTTATATAGATTATACATATGAATCGTTCAAAAAGAATACAAGAAATTTTGGAAAAACATATTTCTAACCTGGGCATCCAAATTGTTGATAATTCATATTTGCATAAAGGTCATAATAACTTTAATGGGCTGGGTGAGACTCATATTACTATCAACTTACAATTTAATCCTGACTCAAAAATTAATAGACTAGATATTCACAGAAAAATAAACTCTTTACTTAAAAAAGAGTTTGATACAGGTTTGCATTCTCTAGAGATTAAAATTAATTAATTCGATTAATCTCTATTTTTGAAATTTGTTTTCTTGAATGTGATAAGACTTTATAAGTAAAGTAATTATCTTGAACCGTTTCCCCAAATAAAGGAATTTTTTTTGCAATATCTAAGATATGTCCAGAGATAGTCGATGCTTCGCTCGATGGCTGGTCTAAATTAAAATGTTTATATAAGTCTCTTAAATTTTGTTCACCATTAGTAATTATTATTCCATCATTAGTTTCTGTAAATTCATCGTTAGGAATATCTATTTCATCTACAATCTCACCAACTATTTCTTCAATAATATCTTCTAGCGTAATCAGCCCTAGGAGTTCCCCATATTCATCAACAACAAAGGCTATATGTTCTTTTCTTTTTTTAAAAGCTACAAGCTGTTCTAATAAATTTGTACTCTCTGGAATAAACCATGGTTTTGAAATTTTATCAAATATAATTTCTTTTGATCTCTCTTGCTTGGTTAAATCAACATTTAGAGTTCTTACATTTAAAAGGCCAATAATATTCTCTGGATTATCTTTCCAAATTGGAATTCTTGTAAACCTAGAAATATTAATTGACTTGATAAATTCTTTAATTTCTAATGAGCTATTTATTGAATATATATTTTTTCTATGAGTAAACACCTCTTCAACTGTAATATCATTCAACATAAGTATGCTTTGCAGCATATCTTTTTCTTGTTCTGAGTCAGGGCTTGATGTTTTGTACATTTCAATAACCCCTTGCAATTCCTCTTCTGATTGTTGATCTTCTAGTTTATTATCTTTTTTTTGTTTTCTAAAAATTTGTTTAACAATAATGTTGATTAAAAAAATGAATGGGTAAAGAATTTTACTTAAATAAAATACTATTGGAGCAATTTGTAAAGAGGTTCTAGTAGGTCTATTTAATGAATAGGTTTTTGGTAAAATTTCAGCAAATACAACAATTAAAACTGTCATAATTAAGGTTGCATAAAATATTCCAGTAATGCCAAATATGTCGTATAGTACTGCTGTTGCTAAGGATGAAGCTAATATATTCACTAAGTTATTTGATAATAGCAATGAAGATATAACGTTGTCTAAATTATCCAATATTTTTAAAACAAACTTAGCTTTTTTATGCCCCTTTTTATATTTAAAAAGTATCCTAGGTTTTGAAGTTGCGGTTAATGCTGTTTCAGATCCAGATAAAAAACCTGATAAAATTATCAATATAAATAAACATAAAATTAATAAAAAAGTAATTAATGTCATTTAATTATATGAGTATTTTTTTTTAAATTTTTTAAATTTTGTTTATTGCTTAAAAAAGCATTACCAATACCTTTTAATAAAACAAAATTTATTTTACCATTTAAGTTTTTCTTATCTTTATCAATAATATTAAATATTTTTTTATTAAACATATTTTCATCCTGAACTGGAAGATTGTTAGATAAAAAATGAATTTTTATTTTTTCAAAATCCTTTAAAGATAAGTAACCAAGATTGTGTGAGAAGGAAGCAGCAATTATCATTCCAATTGATATAGCTTCACCATGAGTAAATTTTTGATTAAATTTGTAAAACGTTTCTAGTGCATGACCAAATGTGTGTCCAAAATTAAGAATTGCTCTAGAATGACTATTTTTTAGCTTTTCTTTTTCATCTTTTAGAACATATTTTCTTTTAATTAGAATACTTTTATAAATTGCTTGAGTCAAAATATTATTATCTAATTTAAATATTTTTTTTGAATTATTATTAAGCCAATAAAAAAATTTTTTATCATTTATTATTCCATGTTTAATAATCTCTGCGTATCCCGAAAGTAACTCTCTTTTTGAAAGCGTGGAAAGAATACTAGGATCAATTATAACTGACTTTGGTTGATAGAAAGTACCAACAAGATTTTTACCACTTTTAGTGTTTATACCATTTTTACCACCAACTGAACTATCAACTTGTGATAATAATGTTGTTGGAATTAAAATCAAATTAATCCCTCTTAGTAAAGTGCTTGCAATAAATCCTGAAAGATCTCCAAGGGTGCCACCTCCAATTGCAACAATTGTAGAATTTCTCTCAACACCAATTTTTATAATTTTTTCTGATAAATTTACATAATTATTAAAATTTTTAATTTTTTCAGAGCAGTTAATAGTAATATAATTTTGATTTTTATAATTATTAAGTTTTTTAAAAATATAGAAAACTTTTTTATCTATTAAAAATACAACTTTATTATTTTTATAAATTATTTTTTTTATGTTCTTAATAATTGAATTTTTTTCAATGTTAATAGAATATGAGTCATTTTTAGTTTTAATATTTATTTTTTTATTCATAATAAATATTATTTATAATTTTTTTAACTGATTCATTTAAACTATTTTGATTATCGATAATAAGATCAGCTTTTTGATAAAATTTTATTCTTTTTTCCATTAATTCATTTAAAATTATATTTAAATCCTTATTAATTATTAAGGGCCTACTTTTTGAATTCTTTAATCTTTTTACAAGAATATCAATTTTTACTTGTAAGTAAATATTATAAGAATTTTTTTTAATTAACTTTCTGATATTTTTGTTAGCTAAAGAGCCACCACCAAGAGAAATTATAATATTTTTTTCATATAAAAGATTAATAATAACTTGTTCTTCCAAATTTCTAAAAAATAGCTCACCATCTTCATTAAAAATATCTTTGATAGATTTTTTTGCCTTTTTCTCTATTAGTTTGTCTGAGTCAAAAAATTTGTAATTAATCTTATTAGCTAGAGATTTACCAATAGCGGTCTTTCCAGAACCCATCATTCCACATAATGTAATATTAAGTTTGTTATTGATACTTAAAGACATTTTAATTTAGACTATATTGATCTTAATATTGACAAAATTTAATTCCAGAAACAATTTTGAAAATTAATTAATTCCTATATTAGGCATATTTAAATAAATATATATGAAAACAATTTATATTACTCTTGGTTTTTTTGCAATTATATTGATTTTTTCTTTGTTTATGTTTTTTTTAGATATCCCGGCACCTAGCAAAACTGTCGTTGAAACACATACTTTAGAGATAAAATGAAGCTTACAATATTTTTTTTTGTTTTTTTTGTTTTTTTGACAACATCAATTAAGGCTAATGATCTAAAAATTATTGAACTTCATCAAGATAAAATATTAGATCAGATCGTTTTAAATGATGCAAGCAATGATAGTGAAAACGATGATAAGGACGATATTGTTTTAAATAATGAAAATTTAGAAATAGAAAGTAATAATACGCTTGAAGAAAGTGAAGAAGATTTACTAAACACTGATGACGTAATAAGTGTCAGTGAAGAAGCAGTTACTTTTTTACAGCCAGATACAATTTTTAATGTAAATGAACAAATTATAACTAATCATTTTAAAAGTATAAAAAGTATTAAATCTCAATCATTGCACAGAGAGTTTATTAAAATTCTTTCATCGATTAAATTAGATGAAGAAAATAATAATGCTGAGAATATTACTTATTCAATCATTAGCAAATTATACGAAATAGGAGAGTTAGAAAAAGCATACAACCTTACGAAAAAAATATCTTTAGAAAATATAACAGATCAAGATAAACTGAATTATTTTTATTTTATCGAATTAAATTATTTATATTCCACTCGTAAATTGCCAGAAGCCTGTGATTTAAAATCTATATTAATAAATAAAGGAACTATACTTCCTGAGTTTTTATTAGAAAAAACTGATATTTTTTGCTTAATTCTAGAGAATAAATATTCAGAGGCAAGTCTTTTGAATTCTCTTCTTTTAGAGTCTGAAAAAGAAATTGATGAGAATTTTCAAAAATTATTTAAATTTATGTCTCTTAATAATAAAGATAAGCAATTGTTTGACTCACTTAGTGAGGTAAAGTCTAAAGAACTTATATTTTTATATAGTGCAATGTTAAGAATAAATGAGTTACCTTTAGATAAGGATTTCATAGAAGTTGATCCATTAAACTTATCAATTCCCGTAGTATTAAGCGGATCCACTCCAATGAATATTAGAATTAAAGCTGCAAATAACGCATATTTCAATAATTTACTTTCAATTGATAGTTTGTCTGCACTATATCAATCGGTAGATTTTAACTCTAAACAATTCAATAATTCAGAAGAAACTATTAATTCTCTTAATAATGATAAAGAAATGATAATGGCCTTCTATTATCAGCTTATTAATATCCAAATTTTTCCTGATGAAAGATTAAAGGTTATTTTAGATTACTGGAATTTTGCTAAGGACTCTGGTTTAGAAGAAATAGCCTATAATATTACTAATAAAATTATAGAAACAATTAATCCAACATCTGAAAATAATCAATTTGGTTTAGAAATTGCCTTTGCTTATATTTCAAATAAAAACTATATCGAGGCGATAAAATGGATAAATTTATTTGAAAATTCTAACGTTAAAAATGAAAAAATAGAGTATGCTAAGTTTTTAATTGATTTAAATGAAACAAATCAATTAGATACAATTATCAAATACATATCCAAAAATTATGAAAACTTAAATACAATAAATGATCAAAAGACACTTGAAAGTCTTGAAGTATTAGTTAATTTTTTGGATATAAGTCAAATTTCTTCAGATAGCTCCTTATATATGAATATCTCTGATGATAGATTGATGCCTTCTTATTTTATAATACGAGATATTAATAGCAATATGGTGGATCAAAATAATATATCGCTATTTATTTTATCATTAATCTCAATCAATAATAAAAAATGGATAGAATTACATCCAGAACATTTAAAATTAATTTTAGAAGCTTTTAAATTATATGAAAATGGACTTTTAATTAAACCAATTATCTTAGAAATATTAGATGAGTTTGAGATTTTTTGATGAATAGATATTTTGATTTTGAGAGTGATGTTGAAAAAATTGATATTCAAATTAATAAACTCAACTCTAATGATAATAATTATAATAATCAAAAGACAAAATTATTAGAAAAAAAAAATTTTTTACTTAAAAAAATATATTCTAATTTATCAGCATGGGAAAAAGTTCAAGTTGCAAGGCATGCTAATAGACCGCATGCTTTAGATTACATAAATTTAATATTTAAAAATATAGTATATTTACATGGAGATAAAAAATTTTCAGACGACAGTGCTATACTAGGATGTTTGGCTGACCTATCTGGTCAATCAGTTATAGTTATTGGTACTGAAAAGGGTAATTCTATGGACACTAGAATTAAACATAATTTTGGAATGGCGAAGCCAGAGGGCTATCGAAAAGCTCAAAGATTGATGATGATAGCAAATAAATTTAATCTTCCAGTTATTACTCTTGTTGATACAGCTGGAGCTTTTCCAGGAAAAGAAGCTGAAGAAAGAGGTCAATCAGAGTCAATTGCTTCTTCAATCTTAGTCTCTTTAAAAATTGACTCCCCAATTATTTCTGTAGTTATTGGAGAAGGTGGCTCTGGTGGTGCCATTGCTCTCGCAACTGCAGATAAAGTGTTAATGCTCGAGCACTCTATATATTCAGTTATCTCGCCTGAAGGCTGTGCGTCAATTCTTTGGAGAAATAGTGACTTTATTCAAAAAGCAGCAGAAAACCTTAAGATAACAGCACAAGATTGTTTATTTAATAAAATTATTGACTCAGTAGTTAAGGAGGTGCCTGGTGGTGCTCACAGAAACCCGGATGAACAAGCTCAAATACTAAAAAAAGAGCTTATTAGTAATTTGGAAACTCTAAATTCTCTTACATCAGAAAGTCTAAAAAATATTAGAAATGAAAAATACTTAAATATTACTTCAGCTAATTAAGATCCGTGACAAGTTTTGTATTTTTTTCCTGAACCACAAGGACATTCATCGTTTCTTCCGATTTTTTTAGTAATGATTCTATTAGGTTGTTTTTTGATTACCTCATTATTATTTTTTTGTTTTTCGTTAATCAATTCTATTCCAAATAGTGTCTTTAAGACTCTTTGATTTTGATTAGACAACATTTCATCAAAATAATCAAAAGATTCCCTTTTATATTCAAAGAAAGGATCTTTCCCTCCCATAGCTCTTAAATTTACACTACCACGCAACATATCCATAGCAGCTAAATGTTCTCTCCAATCTTTATCTAATTGAAATAACATCACTCTTTTTTCAGCAAATTCAAAAAGTTCTTCTGAATATTTATGTTTTTTATCTTTTAATTCTTGGTTTACTTGGTCTTTTATTCTTTTTTTAATTTCTTCTTCATCAACTCCATCTTCTTCAAACCAGCTTTCTACTGGAAGAGAAGTGTTAAATGTTTCTTCGATCTTTAGTTTCAATAATTCAGAATTCCATTCATGTGAATATTTTTTTGGAGGTATGCATTCAATAATTATTTCATTAATATAATCATCAATCATTTCATTAATAATTATAGATTGATCCTTAGTTATTAAGATTTCTCTTCTATTTTGATAAATTATTTTTCTTTGATCATTCAAAATATCATCAAATCTTAATATTTGCTTTCGGATGTCATAATTATGAGCTTCAACTTTTTGTTGAGCTCTCTCAAGTGATCTAGTTATTAATGAATGAGTTATCGCCTCCCCTTCCTTTAAGCCTAACTTACCTAGTACATTTTCTAAAGTTTTAGAGCCAAAAATTCTCATTAAATCATCTTCTAAAGATAGGAAAAAAACACTTTCCCCAATATCGCCTTGTCGCCCAGATCGACCGCGTAATTGATTATCAATCCTTCTACTCTCATGTCTTTCAGTTCCTATTACTAGCAAACCACCAGAGTTTATTGCTTGATCCTTTAGAACAAGATTGTCATTACCTAATTTAATATCTGTACCTCGACCTGCCATGTTAGTTGATATGGTTACGTTACCAGGCATACCAGCTTTTTCAATAATTTCTGCTTCTTTTTCATGTTGTTTTGCATTCAATATAGAATGATCAATATTCTCTTTATTTAAGATTTGTGATATTAATTCAGAATTTTCAACGGAAGTTGTACCAATTAATATAGGTTGTTTTCTCTTATGTCGCTCTTTGACTAGGCTTAATACAGCATCATATTTTTCTTTTTTTGACATAAAAATTTGATCATTCTGATCAATTCTGTTTACTTTTAAATTAGGAGGTATCGATACAACCCCTAAATTATAAATTCCTTCAAATTCATTTGCTTCAGTAAGAGCGGTGCCAGTCATGCCACTTAGTTTGTGGTAAGATCTAAAAAAATTCTGATAAGTTACTGAAGCAATTGTATGATTTTCTTTTTGTATTACCAGATTTTCTTTTGCTTCAATCGCTTGATGCAATCCATCGCCATATCTTCTTCCTTCCATTGGTCGTCCACTAAGATCATCAATAATTACTATTTGCTTATCTTTAAGTATGTAGTCTTTGTCCTTTATAAATAATTTATGCGCTCTTAATGCTTGAATAATATTATGATTCAATGCCATATTGTCAAGATCTTGCAGAGTACCTTCTTTAATAAGGTTATTATCTAAAAGAAGCTTTTCTGCAAACTCCATCCCTTCATTAGTTAGAAGTATAGATTTACCCTCTTCATTAATCTCATAATCTGTTGCTTTAAAAAGTTTAATTATTTTATTAATTTTAGGAAATAAATCAATTGAAGAGTTTGACTCTGCAGAAATAACTAATGGCGTTCTTGCTTCATCAATTAATATACTGTCTACCTCATCAACAATTGCAAATGCATCTTTTTTGAAACATAGATTTGCGAAGTCACCTTTAAGATTGTCTCTTAAATAGTCGAATCCAATTTCATTATTTGTTGCATAGACGACATCACACTCATATTCTTTTGGTCTAGTTACATGATCAGTATCTGAATTTACACAACCAACACTTATGTTAAGAAAATTGTAAATTTTCCCCATCCATGATGCATCTCTTTTAGCTAAATAATCATTTACAGTTACTATATGAACTGATTTGTCTGCTATCACATTTAAGTAAACAGGCAGAGTAGCAGCAAGAGTTTTACCTTCACCTGTTTTCATTTCAGCAATTTTACCTTCATGCAAAACAATTCCTCCAATGAGCTGAACATCGAAATGTCTCATTTGCAGAGTTCTTACCGAAGCCTCTCTTACTACGGCGAATGCTTCTGGTAATATTTCGTCAATTGGAGTTTTTTCTTGATGATATTTTTTCTTGAAATACTCAGTTTTATTTTGAAGTTCCTCATCGCTTAATTTAGAAATTTTTGTTTCAAAATCATTAATTTTTTTAACAATTTTACTATATTTTTTTAGATTGTTAGAACCTAGATTTCCAAATAATTTGTTAACAATATTAAGCATATTATGATATGTGGCTGTTATCATATGAAATTCAAGAACGCTACTAAGGATTTAGACCTTAAAAGTAACGATAGATTATACTTAAAATCAAATTCTCCTTTTGCTCCTAAACATTATAAGGATTTAAGTCCTAAAGGTTTTAAAATATTTACCTTTCATTCAGGTTTAAAAAAGAAAAATGATGATCTTTTAATTATTATATTTGATAAGGTTATAAATATAGCTTCTAAATATTCACTTACAACAACACCTTCTGCGCCAATTATCTGGGATAAAAAAAATAACAAGGGAAGATGTAAAGCATTAATAGTAAACTCAGGGAATGCAAATGCTCATACCGGCGCTCAAGGAATAAAAAATATTGATAAATATACAGAACAACTGGCAAAATTATTATCTTGCTCAACACATGAAATATTAGTTTCTTCAACTGGTGTAATTGGAGAGCAGTTTGATCCAAATTTAATCAGTAAACAAATAAAATTATTACCCATCTCAAAAGAAAAAAGACTAATTGATGCCGCAAGATCTATTTCGACTACAGATACTTTTGTAAAAACTTCAGTACATAATCTCAAAATAGATAAACAAACTATTAATTGCTTTGGGTTTGCAAAAGGTTCCGGAATGATAAATCCAAATATGGGGACTATGCTCGCATATATTTTTATAGACTGTGAGATTGCATCAGGTAAATTGAAGAAGTTGTTATCAGATAATCTTGAAGAAACTTTTAACTCCATCACGGTTGACAGTGATACCTCAACTAGTGACACTTTGATACTTTTTTCAAATCCTTTAAAAAAAATAGATATAAAAAAAAATTATAATAAAATTTCTAGCTGCCTCAACAAAGTCATGAGAGAATTATCAATGAAGATTATTACAGATGGTGAGGGTGTCAACAAGCTTATTAAAGTAAGTGTAATTAAAGCAAAAAATAAAAAACAAGCAAAAAATATAGCCTTCTCAATAGCTAATTCACCTCTTGTAAAAACAGCAATTGCAGGAGAGGATGCAAACTGGGGTAGGGTAGTGATGGCAATTGGAAAAACTCAAGAAAAAATCAATCAAGACAAAATTAAGATTAGATTTGGCAATAACCTTTTGGGAAGTGGAGGTAAAAAAAACTGTAATATTAATTTATCTAAGGTTGACAAATATATGAAAAATAAAATAATTGAAATAAAGGTAAGTCTAGGCTTAGGTAATGCTTCACAAGTTATTTATGGCAATGATTTAAATAATGAATACATAAGAATTAATGCAGATTACAGATCTTAAATTTTTATAAAAAATCTTTTAATTTATTCTTGACCTGCCCTGGTTTTAAGGGTTTTTGCTGGGAAGAATGATCTTTCCACCCAGTAACAATATAAAAATTACTTGTAACATCAAAATTATTCTTTTTATTTTTACTATAATTTTTTTCTAATTTTTTAAAATAATTTTTATTCTCAAAAGTATTTTTTTTATCATCATAATAATATGATAAATTCATAGAGCGAACATCAAGAAGTAATTTATTAAATGTCTGATATTCTAATTTTATAATTTCTAAATTTACCGATGGGTTTGTATAATTATTTTTTTTTAAAATCTCAATTAGTTGTTGAAGTTCGATTGTTTTATTAAATCTATTATAAGCACCACCATAAATCTCAATATCAGTTTTTATCATTGCTGATTTTAAAGAATAAAAATTTTCTAACGATGGGATTGTAGCAAGAAAAAAACCATTTGGTGTAAGAGAATTAATTACTTTATGTAAAAGATTTTCAAGATTATCACTAAGACTTAGGATCATGTTGCTTATTATCAAATCATATTTATTCTTCTCAATTTCTAATAGATCAATGTCTTTAATGTTTTCAATTGTATTATTTGAGTTGATATTATTAAAATCATAAACTTTAATTGAGGAATTATTGAATTTTTTTTGAACAAATTTATAAATCATTGTTCCCTGATCTCCTAAAATTAAAATATTTTGAAAATTAAGTCTTATAATTTCTAAAGAGTCTATAATTGCCTCACTGTAACAATTAAAAATAAAGTCATTTTTGTTATTGATTTCTTTACATCTTAAGTTTTTAAGATATTTTTTATTTATCATTAAAATATATATAAACTACTAATGGAAATTCTTGTAAATAATATATCTGACATTGTTGTCGCTGAAGTTAACGCTTTAAATGATAAAATTAAAGGCCTTAATTTTTTAGAAACATTAAAAGTAAATGTTATTGAAAAATGCCTATCTTTAATAATTGAGCAAAAATTTCCTAATAAGCAAAATTTAGACTTTGAAAAGAATATTGAAAAAAATATAGTCATTTCAGTAAAGTATTTTAATGAATCTTTGTCAATTAGTAAAAAAATTCTTGAATATGATTCATTATTTATACCATTTAATGAATCTGCTAATTTTGATATCTATCAGAATGATAAAAAATTTAACACTATAGTTTTAAATAAGAACAACGGAATTTCTATACCTAAAAACTCAGTTGTTAATTTTAAGTTTAATAAAAATGTTTTGTTATTAGAAATACAAAATAAAAATATTGAGCAAACATTGACAAAGTAAAAATTGATATAATATTGGTAATATGATTGTATTTAATTTATTATGTATTGAATGTGACTATTCTTTCGAAGGATGGTTTGATAATACTTTAGCTTTTAATAAGCAAAAAAAAAATAAATTAATTAGTTGTCCAAATTGTGAAAGTTTAAATATCAAAAAAGCTCTTGTTGCACCTAACCTAGGAAAAAAAAGTAATTCTAAGATATTTAAAAATCAAAAAACTTTAGCAAGTAATATAAAGAAAATAAAAAAAATCGTTGAAGAAAATTTTGATTATGTTGGAGACAAATTTACTGATGAAGCAAAAAAGATAAAATATGGGGAAACAAATGACAGGCCTATATATGGTGAGGCGACTATTGATCAAGCTAAAGAATTAATTGAAGAGGAAATCAAAATAACTACGCTCCCATTCCAATCATCAAAAAAAAATAACTAATTTAAAAAACTGCTACAAAAATAATTTACTTTTTTATTATTGTTCATCTTCCACTTTTGTTTAAATATATTATAGCTTAGTCCACTAAATTCTATTTTTTTAAAATTATTTGCAGTTAAGTTATCTTTTAATTCTTCAGGCTTTATAAATTTGTAATAATTATGTGTATTAAGTGGTATCCATTTTAATAAATTTTCTGCTAAATCTATTGTAAGAAATTTAGAAATTAAATTCCTATTTATAGTAGAGGCAATCAATACACCTTTTGGTTTGAGATTTTTTTGAATTTTTTCTAAAAAAGACTTCCAATTTTCTAGATGTTCTAGGACTTCAAAAATAATAATTACATCATATTTAGAGGTTAATCTTTCTTTTTCAAAATCTTTAACAATGTAATTTATTTCTAATTTGCTTTGCTTTGCATGTTTTTTTGCAACTCTAATATTTTCTTCTATAAAATCTATTCCAGTTACATCCGCTCCTAATTTAGCTATTCCCTCAGATACTAATCCTCCACCACACCCTAAGTCTAGAATTTTCAGTTTATTTAATTTCTTTTTATTAAGAGTATCTTGAATGTATTTTATTCTAATCAGCTGAATATCATGCAAAATTTTAAATATTCCATTTTTATTCCACCATTCAGTTGCCAGCTTGGAAAAATGATTAAATTCGCTTTTTTTTGATTTTATTTCCATGTTAAACCTTGTTTTTTATACTAATAATAATAATACCCAAGTATATTTAATCATCCATATATTTATGAAAACAATAGTAATGAAATTTGGCGGCACATCAGTTGCAGGTATTCAAAAATTAAAAAATATTGTTAATATAGTTTCAGCTGAAGTAAAAAATCATAAAGTAATTGTAGTCCTATCTGCTATGGCTGGTGAAACTAATAAGCTGCAATCTTATTTAGATGAATTAGGTGAGCAAAATTCTATAGAAAGTGATTTAGTCTTAACTTCAGGCGAACAAGTTACTATAGGTTTGCTATCTTCACTTTTAAAAGCTCAAGATATTAAATCAATTCCATTATTAGGATGGCAAATACCTATCATTACGGATAATAATCATGAAAAAGCAAAAATATTAAAAATTGATAAGAAAAGGATAGAATTTTATTTTGAAAATTATGATGTAATTGTCTTAGCAGGATTTCAAGGAATAAACATTGAGGGAAACATTACATCTCTTGGAAGAGGTGGCTCTGATACAACAGCTGTAGCTATTGCATCTGCAATAAAAGCTGAAAGATGTGATATTTATACTGATGTTGAGGGTGTATACTCAACAGATCCTAATATAGAAAAAAAGGCAAAAAAAATTTCTAAAATGTCATATGAGGAAATGCTTGAAATGGCATCAACAGGAGCAAAGGTTTTACATACTAGATCAGTTGAATTGGCAATGAAAAATAATTTAACATTACAGGTATTATCTTCTCTTACAAAAAAGACAGGCACATTTATAGTTGATGAAAAAGAGTTAATAGAAAAAGAAATTGTTAGTGGTGTTAGTTATAGCGATAAAGAAGCTAAAGTGACTATTTCAGGAATACTAGATAAACCAGGTATATCTGCCCAAATTTTTAGTCTAATGACCGAAAATAATATCAATGTAGATATGATAGTCCAAAACATATCTCAAGATGGAATATCTGCAAATATTACTTTTACTATTAATCAGAAAGATTATCATTTAACTAAATCTGTCCTAGAGAAAAGTAATAACATTTTGAATTACAAATCTCTGATTTTAGATAAAAATGTAGCAAAAATTTCTGTTATAGGTATGGGTATGATGTCTCAATCTGGTGTTGCTGAAAAAATGTTTAAAACCCTTGCTAAAAATGCAATTAATATACTTGCTATTTCAACATCTGAGATAAAAATTAGTGTTTTAATTGATGTAAAACACACAAATATTGCTGTCAAATCATTGCATGAGGTTTATAATCTATAAAGTTGTATTTATGGAGCTTGTTGGACAAATTTTAAAAAAAAATCGAAATATAAAAGAATTATCAATTTTAGATATTTCTAATGAATTAAATATTTCTAAAGAAATTTTGGATAATATTGAAAATGATCATTTCCAAAATAATATTGATTATGTCTTTATTTTAGGACACTTAAGATCTTACTGTTCTTTTTTAGGCTTAAATCAAGATGAATTAATTGACCAATTTAAAAAACAACATCAACCTAATAAAAATATAAAAATAAATATTCGAAAACCAAAGGTTATAAATAATTTATTATATTCAAATAAAATATTTTCTTTTTCCTTAATAATAATGATATTTACAACATTTTATTTTTTATTTGTTGAAGTTGATAAAACGTCAAAAGAATATGCCTTGATTCCAGATTTGCCTGAAAACTATATTGCAATTATTGAAAAGGCCAGTGTAGAGGGTTTAGTAAAAAGTAATAATACAAAAAAAGTTAATGAAGAAAATTTTGCAGAATTAGAGGGTAATATAGGTTCATCAAGTGCAATCGCTTCATTGTCAAAAAATAATACAGTTAAATCTTCAACTATAACTTTAAAAATTCTTGATGATACATGGCTGCAATTAAGAAATAGAAATAATGAAATTGTATTTAGTCAATTAATGAATAAAGATGACGAATATTCGTATCCCTTAGATAATAAATATTCAATAACATCTGGTAATGCTGGGCATATACTCGTTATAATCAACCAAACGGTAAGAGGCAAGATTGGAAAAAAAGGGCAGGTGGTTGACTCTTTAGTTTTAAGTAAAGATTTTAGTAATTAAATTGATGTTAAGACCATATCAAAAAATTAATAGAAGAAAAACGCGTGTTGTAAATGTTGGTGATGTGCTAATTGGAGGAGATAATCCTATTACAGTACAAACAATGACAAACACTTTAACCTCAGATGTTAAAGCTACACTTAATCAAATTGATAGAGTTATTAAGACTGGGGCAGATTTAGTTAGGGTATCAGTTCCTGATAAAGACTCTTCTCAAGCTCTAAAAGAAATTACAAAACATAGTGCAGTGCCTATTATTGCAGACATACATTTTCATTATAAAAGAGCAATTGAGGCTGCAGACAATGGAGCAAGTTGTTTAAGAATAAACCCTGGTAATATTGGCTCTAAAGAAAAGGTTAACGATGTAATAAAATCTGCGAAAGATAATAACTGCTCCATAAGAATAGGTGTAAATGCTGGGAGCTTAGATAAAAGAATATTGGAAAAATACTTGGAACCTAACCCTGAGGCTTTAATAGAAAGTGCTCTAGAAAATATTAAAATTTTAGAAGATAATGATTTTTTTAATTTCAAGATAAGTGTAAAATCTTCTGATATTTTTATGGCGATAAAAGCTTATGAAGGTCTTGCAGAAGCATGTGATTATCCATTACACCTAGGAGTTACGGAGGCAGGTGGAAAAAGAACGGGATCAATAAAATCTTCAATAGGTATGGGGAACTTATTACTTAGAGGAATCGGGGATACTATAAGAGTTTCTTTATCGGATGAGCCTGAAGAAGAAGTGAAAGTTGGATTTGAAATTTTAAAAGGATTAGGAATTAGAAATAGGGGGGTAAAAATTATTTCTTGCCCCTCATGTGCTAGACAGCAATTTCAAGTTATTGATCTAGTAAAAAAATTAGAAAAATCACTTGAGGATATTGAAAAACCCCTCACTGTTTCAATTATTGGATGCGTAGTTAATGGTCCTGGAGAGGCTAATATGACAAATATTGGTATAACTGGAGGAGGTAATAATACACATATGATTTATGTTGATGGTAAGAAAGATCATATAGTTAAGGATAAGGATCTAGCTCCATATTTAGAGGATATTATTAGAAAAAAAGCTGAAAATAATAGTATAGAGATATAGTATGAAAATAAATCCAATTAGAGGTGCTCATGATTTGTTTGGTGAAGAGATAAATAAATTTAATAAAATTATTTCTGAAGTAAAATTAGTAGCAAGTCAATTTAGTTTTAATGAACTCATAACACCAATTTTTGAATATTCTGAACTTTTTAAGAAGCCTTTAGGAGAGCAAAGCGATGTAGTTTTAAAAGAAATGTATACTTTTAAAGACCGAAATGACGATGAGATTACGCTTAGACCTGAATACACGACACCTATGATAAGAGCAGTTATATCAAACGGACTTTTAAATAACTTGCCTGCTAAGTTTTTTGGAACTGGTCAAATGTTCAGAAGAGAGAGACCACAAAAAGGAAGGTATCGTCAGTTCAATCAAATTAATTTTGAAAATTTTGGATCTAATGATTTGTTTGCTGATATTGAAATAATAAATTTAGCAAATATAATATTAAAAAAAATTCTTCCAAATAACAATATTAAACTACATATCAATTCATTAGGTTCAAGAGAAAATCTAAAGGATTACAAAAAAATCTTATCTAATTTTTTTAATGAAAATAAAAATTCATTATCAAGAGAAAGTATAGATAAAATCAACTCTAATCCTCTTAGGATTCTAGACTCAAAAAATAAAGAAGATATTGAAGTTGTAAAAAAATCACCAAAATTGATTGAATTTTTATCTAAAGATAATTTAAAAAACTATGAAGAAATTAAAAAATGTCTAATTAATTTAGAAATCCCTATTTATGAGGACTCGACTCTTGTTAGGGGTTTAGATTATTATTGTAATACTGTTTTTGAATTTAAAACAGATGAAATCGGCAGTCAAGATACTTTAATAGGTGGGGGTAGGTATAATGGATTAATCAAAACTCTTGGCGGTAAAGATTTACCAGGAGTTGGATGGGCAGGCGGAATTGAAAGAATAATGCTATTAATGGACAATGTTGTTAATTTAAATCAATATATTCATTTTGCAATTCTCGACCCTGAATATAAAACGCATGCCTTAAAAGCATATGATTTCTTAATTAAAAATAATTATTCTGTATATTGGAATTATAAATTTAATTTAAAAAAATCTTTATCAATAGCTAATGAAAAAAATGCTAATTATGTTGTTATTATTGGTGAAAGCGAAAATATTAATGACAATTTTTCTGTTAAAAATCTAAAAAATGGAAATCAAGAGATTAAAAATTTATCGAACCTTTTGGACGTTATTAAATGATAGATTTTGAAAAACAATTTGAAAATATAGAGTCAAAATTTAAAGATATTGAAAGTAATCTTAATAATCAATTAGGATTAGAAACTGAAAAATTAGTTAAGTTAAATAAAGAGTATGCTGAGTTATCTCCTATAGTTGAGACAATAAAGAAATATAAATATGATAAAAATGAAATAAGTGAATTATCTGTATTGCTTAATGATAACGACCCATCAATAAAAGATATGGCAGAAACAGAATTAAGAGAAAAAGGTAAATCAATTAAATTACTTGAAGATGAATTAATGAGACTTCTTATACCAAAAGATGAGAATGATAAAAAAAATTCAATTTTAGAAATTAGAGCTGGTACAGGAGGTGATGAGGCATCACTATTTGCTGCTGACCTATTTTCCATGTATCAAAGATTCTCTGATTTAAATAATTGGAAATTTGAAATTTTATCAATTTCAGAGACTGGATTGAAAGGTGTGAAAGAGGTTGTTTGTAATATTTCAGGATACAATGTTTTTTCCAAATTGAAATTTGAATCTGGAGTCCATCGAGTACAAAGAGTGCCATCAACGGAAAGCAGTGGAAGAGTTCATACGTCAGCAGCTACTGTAGCCGTGCTACCTGAAGCAGAAGAAGTGGATATTAATATTGAAGAAAAAGATTTAAGAATAGATGTGTTTAGATCAGGTGGTCCTGGAGGTCAGTCTGTAAATACTACTGATAGTGCAGTAAGAATAACACACCTTCCAACAGGGATAGTTGTTTCCCAACAAGATGAGAAGTCTCAACATAAAAATAAAGCTAAAGCTCTAAAGATTTTGAGATCTAGAATACTTGATAATGAGATACAAGAAAAAAATAAAGAAAGATCTCAGGAGAGAAAAAATCAAGTAGGGTCAGGAGATCGGTCAGAAAGAATAAGAACATATAATTTCCCTCAGGGCAGAGTTTCTGATCATAGGATAAATTTAACTCTATATAACCTTAACGAAATTTTAGAAGGGAATTTAGATGAACTAATTAATCCATTAATAGCTAATGAAGAGTCAAGCAGACTTGCAGAATTAGGAAATGAATAATTTTATAATTTCAAATTTACAAAAATTAAAAAATAAAAAAATTCAAAATCCTGAAATTGATCTAAGAATACTTTTAAATAATTCAAAATATACAGAAAGTGAGATTATATTAAGTAACTTCAATTTAGATCAAATTAATATTGAGCATTTTAACTCAACATTAAATAGAAGGCTTGCAAATGAACCTATTTCAAAAATTATAAATAATAAAAGTTTTTGGAAAGATGATTTTTATGTAAATCAATTTGTTTTAGATCCACGACCAGAGACTGAAGCTATAATTGAAGAATGTTTAAATATTATAAAAACTAAAGATAGTCATATCAAAATTTTAGATATTGGAACTGGCTCTGGAGCTATTGCTATTTCTTTAGCTAGAGAATTTAATAATTCACATATAACTGCAATTGATATTTCTGACCAAGCTATTGAAGTAGCAAAGAAAAATATTATTGACAAAAATTTATATGAAAAAATAGAATTAAAAAAAACAACTATTGATCATATGAATGGCAAATTTGATTTGATAGTTTCTAATCCTCCATACTTATCAAAGCAAGATCATGAAAATGTTTCTATTGAAATTAAAAATTTTGAACCAAAAATAGCTTTAGACGGAGGAGAGGATGGACTAAATTTCTATAGAGAATTTGCAAAAAAAATTCCTAACATAATGATTAAAGATGCTTATTTGATAATTGAGATTGGAGAAAAGCAATTTAATGATTGTAAAGATATTTTTAGTTATTCTGGCTTAAATTTTCTAAAAAAAGTGCAAGATTTACAAAAAAAAGATAGAATTATGGTGTTTTCAAAGCTATAGATAGTTCTATAATAAGAAAATCTTGATTTAAAATTTAAATTAAATCATAGAGTTTTCACTAAATTTATAAAAATTATGTATACTAAGAAGAGTGGTCGTATGACCTATAAAACAAATAGAAGGCCTAATTTTAAGAGAAATAACAATTATTCTCCAAAAGGTAGGAATAAAGGTAATGTTATTCAGCAATATAATAAATACTTAAAATTAGCTAAAGACACTTTTAGTACAGGAGACAGAATTCAAGCTGAATATTACTATCAATTTACAGACCATTATTATCGCTTAATGTTAGAGTTAGGAATAAATCTTGAAGATCAAGAAAATTCAGAAGATTTAAAATCAACTGATAGTGAAGATGTTATTTTAGAAGATGCCAAAAAATCATCAGAAAATGATAATGATAATGAAAAAACTGAATTAGAAAACGCTAAAGATGAAGAGATTGATCAAACTATAGAATCAGTTCCATTTATTTCTGAGCCTATAAAAAAGAAAAGAACCAGAGTTTCAAAATAATTACTCAAATAAATTATTTAGATGATTTGCTAAAATCATTTTGTAATTCTTTTTAAATTTATTTAATTCATCTCCTTTTAAAATTTTACCTGACGGTAATTTTAAAGTTAAAGGGTTTATTTGTTTATTTTGGTATATTATTTCGTAATGCAAGTGAGGCCCAGTTGATTTTCCTGTGCTTCCTACATAACCTATTATTTCACCCTGATTAACCCTAACCCCTTTTCTTATTCCTTTTTTAAAACTATTCAAATGAGCATATGCTGTTTTATATTCATTGTTATGGCGTATTCTTATATATTTACCATAACCACCATTAACACCAGCAACTTCTACTACACCGTTCCCTCCAGCATAAATAGGAGTACCTTTTGGTGCTGCAAAATCAATTCCTTTATGCATTTTATTAAAACCTGAGATTGGATGCTTTCGCATACCAAAATTTGAAGATAGCTTAGCTCCATCTAAAGGGGTTTTAAGAATAGATTTTTTAACATTTTTTCCTTCTCTATTAAAATAATCAATAAAGCCATCATCAGTTAAAAATTTAAAATATTCTAAATTATTATTTTTAATACTAATTTTTGCATATTCTATATCTCCTAATTCATAATTAATTTTGTTATCAATACTTATCTTTTGATAAGATATGGAGACTTGAGTATTCTCTCTTATATCTCTTTGAAAGTCTAAATCAAAACTAAACAATTGTATTAATTTAATTAAAATAACATTTGGTATTTTATTATCTATCCCATCAGAATAGAGAGAATTTTTTATATTAAATTCTTTTGACTCAATATCAGTATAAGTTTTTAATTCTATAATTTCTATGTTGATCTTAGATCTTAGATCAACAACTAAATTTTTTTTAAAATCTAACTCAATTATTATTTGTTTAACAATTTCATTATCATTTATAAAAAAAAATATCTTTTGGTTTATTTTTAGCCCCCTCAAATTAAAAATACTATTTATTGCATTTATTATTTCAAACTTTCTATTATTGGCAATATTAAAGCTATCTAAAATTTGGGAAAATGTTTGACCTTTTTCAACTTTTAATAATATTTTTTTTAATTGCTTTTCATGATGATTAGAAGTTTTATTTGATGTGAAAGCCTCTATTTTGTTTTTTTCTAAATTTCTTTTTTCAGTTTCAACTGTTTGATTTTCATTTAATTTTATTGGTATAGTATTTTTTTTATTTTCTAAACTTAATTTATTTGCACTCGTTAAAAAAAATAAAATACCTAATAGAAAAATAATAAACAGTATTAAGTACTTAAAATTAAGTTTCATTAAATATATCTAGAATTAAAATATATTAAAGGTTTTAGTTTATAATTTATAGATACATTTATAACTTCGCATATAAATATTATGTGATCTCCCTTCTTTATTTTATTTGTTATTTTACAATCTAAATTTGAGAGACAATTTTTGATAATTGGATTGCCATTTTTTAATATATTGTAATCGATATTGTTCCAGTCTGGATTTTTTTTTGCAAAATTATCAGAAATATTTTTTTGGTTTTTACTTAATATATTTATTGACACTGTATTAGAATTTTTAAAAATATTTAATTGAGAAGACTCTATATCAAGCGAAAATAATACTAAAGGTGGGGATAATGATAATGAAGAAAAAGAATTAATAGTTTTTCCATAATAAATTGAGTTTTTATTAGTTGCAACGACTGTTATTCCGGTTACAAACTTAGAAAGTGTTTTTTTGAAATAATTTTTATTAATTTTTTTCATATATTTTTTTGCATTAAAATTGCGTCAATCCATTTATTATTTTTAAATCCAATGTCTTTTAATACTCCAGATTTTTTAAAGCCAAATTTCTGGTGAACTTTTAATGAAGCTTTACTATCTATCCCACCGATAACAGCAACAATTTTTTTAATTTTTTTATTTTTTTTTGAAACATTTATTAATTTTCCAAGTAATTTAGATCCAATCCCATCTTTAATATGATCATTGCTTACATAAATAGTGTTTTCAAAGGCAAATCTATATCCACTTTTATCTCTAAATTTGTTTAGATATGCAATTCCGATGACTTTTTTATCACCTAAAGCCACTATGTAAGGTAATTTATTATCAGTAATGTTTTTATAATTTTTATAAAAATCCCTAAAACTAACTTCATCTTCTTCAAAATTAGCATAAGAATTAACAATATAGTAATTATATAGTTTATGAGCTTCTTTTAAATGCTGTTCAAGCATTTGTGTAATTTTTAGTTTCATTATGGTTTTTTATAGATTTATTTTTTATTTAGAATAATTAATTAGAAAAAATGGGTGCGTAGCTCAGCGGTAGAGCACTGCCTCGACACGGCAGGGGTCACAGGTTCAATCCCTGTCGCACCCACCATTAAGTTGCAGAAAACTTTATAAATTTTTCTCAGCAAACTTTATATTATTGATAGTTTTATAATATCATTGTGCCAGGAATGTGCCAAAGATAAATTATCATTAGGTACGTATAAAAAAGATCAAATCTCATAGCGACCCCCGGCTCCCCCTGGGGAGACCCTAAATGGTAAAAAAGAGTCCCTATATATTGGTCTATATACTCAGTTTGAGACAGACGGAGGGCAACGTGATAGATATTAGGTAATGAAAAAGGAGAAAGAGAATTATCAATTTTTAATACAAATGCTTCGTGATTTTAAAATTGATGAAAAAAAAGCAGCTAAAATAATTCTATCTAAGTTAAAATCTGGTCGTCCAAAATCATTATTTAATCCAATAATCTATCAAGACATACATGACTTAATGAAACGTAGAAAGTTATCAAAGAAATCCGCAATACAAAATTATCTCAAGGGTAAAAAATTTAAAAAACTTCAAGAAATATTTAAATTTAAAGGAAAGACAATTTCCCGAATAGAGCAAATTTGTACTGAAGTAAAAAAAAAGAGATTACTTCAAGGTCTGAAATCTCTTAAATTAATGAAAAAAACGCATAGGAAATAGTTTACTATATTTCTCTTAAAGACCTCCAATCTGTAGAACTGACTAATAAAGGAGGCCTATTATGGTTCAATTACAAGAGTTTCTAACAGATAAAGACTTAGCAAAATTATTAGGTATAAGCCTTGATATAGTAAGATCACTGCGCAAACGCGGGAAAGGAATTGATTATTATCGTTTTGGTCGTAATATCAGATACCACCGTGATGATGTCCTGAAATACATCAATAAAAATAAACATGAGTTACAAAGATGAAGAAGGGTCTTCAAATTGCAAAAGAATATTTTGCAAAAGGGTATTCTCCAATCCCTATAAAGTACCGAGCAAAACAACCAGCTATCGCTAATTGGACTAATGTAAAAATTACAAATGAAAATATAGATCATTACTTTAATGGAAAAGACACAAACTTTGGTTTTTTATTAGGGGATGGTTTAATTGATATAGATATAGATGATTCAAGAATTCTTGATCTAGCTAAAAAAGTTCTTCCTGAAGCGGGCGTTATTTTTGGTAGACCCTCGAAACCCTCTTCTCATTACTTATATGATTCGGATCATCAAGAGACAAAGCGATTTACGTATAAAAATAAAACGTTAATCGAAATTAGATCACAAGGCTGCCAAACAGTTGTTCCTCCTAGTGTTCACCCTGAGGGAGAAGAAATAAGTTGGGAGCGTCATGATAACCTTACAACTATATCAAGTGGAGAACTAACAAAGAAGGTAGGCTTACTAGCTTTTGCTGCTTTGATGCTAGAGTTTTATCCCACTAACGCCGGTCAGCGACATGATATTTGTGATGCCATCACTGGTCTGCTGCTTCGAGGGAATTATGATCCTTATATTATTGATACTACTGTTAACTTTATTGCAAAAGTATCAGGTGATGAAGAGCATCTGCAAAGATCAAAAGCAAATACAATTCAAAGAAATTTGAAAGAAAATAAAAAAGTTTTAGGTTTGCCTACACTAAAAAAACTACTCGATCTTAAAGATGCAGATGTAAATAAAATTTGTGAATTTCTACAAGTAAAAAAAGTAGATAAAGTAGAGCCCCTTCAATTTATCTCCTATTTTGATAATATCACAAAGCCCATACCTAAGCCCAA
>JABHWG010000056.1 GCA_018657885.1 Pelagibacteraceae bacterium
TAAGCTTATTATTATTAAAAACCAGTTCCATTGTTTTATTAACTTTACTTGTTTTCCAACTATGTGAGTATTTATTTGGTGTTAAGATATTTTTATTAATATTTCCTGAAGAAGTATAGCTGCCTTCAAAAACATATAGTGTTGATAATAGCCCCCCACTTTCAAGCTTTATATCATTTGAATAATTGTTGTTATTAATCTTAACTACCCAACTTAGATTTCCAATCTTAATCCCACTTGTATAAATTATATATTTTTTAGAAAAAATATCTGCAAACGCTGATGAACATGTAAAAAAAATAAGGAGAAAAAAACTATTTAAAATTAACTTCATATAATTTTAACTTAGATGAACTAAAAGAAACATCAAACTCTTTAATCAAAATTGTTTGATGTTTTTTTAATAAATAAGAAATGTCACTTAACTCACCAATTAGATAAAAGTCATCAGCTTGATTTATGTTTAAGGCCGATTTCATTTGAAAATGATTAGTTATACGGGTATTTTTTTTATGAGGCATATAAATATTATTTGCCCCCATCCTTATTTCATAAGAAATATTAGAGAAAAGAATTCTATCAGAAATAACTAGATCTTTTTGATTAACTATATTTAATATTTCTTTTGTAAAATTATTAATACCATTAATTCTGTCAAAAAGCTTTAAGTTAGATGAAGCCATGATCAATCCAAATAAAAAAATAGCAATACTGTAGTTAAATACATAGTTTATTTTTATTAATTTTATATTTTTAATAATTACTAGTCTAAACAATAAAATAAATACTGATATAAGGGCTGGTGCTGCCCAGTTAGCATTAGCTCTTACCAAAAAACTTTCTACTAAGACAATTAAAATGATTGGTATTGAGAACGTTAGTAAAAACTTGTTTTCACAATCTAAATAAAAGTACTTAAACAAAAAAATAAATGAAAAAACCAAAACAGGCCCCACCATTAGGATTTGTGCCATTATGAACTCTAAGGGCTTAAAGAAATTAAAATTTAGATTTTGTAAATTTGCATTATCAGAAGTATGAGAAAAGGTTATCCAGCCATTATTAAAGTTCCAGTAAATATTAGGAAATATAATAAATATAAATGTTGTTAAAAAAATAAAGACCTTAAAGGGGTTTTTTTTAAAAATATTTAATGTTTTTTTATCAATTACAATTAACAATAATAATCCTATAAAGAAGTATACTGCTGCGTATTTAGCTAGAAAGGCTAGTCCTAAAAAAAAACCCAATAAAAAAAAATTTAAAGTCGAGTGGTTAGCCCTCATTTCTAAAAGTTTAGCCATAGCGAAAGACCAAAATAATAATAACAACAAGTCTGTTGAAACCAAAAATGAAGATAGGCTTGCTGCAGGAATTAACAAAAAACTACCAGAGCACAAAACAGAATTATTTTTTGAGAGGGATAGCCCTATGCAAAGCTTATAAACTCCAAAAGAAATAAATAAATAAATTAAAACTGGAAAAATCTTAATAGAAAAAAATGAGTCGCCTAAGAAAAAAGTGTGTAATGATAAAAACCACGCAAGGAGTGGTGGTTTTGAAAAATATCCCAAATCTGGTGATTTAGACCATAACCAATATTGAGCCTCATCACCATATAGAGAAAACTGAGTAAGATAGATTGCGATTAACTTAAATATTAAAAGAGCAAATATTGAAAAATAAACAACTCTATTTTGCATATGCTTTTGTATAAAGAATATAGAATGTTGAAATTGAGACAGTTGTAACTAATTGAGCAAATACTATATCGCTAAAAAAATGTCCCCCTGCTATTATCCTAATAAAACCAAGAGTTGTTCCAAAAAATAAAGCTAAATAACAATAAATATTTTTTTTTGTAATAAAATAAAACACTATTAATAAAAAGCCAACAGAAGAATCTCCAGATACAAACGAACAATTTGAAGCACATGAGTCCCCAAACCTATACCATGGTGTAAAACTATTCTCTCCTCCAAAATTTATTAAATCATTCGGCCTTGCTCTCCCCCATTTATCTTTAAGCAATATATTTATAAACAAAACGATAGTAGTTAAGCCTGAAATCCAAATGAACACTATTTCTCTTAAAGAAAACACATAATTAAAAAAAATTTTTTTTATCAGAGCAAATCTACTTATTGCTGGTAAAACAAATATATAAATTAATAAAAACGGAAGTAGGATTTTTCTAAAAATTATAGAAATTATATAATAACTCTGAAGCATAAATTGATTGTCACCATAGTAAAAAAAATTACTTAAATAAAGATCTAGCCCAGACCCTATTGTTATAAAAATTGCGATTATAATAAACACAATCTGTATTTTAACTAGAGTTGATATGGGTTGAATTTCAAAATCATTAAAACTAATATTTGGAAATTTAGCAGCATAAAAAATCTTAATAAGTTTATAAACTATAATTGCGATTAACGCCCCAGCAATAACATCTGTAAAATAGTGAGCCCCTACCACTATTCTGCTTATTGCTATAATTGATCCACTAATAAATAAAAATAACTTTAATGATGGGAGCGCTAAACATAAAACAAATGTGACTGCTATTATTGTTGATGTGTGACCAGAAGGAAAAGAGTGGAGGACTGAATCTGTGGTAAAAAAATTAAAAAAAACCACTTCATCTACATTAATATGGTTTGGGCGCGCTCTTCCAATTAAATGTTTAATAAGTTGAGTTACAACCCCTGTTGAAAGGAGATATATAAAACCAAAAATACTAAAGTTTTTTAAATAAGAATATTTTTTAGTTGATATTAATTTAATTTTATTGCCTAAAAAACAAGTTAAAAATATAGAAATCAATATTAAAAAATACCATAATGAGTCACCAAGCTCAGTTATGTTAACAAAAAATGCTTTTAAGTTGTTAGCTTCTTTCCCATAATTTAATTGTGAAAAATATTTATATATCCCGACATCTATATTGTTAGTAAACAAAACAGAAATTAATAATAAAATAAAAACTATAACCTCTAATTGAATTTTTTTAATCACAAATAATCGTTAGGGAAGGTTGATCTTAAAATCAATCTTTATAGTATGAATTTTGAGAGATCTTGGCTTTTTATTAAATCAACAAGGTTTTTTTCTACAAATTCTTTATTTATAGTAATTTTAGTTGGGCCAATATCTGAAGCATTAAAACTAACCTCTTCTAAAAGCTTTTCCATTATTGTGTGTAATCTTCTAGCACCAATATTTTCTATATTTTGATTTATTTCAGTAGCAAGAGTAGCAATAGAATCTATACCGTCCTCTTCAAATTCTAAATCAACCTTTTCTGTTCCAAGCAACCCAACATATTGTTTGATTAGACTATTTTGTGTCTCAGTTAAAATAAGCTTAAAGTCATCTTTAGATAAACTTTCTAGCTCTACACGAATTGGTAATCTTCCCTGAAGCTCAGGTAGCATGTCAGAAGGTTTAGATAAATGAAAGGCTCCAGATGCAATAAATAAGATGTAATCTGTTTTTACAACACCGTGTTTAGTAGATACTGCTGTACCCTCAATGAGTGGCAACAAATCTCTTTGAACCCCTTCTCTCGAAACATCGGCACCACTTCTATCACTTCTTGAGGTAATTTTATCAATTTCATCAATAAAAACTATTCCATTTTGTTCAACTTCTTCTAAAGCCCTAGAATTTATTTTTTCTTGGTCTAGTAATTTTTCAGTTTCTTCTTCTAAAAGATAGGCGTGAGAGTCTTTCACAGACAATTTTTTTATTTTTTTTTGTTTACCAAATCCTTTGCCAAAAACATCACCTAGGTTAATCATTCCCATTTGTGAACCAGGCATGCCTGGAATATCCATAGTTGGAAGATTCATTGAAGAATTTGCTGAGACAGGTATTTCTACTTCTTTGTCACTGAGTTCACCATTTCTTAATTTTTGTCTAAAGTTTTCTCTAGTAGTATCACTTGAATTTTTTGAAACTAAAATATCTAATACTTTTTCTTCAGCATTTTTTTCAGCCTTTGCCTTAACTTCTTTTCCCATTTTTTCTTTTGTGTGGTTAATACTTATTTCAACTAAATCTCTTATGATTTGTTCAACATCTCTTCCAACATAACCCACCTCAGTGAATTTTGTTGCTTCAACCTTTACAAAAGGAGCATTCGCTAGTTTAGCGAGACGGCGGGAGATTTCTGTCTTGCCACATCCAGTTGGGCCAACCATTAAAATATTTTTAGGAACTATCTCATCCTGCAAATCTTTATCCAGTTGTTTTCTTCTCCACCTATTTCTTAGTGCAACTGAAACAGCCCTTTTTGCATTTTTTTGTCCAATAATAAACTTATCTAGTTCTGAAACAGTTTCTCTAGGGCTAAAACTTGATTCCATTATAATTCTATGGTCTCTGAAATAATATTATGGTTTGTATAAATACAAATGTCAGCAGCTATATTGAGTGACTCAATGGCAATATCTTTTGCATTCATATCAGTATTTTTAAGGAGCGCTTTAGCTGCACTATTTGCGAAAGGTCCTCCAGATCCAATTGCCAAAATACCATCATCTGATTCAATTACATCGCCTGTTCCAGATAATAACAAGCTTACATCTTTATTTGCCACAATCATCATTGCTTCTAACTTCCTGAGATATTTATCTGTGCGCCAATCTTTTGCTAATTCCACACAAGCTCTCATTAACTGGTTTTTATACTGATCAAGTTTTGATTCTAATCTTTCAAATAAAGCAAAAGCATCAGCTGTAGATCCTGCAAAACCGGATATTACAGAGTTATCATTTCCCAATCTTCTAATTTTTTTAACATTTGATTTCATAACGGTATTACCCAAGCTAGCTTGACCATCTCCAGCTATTACTACTGAATTGTCTTTTCTAATTCCTATTATTGTTGTCATTTTACTATTATTTATTTCCTAAATTAAAAATGGCTACTTAATTTTGTTAATCAAGTGATTTACCTAGAATATTTTATATATCACTGATATTAGGCGCTTTTATGAGATCTGCACAAGTTAACAGAAAAACTAAAGAAACAGATATTGTTTGTGAGTTAAACATTGATGGAACCGGTCAATGTGAGATTTCAACTGGAATTGGTTTTTTTGACCATATGTTAGAAATATTTTCTCACCATAGCTTGATAGATATAAAGCTTAAAGCTATCGGGGATACCTATGTTGATTTTCACCACACTGTAGAAGACACAGCATATGTGCTTGCACAAGCAATTAATAAATCTATTGGCGATAAAAGAGGCATTAATAGATATGGTTTTTTTTATATAA
>JABHWG010000005.1 GCA_018657885.1 Pelagibacteraceae bacterium
AGATAATGAATTTGAGCATGTATCATCTTCACTTAAACAGCCTTTTTATAAAACTTTTTTTCGTGTGACAGTACCAATTAGTCTTCCAGCAATTTTTGACATTGGTATTTATTTCTTTGTAAATGCAATGACTACGGTATCAGCTGTTGTTTTTCTATATAGTTCTAAAACAAATTTAGCATCTGTTGCCGTTTTAAATATGGATGATGCTGGAGACATTGCACCTGCAGCTGCTATGGGAATGATGATTTTTTATACAAATGCTGCTGTTAGAATTATTTATGTGCTTATAACTAAAAAAATATTAGTTAGATTTCAAAAATGGCGAACCAAAACTGTATAATTAATTTACTTTAATGGATTTACATTATCAATCACCTTGGTTTGTTGAAGCTTTAGAAAAAGAAGAAAATTTAAAAATTAATGAATTAAATTTAAATCTTAATTGTGACGTTTGTATTATTGGGGGTGGATACACAGGTCTGTGGACTGCAATTAAAATTAAAGAAAAAAAACCTCAGCTAAATATTATTTTAATTGAAAAAGATTTATGTGGAAGTGGCGCTTCAGGAAGAAACGGGGGCTGTATGATACCTCAATCCACAAAATTTCAAGGTATCAGGGATGTGGTTGGTATTGATGATGCAAAAAAAATGGTTCTGTCAACTGAAGCAGCAGTAAAACATATCAAAGATTTTTGTTCTGCAAATAAGATTAATGCAGAAATAAGAGATGATGGTATTTTATACGGTGCTACAAATACATTTCATCAAGGGGCCTTTGAAAATCTTATAAGAGATTTAAATCAACATAACATAAATAGCTGGGAAAGATTATCAAAAGAAAAAGTCCAGGATCTAACTAAATCTAAAAAATTTATTGATGGTTATTTTTCACCAATAGGAGGCAGTTTACAACCAGCTGTTCTTGTAAGAGGTCTTAAAAAAAAAGCTGAAAATATTGGCATCAAAATTTTTGAAAAAAGTACTGTAATTTCTTATAATTATAAAAAAGACATTCATGTAAAAACCAAGAATGGCTCAGTGTCTTGTGAAAAATTAGTGTTTGCAATCAATGCATGGACTCCAAATTTTTTACCTTTTTTATCAAGAAGCGTAGTTTTGGTTTCTTCTGATATGATAATTAGTGAACCAATAAAATACCAATTACAAAGTCTCGGTTTAAATAATGGACTTGTAATACTAGACTCTAATTTATTTACTCATTATTCCAGAACAACTCCTGATGGAAAAATTATCTTAGGGAAAGGAGGTAATACATTTTCTTTTAGAAATAAAGTTATTGATTCATTTGATGGTCCAAGTACCATTGAAAAGTTATTAAAAAAATCACTGTTAAGTTTCTATCCTTCACTCAAAGATGCAAAAATTACTACATCTTGGAATGGTCCTTCTGAGAGAACAAAAACTGGATTTCCTTTTTTTGGATATCATCCAAAAAATAAAAATATTTCATATGCTTTTGGTTATTCTGGAAATGGCGTTCTTACTTGTCACGTTGGGGGAGAAATATTAAGTGGCATGACTCTTAATGAAAATAATAAGTGGACTGATAGTAATTTTTGTAAAGGACCATTAAAAAACTTTCCTCCTGAGCCATTTAGGTGGTTAGGTGCCATGATAATAAGAAATGCAGTACGAAGAAAGGAAAACGCTCAGGAAAAAGAGATAAATCCAAAATGGATTGATAAACAACTTGCCAAAATTGCTGTATCAGTGGGAAGAGTAGATTTTGAAAAAAAATAAATATATAGATTTATAATATTATGGATAAAAAACTATTAACCCCAGGCCCTCTCACAACTTCTATAACTACAAAAGAGGCAATGCTTCATGATTGGGGATCACGTGATCAAAAGTTTATCGATTTAAATCAATCTATCCGTGATTCTTTAATTAAATTAATTGATGGTGAGGATAATTACCAATGTGTACCTATGCAGGGAAGTGGAACCTTTTCAGTTGAATCAATGATTAGTTCACTAACACCTAAAGATGCTCAAATTTTAATTTTAATTAATGGCGCATATGGACAAAGAATGAAAAAAATGTGTTCCTATTTAAATAGAGATACTATTGAATATGAGGTTGCAGAACATGAACCTCACAACATAAAAAAATTAGAAGAAATAATTGATTCCAACAAACAACTAACCCATGTCTTTTCTGTTTACTGTGAAACTACATCGGGGATCCTAAATCCTTTAAATAATATTGCTAATGTAGTTGCAAAAAAAAAATTATCTTTATTTATTGATGCCATGAGTGCTTTTGGCGCCCTTCCTTTAAATAGTAAAGATATTACTTTTGATGCTGTTGCTGCCTCTTCCAATAAGTGTTTGGAGGGAGTTCCTGGAGTTGGTTTTATTTTAATGAAAAATGAAGTGATTGAAAATGCTAAAGGAAATTGTCATTCTTTAAGCTTAGATTTGTATGATCAATGGACAGCAATGGAAAAAAATAAGCAATGGCGATTTACTCCCCCAACACATGTGTTAGCAGCTTTTAATCAAGCGATTTCAGAGCATGAAAAAGAAGGTGGAATTGAAGGACGTCACAAAAGATATAATAATAATTGTAAAATAATTTGTGATGGAATGAAGGAAATTGGTTTTGAACAACTATTACCTGATGAATTACAGGCACCTATAATCATTACTTTTAAACAACCAAATGATCCGAATTTTAATTTTCAACAATTTTATAATGCTCTAAGTGATAAAAACTTTCTTATTTATCCTGGCAAATTAACTGTTGCTGATACTTTTCGTATTGGCTGTATTGGTAATTTAGATGATCAAGATATGAGAGATACACTTCAGGCAATTAAAGAGGTAATAAGCGACTTAAATATTAACTTAAATAATTAACTATATGAATAAAAGTGAAGCTGTTGAAATTCCTCTTATAAAAGCAACCAACGAGACACTTAAAGGCTACGGGTACTTGATAGATTCATATAAGGATAGTGATATTGAAATAATAACGTGGCCAAAACAAGGTTGGCGTGAGATTGATGAAGGCACAGGCAATGAAGGAGGGAGTACAGAGGGATCTTTTGATGCCTGGTGGCAAGGAAATACTCTCTATGGACAAAACAATGCTGTTCAACATAAGAGTGATTATGAAGTTGATGGTAAATATATTCTTG
>JABHWG010000004.1 GCA_018657885.1 Pelagibacteraceae bacterium
AACGCCAGGAACAATATTAAGTGGAAATATATCAAAAGGTGGCAACCAACCACCCATAAATAAAATGACTGTCATAGAGCTCATCAAAATCATACTCGCATATTCACCAAGAAAAAATAAAACAAATGAAGCAGAGGAATATTCAGTAAAAAAACCTGCTACTAAAGTTGATTAATCCTCTGGTAAGTCAAAAGGCAGTCTATTCGTCTCAGCTAAAGCAGAGATAAAGAATACTACAAACATAGGAAGTAGTGGGATTGCAAACCACACTGTTTGTTGTGCTTCGACTATTTTTGAAAGATTTAAGGAGCCTACGCATAATAATACAGTTATAATTACAAAACCAATTGAGACTTCATAAGAGACCATTTGAGCTGCTGAGCGCAAAGCTCCTAAAAAAGGATACTGAGAGTTGCTAGCCCATCCAGCCATTATGACACCATAAACTCCAAGTGAAGAAACTGCAAATAAGTACATTATTCCAACATTAATATCCGATATCACTAAATTAGGAGCAAAAGGTATTACCGCCCATCCTGCTAAACTTAAGACCATTGTGATTATGGGAGCTAGTAAAAAAACTACTTTATTTGAATTGGTTGGAACAATATTTTCTTTTGTTAATAATTTAAGAGCATCAGCAAAACTTTGAAGAATTCCAAATGGACCAACTACATTTGGTCCTCGTCTTAATTGAATTAGGGCTAATACTTTTCTTTCTGCATAAACTAAGAATGCAACGGAAATTAACACGGGCATTAATACCGCTAATATTTGTGCAATAATTATGCTTCCTGGAATTATGAAATCATTTAGTAAAGAAAAATTGTTCATGAGTATTTAACTTTATTAAGTATTTCATTTGTGCATTTAGCCATAGTTTCTGAAGATCGAGAGATTGAATCATTCATATAGAAGTTTGAAATGTTATACGAAATAGTTTGCTCTTCTAATTTTTCTTTTGAAGCAAATGATAATTTAGACGAGTTACTAGTTTTCATGATTTCAAGAAAATTTTTATTATGCTCTACAATTTTTTTTCTAACATCATTGAGATTATTAAATTTAATATCGCATTCTAGTAGATCACTTAATACTTTAAATATTTTCCATTCTTCTTTTGCCTCACCAAGGGGATTATGACAACGAGATGTTTGGATAACTCTTCCTTCAATATTCATGTAGGTTGATGATTTTTCTGTATAAGCCGGGGTGGGTAAAATAATATCTGCATACTGAGCATTTACATCACCGTGATGACCGCAATAGACTACAAACGATCCATCTAAAGATTTTGGACTAATTTCATCTAATCCAAGTAAGAATACTACTGGTTTATTTTTTTTAATTTTTTCTTTAAGTTTAGCTTCCAAATCTCCATCAAAATACTGATTTACAAAGCTAAGCTCAAGAGAGCCTACTCTAGAGATATCTTGGTTTAATATATTTAGTGGATTAAATGAGTTTGAAAAATTAGGTAATTTTTTTGCAATATTTGCACATATCTTTAAAACAGATTCACCTTGGTCATTGTTAATAGCTGAAGTGCCAATAATAATGATTGGATTTTTTGCATTAAATAATATTTTTGAAAACTCTGAATTATTTTCTAAAATATCATTTAACCCAGTTAATGATTTGGAAATTTTATGATAAGGATAATTTAGATTAAGATCAGGTCCAATGATACCAATTTTGCAATTATTATTTATGTATGTTTTTCTAATTCTTGCATTAAGAACACTTGCTTCCCATCTGGGATTTGAACCTACTAGAAGTATTGCATCAGCGTTTTCAACTTCTTGTATAGAAGAATTAAATTTATAACTTTCACTCTCACCATGAATAACTTGGGCATTATCAAACCTGCAATCATATAAATTTGAACCAAGTGCATGTGAAAAAATTTTTGATGAAATTACAGTTTCTGCATCAGTAAATTTTCCAGATAATGTTATTGTTTTCTCTTTTCCCCTGTTAGTAATTTCATCTTTAATTCTATCTAAAGCGGTATTCCAATCAGAAGTATTCAGCTTATTATTTTCTTTGACATATACTTTATCTAATCTCTGTCTTGACAATCCATCAATAGCAAATCTTGTTTTATCGTTTATCCACTCTTCATTTGTATCTTCATTAATACGAGGCAAAACTCTTAAAACTTGCTTTCCTCTTGTATCAACTCTTATACTTGATCCAATACCATCTAAAACATCGTGCGTTTCAGTTTTGCTTAATTCCCATGGCCTTGATTTAAAAGCATAGGGCTTACTAGTTAAAGCTCCTACAGGACATAAATCAATAACATTACCAGATAGCTCTGAGTCAATTGTTTTTTCTAAATAAGTTGTAATCTCAGCATTTTCTCCTCTACCAAGAAGCCCTAAATCATCAACACCAGCTATTTCTGTTGAAAACCTAACACATCTTGTGCAGTGTATACAACGAGTCATTATGGTACTTACTAACGGACCCATATGTTTGTTTTTAACGGCTCTTTTGTTCTCATCGTACCTTGATTTATCAAAACCATAATGCAGAGCTTGATCCTGGAGGTCGCATTCACCACCTTGATCACAAATTGGACAATCTAAAGGATGGTTTATTAAAAGAAATTCCATAACTCCTTTTCTAGCTTTTTTAACCATTTGAGAATTTGTTTTAATGACCATTCCATCTCCAGCTGGCATCGCACAAGATGCGACTGGCTTTGGAGGACCTTTCACCATTTCTACAAGACACATTCTACAATTTCCGGCAATGGATAATTTTTCATGATAACAAAATCTAGGAATTTCAGTACCAGCTAATTCACAAGTTTGCATTACTGTCATACCATTTTCAAACTCAACTTTTTTGTTATCTATTGTTATAGTAGGCATTAAGCCACCTCTTCTAATCGGTATTCTTTAATCCTTCTTTCTACCTCAGATCGAAAGTGCCTCATCAATCCTTGAATAGGCCAAGCAGCAGCATCTCCTAATGCGCAAATAGTATGGCCTTCAATTTGTTTAGTTACATCTAAAAGCTTATCAATATCATCAACTTGCGCGCTTCCTTTAACCATTTTTTCCATCATCCTAAACATCCAACCAGTTCCTTCTCTACAAGGTGTGCACTGTCCACAACTTTCATGTTTATAAAAATGAGAGAGTCTACAAATAGCATCAACAATATCAGTAGATTTATTCATTACTATTACTGCCGCTGTACCAAGACCACTTTGAACTTCTTTTAAGCTATCAAAATCCATCTTAACGATATCACATATTGATTTTGGAAGAAGTGGAACACTTGCACCTCCTGGAATTACAGCTAATAAATTATCCCATCCACCAATTACTCCGCCAGCATGTTTTTCTATAAGTTCTTTTAATCCAATGCCCATTTCTTCTTCAACGTTGCATGGATTATTTACATGCCCAGAAATACTAAATATTTTAGAACCAGTATTATTTTCTCTACCAAGACTGCTAAACCATTTAGCTCCTCTTCTAATAATTGTTGGAGCTACAGCTATAGTTTCAACATTGGTAACTGTCGTTGGGCATCCGTATAATCCAGCACCTGCTGGAAAAGGAGGTTTTAATCTTGGCTGACCTTTTTTACCTTCAAGACTTTCTAAAAGAGCAGTTTCTTCACCACAAATGTAAGCTCCTGCCCCTCTATGTAGATAAATGTCATAATCCCAGTTAGTTCCACAAGCATTTTTACCTATCAAATTATTTTCGTAAGCCTCATCTATTGCTTTTTGAAGATTGAACGCTTCATTATAATACTCGCCCCTTATATAGATGTAACAAGTATTAGCATGCATGGCAAAACCAGCAACTAAACATCCTTCTAATAAAAGATGAGGATCGTTTCTCATTATTTCCCTATCTTTACATGTACCTGGTTCAGACTCGTCTGCATTAACTACCAAGTAGTGAGGCTTTCCAGAATCTTTAGGCATAAATGACCATTTTAAACCTGCAGGAAAACCTGCGCCACCTCTTCCTCTTAATTGACTATTTTTAATCTCTCCAACAATAAATTCAGAACCTTTTTCAATAATTTCTTTAGTATTAGACCAAATACCTCTTTCATTTGCCCCCTTTAAAGACCAATCATCAAAGCCATATAAATTTTTAAAAATTTTGTCTTCTTCTCTAAGCATCTTTTCCTCTTTCGTGATGAGAGGCTTGTCTACCTATTTGAGAACCTTTAGAAATAGATTTATTATTTTTTAAATCTGTTAAAATTTTTTTAAAAGTACTTTCATCTAGATCTTCATAATAATCGTCATTGATTTGAACCATTGGGGCATTGCAACACGCTCCTAAACACTCAACTTCAACAACTGTAAATTTTTTATCTTTAGATGTTTCGCCTAGTTTAGCATTTGAAATCTCTCTTGCAACTTTTACAAGCTTATCACTACCTCTTAACCAACATGGGGTTGTTCTACAAATTTGTACAAAATTTTCTCCAATTGGCTCAAGAATAAACATAGAATAAAATGTAGCGACTTCTAAAACACGAATGTATGACATGCTTAAAGTTTCAGCTACTTTTTCGATTGAAGTCTTGCTTAACCAACCTGAATTTTGTCTTTGTGCAAGATCAAGAAGTGGAATAACTGCACTTTGTTGTCTAGAAGTAGGATATTTTTGTATTATTTTTGATACTCTTTTAAAGTTATCCTCTGACCATTCAAAAATATCATTAGGAATATTATACACTTTGTTGGTCATTCCTGGATGTTTCATCTGTCAATTTCTCCAAATACAATATCTAGACTTCCTAGAATTGCTGCGATATCTGCCATTAAATGTCCTTTTGATAAAAAATCAAGTGTTTGCAGGTGAGCAAATCCTGGGGCTCTTATTTTACACCTGTAAGGTTTACTAGAACCGTCAGATACTAAAAAAACACCAAATTCCCCTTTAGGTGCCTCTACTGCATTATAAGTCTGACCTTCAGGAACTCTATATCCTTCAGTAAATAATTTAAAATGATGAATTAATGATTCCATAGAATGTTTCATTTCACTTCTTTTAGGAGGGGTGATTTTATTATCTATAACAGAAATTTCTCCTGATTTAATTTGTGTTAAACACTGCTGAATGATCGAAATACTTTGTCTCATTTCTTCAATACGAACCAAATATCTATCAAAGCAATCACCTTTTTTTCCAACAGCAATATCAAAGTCAACTTTATCATATGCATCATACGGTTGAGATCGTCTTAAATCCCATGGAACACCAGCACTTCTTAAAACTGGCCCTGTGCATCCCCAATCAATTGCCTCTTGCCTAGATATAATACCTATATCAACAGATCTTTGTCTTAAAATTCTATTATTTGTTAAAAGATCTTCAAGATCATCAATAAATTTTGGGAGATTTTTAAAATGATTGTTTAACTTTTCTTCCATACCTTCTGGCATGTCCTGGTGAACTCCTCCGGGTCTAAAATAGGCCGCATGAAACCTTGCACCTGATACAGCTTCATGAAATTCAAGAAGTTTTTCACGTTCTTCAAAACACCATAGAAAAGGAGTTACTGCGCCAATATCAGCTGCGTAAGCAGGTATATTTAATAAATGATTTAATAGTCTAGTAATCTCTGCAAATATAACTCGAATATATTGAGCTCTTTGAGGAACCTCAATTCCAAGCAAATTTTCAGTTGCGAGTGCAAAAGCGTGTTCTTGACACATAGGTGAAACATAATCCAAGCGATCAAAATATGGTACAGCCTGGAGATAAGTTTTGTATTCTATTAATTTTTCGGTACCTCTATGAAGCAAGCCTATATGAGGTTCTGCCCTCTCAACAACTTCACCATCAAGTTCCACAACTAATCTTAAAACTCCATGTGCAGCAGGATGTTGTGGTCCAAAATTAATAGTCGTAGTGTTTACTTCAATCTCTTTCATGCTTTGTCTTCTCCAGTGAGATCATCTATTCTATCGGTCATCCCTTCCCAAGGGGATGTATAATCAAAGTCTCTATATTCTTGTGTTAATTTTACAGGCTCATAAACTACTTTTTTTTCTACATCATCATACCGAACTTCAGTATGGCCAGTTAAAGGAAAATCTTTTCTAAGAGGGTGACCTTCAAAATTATAATCAGTCATAATCCTTCTTAGATCTGGATGATTATTAAAATTTATACCAAATAAATCATAACACTCTCTTTCATACCAATTGGATGATTTAAAAATGTCAAAAATACTATCTAAGTTTTCATTTTCACTGATAAAGGTTTTCAAAATTATTCTTTTATTTCTTTTCATACTTAATAATATATAAATTACCTCAAATCTCTTTTCTCTAGATGGATAATCTACAGCTGTAATATCTATAAGTTGGTCAAAATTATAAATCTCATTATTTTTTAATTCACCAAATAAACTAACTGCATCTTCCTTAATAAATTCACCCTCATAAAATATTTCTTTATCTTTAATATTTGATAATTCATTTATTTTTTTAAGTTCTTCAAGCATTAGTTATCTAACAAATTTATTTTTTCTTCTAATTTTTTTTTGTAACTGCAAGATACCATATACTAAAGCCTCTGCAGTAGGAGGACATCCTGGCACATATATATCAACAGGTACAATTCTATCACAACCTCTTACAACTGAATAAGAGTAATGATAATAACCTCCTCCATTAGCACATGAGCCCATAGATATTACCCATCTTGGTTCAGGCATTTGATCATAAACTTTTCTTAATGCTGGGGCCATTTTATTTGTAAGTGTTCCAGCAACAATCATCACATCTGACTGGCGCGGGCTTCCTCTCGGTATGACGCCATACCTATCAAGATCATATCTTGCCATATAAGCATGAATCATCTCAACTCCACAACATGCAAGTCCAAATGTCATTGGCCAAAGAGATCCTATTCTTGCCCAAGTTAAAAGTTTATCAAAATTTGCAACTAAAAAACCTTTGGAGTTTAATTCATCTCCAAAGTTTTCTTCATTAATTTCTACTCCCATTCAAGAGCTCCTTTTTTCCACTCATATATAAATCCGACTGTAAGAATAAATAAAAAAATCATCATTGACCAAAAGCCAAAAATTCCAATACTTCCAAGTGATATTGCCCAAGGAAATAAAAATGCTACTTCTAAATCAAAAATAATAAATAGAATTGCAACCAGGTAAAATCTTACATCAAATCTTCCTCTAGCATCATCAAAAGCTTCAAAGCCACATTCATATGCAGATAGTTTTTCGTTATCAGGTTTACGTTCACCAACAACAAAAGAAAGGGTTGTCATTCCAACGGCAATTGCAAAACCAATAATTATAAAAATAAGTATTGGTAGGTATTCAGATAAATAATTTTCCACTTTATTATGTTTCTACTTTTCTACAACAAATGTTTAAGTAATCTATTTAATGGATTATTCAAGGATAACAATCTGTGATTTCTGCAGCTAATAAACAAATTTATAAAAATATTGTAAAGCTGATACGCGAAATGATACGCATCATAAATTCATAACAAAAAACTGGCGCGAGAGACGGGATTCGAACCCGCGACCTCTGCCGTGACAGGGCAGCGTTCTAACCAGCTGAACTACTCCCGCGCATGGTGGGTGTTGAGAGACTCGAACTCCCGACCCTCTCGGTGTAAACGAGATGCTCTACCAACTGAGCTAAACACCCTAAACAAAAACGGCTGTTAAATATTTTTAACAGCCGTTGCAACATAAATAATGTTGTATTAGATATTAACTGCGTCTTTAAGTGCCTTACCTACTGTAAACTTAGGTCGTTTTGATGCAGGAATTTGTATAGATTCACCAGTTCTAGGATTTCTTCCAGTTGTAGCCTTTCTATGGCTTATGCTAAAGTTTCCAAAACCAACTATACTTACTTTCTCATCTCTTTTAAGAGAATTAGTAACAGCATCTAAAAGACTTTCAATAGCTCTTGTAGAGTCTGATTTTGATAATCCTGCAGATGATGCAACTGATGCGATTAGGTCATTTTTATTCACATTAAACTCCTTTTTATTGATCTATATTGATAATATTCTCTAGTTTAATTATTAAGTCAATTAATAATAAAATAAAAATCCCAGTTTAAGGCGAAAATTAAGTTTTTTTGACAGAAAATATAACTTAATGGGCTGTATTTTCCTTTATAATATTTTTATCCTGAGTAGATTTTTGAGATACTAGTATATCTGATTCGGTAATATTTAGAGGATTGATAGGTTTTGAGAGGGTATATTCAAGAATTGACATAGCATCACTAACAGGAATAATTTTAATATTTTTTAAAATTTCTTTATCAAACTCTTTAACTTCATTTTTATTGTCAAAAGGAATTAATACTTTTTTAATTCCAGCTCTAACGGCAGCGTAAATTTTTTCTTTTAACCCTCCAATAGGCAAAACTCTTCCACGAAGAGTAATTTCTCCTGTCATTGCAACATCTCTTTTGACTTTATTTGAAGTTAATGAAGAAACTAGAGAATTAAATATAGCTATACCTGCACTAGGGCCATCTTTAGGTGTTGCACCTTCTGGTACGTGAAGGTGAATATCATATTTATCAAAATCAAAAGGATGAATTCCTAGCTCTATACTGTTTGCTTTAACATAAGAAATAGCTGCTTGGACAGACTCCTTCATGACATCACCAAGCTTACCAGTAATTGTTAGTTTTCCTTTTCCGATCGATAGAATTACTTCTATTGACAAAATCTCTCCGCCAACCTCTGTCCATGCTAGGCCATTAGTGACTCCAATTAAGTTTTTTTTCTCAATCTCGCTTGATCTAAATTTGCTATAACCAAGAAATTTAGACAAAAGATTATCGTTCAACGTAATCGATTTTTTATTTGATGTTTCTAGTATTTTAACAATTTTTCTACAGACTTTGGATATTTCTTTTTCTAAATTCCTAACTCCTGCTTCCCTCGTATAATTCCGAATAATTTGACCTATAATTTTATTTCCAAATTTAACTTCATTTTTATTTAAAACATGATTTTTTAACTGTTTAGGAAGAAGGTATTTTTGAGCAATTTTATTTTTTTCTTTTTCTGTATACCCTGGTATTCTAATAATTTCCATTCTATCAAGAAGAGGTGCAGGAATATTTAATGTATTAGCCGTGCAAACAAACATCACATCTGACAAATCATAATCAACCTCTAAATAATGATCGTTAAATTTATTATTTTGTTCAGGGTCCAATACTTCTAGTAGCGCTGATGATGGATCCCCTCTCCAATCAGCCCCAAGTTTATCAATTTCATCAAGCAGGATTAATGGATTTGATGATTTTGCTTTTTTCATAGATTGAATGAATCTCCCAGGCATAGATCCTATGTAAGTTTTTCTATGACCTCTGATCTCAGCTTCATCTCTAACACCACCAAGAGACATTCTTACGAAATTTCTTCCAGTAGCAGTTGCTATTGATTTACCCAATGATGTTTTACCAACTCCAGGAGGTCCAACTAGACAAAGAATTGGCCCTTTAATTTTATCTGATCTTTTTTGAACAGCAAGATATTCGAGAATCCTGTCTTTAACAGTGTTAAGCCCATAGTGATCATCTTCTAATATACCCTTAGCTTTTTTAATATTTTTTGATACTTCAGTGCGAGACCCCCAAGGAAGAGCAACAATCCAATCAAGATAATTTCTAATTACTGTGGCTTCAGCAGACATAGGGCTCATATTTTTTAATTTTTTTAATTCTGAATTACTTTTTTCTAAAGCTTCTTTTGTAAGCTTTATTTTTAAAATTTTCTTTTCAAGCTCTGCAATTTCATCAGACTCTTCATTTTCACCTAGCTCTTTTTGAATAGCCTTCATTTGCTCATTAAGGTAATATTCTTTTTGAGTTTTTTCCATCTGGCGCTTGACTCTTCCCTTAATTTTCTTTTCAACTTGAAAGGAGTCAATCTCAGCCATAAGATGAGAGTATATTTTATCAAGACGTTGTTCTAGATCAATTAACTCTAATAACTCTTGTTTTTGCTTAATAGAAATAGCTAAATTCACTGAGACTAAATCAGAAATTTTATTTGCATCTGTTATTGATTTTAAATTGCCGATTAAATCATTTGATAGTTTTTTATTAAGCTTTATGTATTCTTCAAACTGCTCGATGACAACTTTTGAAAGAGCTTTAATTTTTATATTTGTTTTTGTTTTTTTTACTAATACTTCTACATTAGCTGTTAGATAATCTTTATTAGAGCTTAGTTTACTTAAGTTAGCTCTATCAATACCTTCGACCAAAACCTTAATAGTGCCATCTGGTAACTTTAAAAGCTGCAGAACCTTAGCAATAGTTCCCCACTTGTATAAATTATTAGGTTTAGGGTTTTCAACATCTGAGTCTTTTTGAGCCAATAATAGAATTTCTTTATCACTGGACATTACATGATTAAGAGCATTGACAGACTGTTTTCTTCCTACAAATAGAGGGGCAACCATTCCAGGGAAAACTACTATATCTCTTAAGGGCAATACTGGTATAGATTTTGTATTCATTATAATAAGAAATGATTATTTTTATGCTAATTTCAAGACTTATTAGCTAAAATTTTTTGATTTGTCTGCTTATTTGAATAAATTAAAATTGGATCTGATTTATTTGATACCACATCACGATTAATTACTATCTTTTCTAAATCTTTTTTATCTGGTGTTTCAAACATTAAATCTATTAAAAGACTTTCTATTATGGACCTTAGTCCTCTTGCTCCTGTTTTTTGATCTATTGCTAAATTAGCAATTTTTTTGAGAGCATCATTTTTTATGTCAAGTTTTACTCCATCCATCTTAAATAATGATACATATTGTTTTAATAATGCATTTTTAGGCTCTTGCATTATCTTAATTAACATCTCTTCACTTAGTTCTTGAAGTGTCGCAATAACTGGAAGTCTTCCAATAAACTCAGGTATCATACCAAATTTTAATAAATCTTGATTCTCCAAGTTTATTAATGAATCTCCTACAGATTTTTCATCAAATTCAGAGATTGAAGAGTTAAACCCAATAGAAGAACCTTTCAGTCTAGAATTAATAATATTTTCTAAACCTGAAAAAGCACCCCCGCAAATAAATAATATGTTTGAAGTGTCTACGTGTAAAAACTCTTGTTGTGGATGCTTTCTTCCACCTTGTGGAGGAACACTTGCTACAGTACCTTCCATAATTTTAAGTAAGGCTTGTTGAACTCCTTCACCTGACACATCTCTTGTTATAGAGGGGTTGTCACTTTTTCTACTTATTTTGTCAATTTCATCAATATAAACAATTCCTTTTTGCGCCCTTTCAACATTATAATCAGATGCTTGTAATAATTTTAATATTATATTTTCTACATCTTCACCCACATATCCAGCTTCAGTTAGACTGGTTGCATCAGCAACTGTAAAAGGAACATCTAAAATTTTTGCTAAAGTTTGGGCAAGCAGGGTTTTTCCAGTTCCGGTTGGGCCAACTAATAAAATATTAGATTTTGATAACTCAACATCATCAAAAGTTGAATTTGCCAGACGTTTATAATGATTATAAACTGCAACAGATAATATCTTTTTTGCTTTGTCCTGACCAATTACAAAATCATCAAGAAATTTTTTTATTTCTGATGGTCTAGGAGTATCTTTCTTAAGCTTAGTTTTATTATTCTTGCTATCTTCTTTAATTATATCCATGCATAATTCAACACACTCATCACAAACAAAAACTGTAGGTCCAGCTATTAATTTTTTAACTTCTTTTTGACTTTTCCCACAAAAAGAACAAAACAAAGAATCTTTATCTTCCTTTTTACTCATTAAGGTTTCCTCTTCTCAACAATTTTATCAATTAAACCAAATTTTATTGCTTCATCTGGTGAAAAATATCTATCTCTTTCCATAACTTTTTGAATTTCATTGATTTTATTACCAGTATGTTTTGAGTAGATTTCATTTAACCTATCTTTTGTTTTTTTGATTTCATTAGTATGAATCTCTATATCAGTAACCTGTCCTTGATAACCTCCACTAGGTTGATGAACCATAATTCTAGAGTTTGGTAAAGAAAATCTCATATCCTTAGAACCTGCGGTTAAAAGTAATGATCCTGCAGAAGCAGCTTGACCTATACATATTGTCATAATTTCAGGAGAAATATATTGCATAGTATCATAAATAGCTAAGCCAGACCAAACAATACCACCAGGAGAATTTATATAAAAAGATATCTCTTTTTTTGGGTTTTCAGATTCTAAAAAAAGTAACTGAGCGCATATTAAGCTTGCTACATTATCATCAATCGGACCTGTTAAAAAAATAATTCTTTCTTTAAGCAATCTAGAATAAATATCGTATGCTCTTTCTCCTCGAGATGATTGCTCCACAACCATTGGTATTAAATTATTTGTAATTTTTTCTATATCTTTCATTAGTTCCCCTCTTTAACGTCAAAAACTTTTTTTTCCAATTTTTCATATTCATCTTTGGTAACTTTAATTTTTTTTATATTGGCATCAGACATTATAGATTTAATAACCTTTTCTTCTAATATTGGCCCCCTGATAGTTTCTATTGCTGAAGGATTCTTTTTAAAATATTCAATTATTTCTTTTTCTTGTCCAGGATATTGTGATGAATATTGCATCATTCCATTAGATAATTCTTTCTCATCTACTGAAATATTATTTTGCTTAGATATAAATTGAAGAAGAAGTGCTAATTTTACTCTCCTTTTTGAAATTTTTTCGTATCTTTTTTTTAGTTCTTCGTCATTTAATTTTTTATCATCTTCATCTAATGAGCCATCTTTTTTGGCATGCTCAAGTCTATGCCAAATATCTTTAATTTCTTGATCAAGTATACCCTGAGGTAGATCGAATTTATGCTCTTTATCAAGAGTGTCCATTAGCTCTTTTTTCTCAATTTGTTTTAAACCATTTTCGTACTGAGATTTAAAATTTTTTTCAAGATTATTTTTTAAATCTTTCTCATCTTTGAATCCACTTTTATCTAAAAATTCTTTATCTACGACAAAGGGTGTTGATTCTTCAATCTCAATAATCTCAACATCAAAAGGGATTAATTTTTCTTTATCCAACTTTAGTGATTTTGAAACATCTAATAATAGATTATCTTTGTTTCCTTTTTTTAATTTTTTTTCTAATATTCTAGATCCAATTTCAGGAAGAACCTGATATTCTGAGTCGATAATAATTGGAAGGTTTTTTTGTAATTTAAAATAATCAGGTGCGCTTGAATCATTTGTTGTCAAATTTACAAAAACCTTATCTGATACAATTATCTCTCTATTATTTATGATTTTTGAATATTTTTTTTGAGATTTTACAAACTCTTTATAATTTTCTTCTATTAAAGACTTATCTAAATCTATTTCGTATTTATTTACTACAAATGACTTAAAGTCTTTTAATTTAATTTTTGGCTCAAGATCGATTTTGATTTCAACTTCTATAGGTTCATTTTTTTCATATTTTTTTAAATCTATTTTTGGTTGGGTAAAAGGTTTTAAATTTCTCTTCTCAAGCAAGTCCTTAGTCTTTGATTGTACTAAATTTTCAACAGCTTCTGAAAGCACGTTGTTTTCATATTTTTTTCTTACTATACTTAAAGGTGCTTTTCCTTTTCTAAAACCTGGCAATGATACTGTTGGTAATAATTCTTGTATCTTTGAGTCAATAATTTCATTTATTTCCTCATAAGGTATCTCTAATGAATATTCTTTGTACAGAGTTCCTGATTTAATTTCTTTTATTGACATCAATTTACCTCTTTAAATGGTAGGCCGGAAAGGACTTGAACCTTCACACCTCGCGGCACTAGAACCTAAATCTAGCGTGTCTACCAATTCCACCACCGGCCCATTATTCAGCCGCTTTTATGATGATTACAATAAAAAACAATAGAGAATTTAAATAAAAATGTTTTTTTTACAATTTGGGGCGAACGAGGGGATTCGAACCCCCGACATCGGCCACCACAAGGCCGCGCTCTAACCAACTGAGCTACGTTCGCCATTTTTATTCATAAATTAAAAGTTTTATTAATAAAAATAATTGGCTATACCAAATTTATGAAAGTTTCAAAAAAAATAATTAATTTAGAGACAGAATCTGCTTTTGCTATACTTGCTAAAGCAACAAAACTTATTTCTGAGGGCAAAGACATCATAAATCTTGGTATCGGACAGCCAGATTTTCCCACACCATTAAATATACAAGAAGCTGCAATTAAAGCAATTAAAGATGGGTATCATGGATACACACCATCAAATGGAATTCTGCCTTTACGAGAAGCGGTATCTGAACAAATTTTTGAAGATTATAAAGTTGATATTAATCCTGATCAAATTTTAATTACACCTGGAGGCAAACCCACTATTTTTTATTCTAGCCTTATTCTAGGTGGTGAGGAAAATGAAATAATTTATCCAGATCCAGGTTTTCCAATATATCGTTCGATGATTAATTTTAGCGGAGCAAAGGGAGTTCCTCTAAAGCTTATTGAAGAAGATAATTTTGAAATTAATATTGATAAATTAGAAAAATTAATAACTAATAAAACTAGTCTAATAATTATAAATAATCCTAATAATCCAACTGGCTCATTTATGGGGAAAAAGAAAATAGATAAACTTGTTAACATGTTAGAAAAGTATCCTGATATATTTATCCTATCGGATGAAATATATAGTAAAATTATATTTGATAATAATCAGATGCCTTCATTTTTGAATTATAATAAATTAAGAGAAAGATTAATTGTTTTAGAGGGTTGGAGCAAAACATTTTGTATGACTGGTTGGAGACTTGGATGGAGTGTTTGGCCCAAAAGCCTATATGAGCATGCTAACAAACTGTGCGTTAATGATCATTCGTGCCCTAATGCAATATCTCAATATGCTGGGATAGAAGCATTAAGAGGTCCTAAAGAAACAATTGAGAATATAATAAAAGAATTTCAAAGAAGAAAAGAATTCGTTCATTCAGAACTAAACAAGTTAAATAACATGACTTGTTTTAAGCCAGGAGGTGCGTTTTATGCCTTTCCTAATGTCTCAAAATCAGGTTTAAGTGGTCAAAAGTTTTCCGATATAGCGCTTGAGGAAAAGGGGGTTGCTTTGGTGCCAGGTATAAGCTTTGGAAATAGTGCGAAAGATTTCACTAGAATAAGTTATGCGAATTCAATGGAAAATTTACAAAAAGCAATTTATAGACTTTCTACTATATGAAAAAAGTTGAGGCAATAATAAAACCTTTCAAACTTTCTTTAGTTAAAGAAGCTTTACATGAGGTTGGTATTTCAGGAATGACAGTTTCAGATGTAAAAGGTTTTGGCAGACAAAGAGGTTCATCAGGTGGAATAGATAATGCTCAAGAGTATGATGATGAATTTTTAGTAAAAATGAAACTTGAGGTTATTGTTGAAGATGAGGATGCCGATAAAGTCACAGATGCTATCAAAAAAGCTGCATATTCTGGTAAAATTGGAGATGGTAAAATTTTTATTTATAGTATCGATAAAGTAATTCGAATAAGAACTGGTGAAAAAGACAGTGATGCTGTCTAATTTAGCTTTACATTTAAAAAAAAACCAATAAAAACCTATTTAATCGTTCAATTTAAGTTTTTTCTTAAATCGGAAGTAAGTCTTTTGACTGAAGGAACGCATGCAAAAGTTATAAATCGTTCAACCCATTTGGGTCGGAAGTAAGCTTCAGCTGAAGGAACGCGAATAGCAGATTTCATAACTAGAGCATGAATAAGTATTAAGCTAAATTCAACTGTTGAATTTGGTTAACTTTAAACATGAGGCGTTTATGAAATATAACTGCAAAACTCCAAAAGAGTTATTAAAAAAAATTAAAAATGAAGAAATAAAAATGGTTGATCTTCGATTTACAGATATGCCTGGATCAACTCATCATATTTCTATTCCAATTAAGTATTTAAAGGAAGATTTATTTAAGGATGGTATTGGCTTTGATGGATCTTCTGTAAGAGGTTTTCAATCAATAGAAAATAGTGACATGGCAATGCTTCCTGACGTGACTACGGCTTATATTGACCCTTTTTTTTCTGAGAAAACTATTGCTTTTTATTGTGATGTTGTAGACCCTATCACTTATAAAAGTTATTCAAGAGATCCAAGATATATTGCTAAAAAAGCAGAAAAATATCTTAAGTCTTCAGGCATGGGAGATACGGCTTATTTTGGTCCTGAGGCTGAATTTTTTATTTTTAATGATGTTAAATATGATTCTGGTTCTAATTTTGCGTTTCATGAAGTTGACTCTACAGAAGGAGCATGGAATACTGGGAAAGATGAGGGGCCTAACCTAGGGCATAAACCAAGACATAAAGGTGGCTATTTTCCTTTACCTCCCTCTGATAGTCTTCAAGATGTTAGGACAGAAATGGTTTTAACAATGGAGGATATTGGTATTAACGTTGAAGCCTCACATCATGAAGTTGCAACTGGAGGACAATGTGAAATAGATTTAGAATTTTCACCACTGCTGTCGATGGCTGATGATCTATTAAGGTACAAATATGTAGTCAAAAATGTAGCTAAACTTCACGGTCTTACTGCTACATTTATGCCAAAGCCACTATTTGAAGATAACGGATCAGGAATGCACGTCCATTCTAGTATTTGGAAAAAAAATAAAACATTAATGTACAAAAAAGGTAATTATGCTGACTTGAGTGATTTTGCACTTTATTACATAGGTGGAATATTGAAACATGCTCCTTCGTTATTAGCGTTTTGTGCACCTACAACTAATTCATATAAAAGATTAGTGCCTGGTTTTGAGGCACCTGTAAATATTGCCTATTCAGCTGCAAATAGAACAGCTTCTGTTAGGATACCAAATAATTATACAGCTAGTCCAAAATCTAAAAGAATTGAATTTAGATGCCCAGACCCTTCTGCTAATCCATATCTCGCATTTTCAGCAATTTTAATGGCAGGTTTAGATGGGGTTAAAAATAAAATCAACCCAGGAAAACCTACCGACATTAATATATATGAGGCACCAGCTAGCGTTTTAGCAAAAATTCCTTCAACTCCTGGATCATTGGCTGAATCTCTTAATGCTCTAGAAAAAGATCATAAATATTTACTTCAGGGTGATGTGTTTACTAAAGATAACATTGAAACTTACATTAACTTTAAAAGAGAAAATGAAGTAAGTCCTATGGATCTTAGACCTCACCCACATGAGTTTGATCTTTATTATGATGTTTAAAGTTTAGTAAAAATAATTTTTGAAAAACCGCCTCTTATTAGGCGGTTTTTTTTATGTGATTCCATCGATACTTTTGATAAAAAAAATGATGCCAAAAAAATCTCTCTATTCTGCTAAAAACATTGAAGTTTTAGAAGGCTTAGAGCCAGTCAGAAAACGCCCAGGAATGTATATTGGAAGCACTAATGAACAGGGATTGCATCATTTGGTCAATGAAGTATTAGATAATAGCATCGATGAAGTAGTCGCTGGACATGCAAGTGAAGTACATTTTCATTACAGAAAAGATGGTTCAATTAAAATTAAAGATAATGGAAGAGGTATTCCAATTGATTTTCACCCTAAGTTTAAAAATAAAAGAGCATTAGAAATTGTACTTACTACTCTTCATGCTGGAGGTAAATTTGATAGTAACTCATATAAAACCTCAGGTGGTTTGCATGGTGTGGGTATTTCAGTTGTAAATGCTTTAAGCTCTTCTTTGGAAGTGAATGTGTTTAAAGGTGGTAAGAAATATTCTCAATTATATTCCAAAGGGAAAACTAAAACTAAAATTAAAATTGATAAATGCAGTAAAACAGAAAAAGGAACTGAAATAATATTTATACCAGATGAATCTATATTTGAGATAACGGAATTTTCTCCACAGAAATTGTATGACTTTATTAAAATGAAAGCAGTTTTAGTTTCTGGAACAACAATCGAATTTAGAATTGATAAAGAGTTAATTAAAAATAACACACCTAATTATGAAACATTTTATTTCAAAAATGGTATTGCAGACTACTTAGATATTAAAAATAAAAACGCACCAAAATTATTTGATAAAAAGTTTAAAATTACTAAAAATATTAATAATAACGAAAAATGTGAAATATTTATAAGCTTTAATTTAAATGAAAAATTTTCACTAATTTCATTTTGTAATACAATTGAAACTCCAGATGGAGGCTCTCATGAGAATAGTTTTAAAAATGGAATCTTAAAAGCTATAAAATTATATGGTCAAAAAAATCAAATATCCAAAATATCTAATATTAACATTAATGACATCTCTGATTATTCCGACATCGTCATCTCAATATTTATTAATGAACCAAGCTTTGAAGGGCAAACTAAAAAAAGAATTATTATGCCTAAACTTCAAAAATTATTAGAGGGTGTGATACAAAATGAATTTTTATTGTGGCTAAATTCTAATAAAAAAATATCTAAGACTCTTATCGAAACTTTAATTGAAAGATCTCTTTTGAGAACAGATCTAACTAAGATAAAGGAATTGGAGAGAAAAACTATTAAAGAAAGAAATAATCTTCCAGGTAAATTAGTTGATTGTTCAAGTAAAAAAATTGAAAATACTGAATTATTTATTGTGGAAGGTGATAGTGCTGGCGGATCAGCTAAGTCAGCGCGTAACCGTGAATTGCAAGCTATACTTCCATTAAGAGGAAAAATTTTAAATGTATTTAGTGTAAGTTTATCTAAAATTGCAGATAATAATGAAATTCAAAATCTTATTCAATCTCTTGGATGCGGTATAGGTAAAAATTGTAATTTATCAAAATTGCGATATGATAAAATAATACTTATGACTGATGCAGATGTTGATGGATCTCACATTGCAACTTTACTTATTACTTTTATCTATAAATATATGAGACCTATTATTGATAGTAATAGATTGTTTTTAGCTATGCCCCCTCTTTTTAAAATTCAACATAAAGAAAAAATTTTTTATGCTTATGATGAAAATGAAAAAGATAAAATAATTAAAAAAGAGTTTTCAAATAAAGGACAACCAACTTTAAGTCGATACAAGGGTTTAGGAGAAATGCCTGCTGATCAACTTAAATCAACAACTATGCATCCTGAAAAAAGAAAATTACTTAATATTAAAATTAATCAAGGTAAAAAAGAGTTGAAGGAAACAGAAAATTTATTTGAATCTTTGATGGGAAAAAAAGCAGAACATAGATACAAATTCATTCAAGAAAATGCTAACTTCACCGAACAAATTGATATTTAAAGATGAAAAAATATATACTCTCAATTGACCAAGGGACAACAAGTTCGAGAGTGGTTTTATACGATGATAAATTTAAAGTTAAAGATGTTTCACAAAAAGAGTTTACGCAATTTTTTCCTAATGATGGCTGGGTAGAACATGATGCTGAAGAAATTTGGAATGATGTTAAAAATCTAATTCAACAAATTATAAAAAAAAATAAACTCAAGTCATCACAAATTACCTCAATTGGTATAGCGAACCAGAGGGAAACAACAGTCATGTGGAACAAAAAAACTGGTAAGCCTATTTATAAAGCAATTGTGTGGCAAGATAGGAGGACAGCTGATTATTGTAATAAACTTAAATTAAAAAACAAAGATAAATTCATACAGAAGATAACAGGATTAGTTGTGGACCCTTATTTCTCAGCAACTAAAATTAATTGGGTATTAAAGAATGCTCCTAAAAAAAATATTAAACAAATAAAAAACATTTTATTTGGAACTATTGATACATGGTTATTATGGAAACTGACTGAAGGTAGATCGCACTTTACTGATATTACAAATGCTTCAAGAACAATGATTTACGACGCAAAACGTGAAAAATGGTCACCTGAACTTTTAAAATTATTTGATATTAAAAAAACTATGTTACCACAAGTAAAAGAAAATTCATGCAATTTTGGATATACAAAATTATTTGGTAATGAAATTATAATAGGTGGAATGGCCGGGGATCAACAAGCTGCAGCTATTGGGCAAGCTTGCTTTAGTGCAGGGCAATCTAAAAGCACTTATGGAACTGGTTGTTTTTTACTAATGAACATTGGAGATAAATTCAAACCTTCTACCAACAAATTGTTAACTACCGTTGCTTTTAAAATAAATGGGGAAAAAATGTTTTGCTATGAGGGTAGTATTTTTGTAGCAGGTTCTGCTATTCAGTGGCTTCGGGATAATATGTTATTTTTTAAAAATTCAAAAGAAACAGATAAAATTTATTCTAAAGCAAATAAAAATGAAAAAGTAATTTTTATTCCAGCACTTACTGGACTAGGTGCTCCTCATTGGGAGCCAAAGACTAGAGGGGCTATCTTTGGATTAACAAGAAATACTTCACAAGCTGATATAATTAAAGCTACGCTTGATAGCCTTTCATTTCAAACTTTAGACTTAATAGAGTCAATGGAAAAAGATTCCAAAATTAAAATTTCTGAAATTAAAGTAGATGGTGGGATGATAAATAATAACAACTTTCTACAGAGCTTATCTAATGTAACACAGATCAAAATAATAAAACCAAAAAATATAGAAACAACTTCTCTTGGTGTTGCTTATTTAGCAGGAATTAATGCTGGGGTAATTAAAGACATTAATCAAATAATAAAATTATGGAAAAAAAGTAAGGAAACTAGACCAAAAATTGCTAAAAAAATTATTCAAAAAGAAATTATAACCTGGAAAAAAACTATTAAAAATTTAATTTCTCTTAATTCTTAATTTCATTAATCCAATTAGATAACTCTATAGTGTGGGCATCGGCATTAATTAAATCCTTATATTTTTCTTTATTTCTTTTATCTTGTAGTTTTTTATAATTTAAAAAAAAATCACATTCTTCATCAAAATATTTTTTTTCAGAAAATATATTTTCTTTTAAAAGCAATTCCTCTCGCTGTTTCATTAGCCCCCCTATCCACTCTGGATTAAACTCAGGATGATATTGAACTGCCCATATATGCGAGTCTTTTATATTAAAATCTATAGACTGAACTAAACTTTTCTCATTTGAAGCTAATACATTAGCATTAGAGGGTAATCTTTCTGTGTCATCAAAATGCCAACAAAAGGCATCAAATGTTCTATTTTTTCCTTTATACATATTATGACTAAGACCTTTTTTGTTAATTGTAATTTCTTTTGCTACTACCGCTTCTAAACCCTGTGGATTTTTTCTAATTACTCCTCCTGCTGCGGTTACTAAAACCTGCAATCCCCAACAACTACCGAATATTTTATTTTTTTTTGTAAAAAGTGTTTTGGCTAGCTCAATCTGATTTATGATAGAGGGAGTCATGTCATATATGTTTAACAAACTACCAGTCCATACAACACCATCAAAGTCATCCAAACTGATACCATTAGGCAAATAAATGTCTTTAACTGATGGATGAATAATAGAAATATTTAAGATATCTTTTGATAGAGTTGCCAATATCTTTTTATAGTTCTCAAACTGAGTATCCATGCCCATTTCGGTATATCTATCAGAAGCTTCTTTTTCATTACCATCAACTATAAGAATATTCATATTAGCCCTTTATTTTTTTATAATATCATGAAATATGAAAAATTATGAAGATAAAATTGGGTATAGCCCCTATTGCATGGAGCAATGATGATATGCCTGAACTAGGTGGTGATACACCGATAGAACAATGCTTAGAAGAAGCCTCTCTTGCAGGTTTTACAGGCATTGAACTTGGAGGTAAATTTCCAAGAAACCCTGGTATTACAAATTTTTTACTAAATAAATATGATCTTAAAATGCCCGGTGGTTGGTATGGGGCATTCTTAAGAGGTAGATCAGCCAAAGATGAATGGGTCGCAATGCAAGATCATATAAACTTACTTAAATTGGTAAATGCCGATGTATTTGTATTTGCTGATGTCTCTGGATCTATTCAAGGTGATCAATCAAGAAAACTTTCTACTCGTCCCAATATGGAAAATGCAGAGTTTGTTGAGTATTGTAAAAAAATAAATGAAATCTCTAACCGACTAAATGATGAAGGAATCCCAATGTCTTACCATGAACACATGGGTACAATAATTCAAACAGAAAATGATATTGATAGGTTCATGGATAATACAAATGATAATACTTTTTTACTTTATGACACTGGTCATTTACTCTTTGCAAAAGCAAATTATGAAAGAGTATTAAAAAATTATGTTACAAAAATTAACCATGTGCACTGTAAAGATATAAGAAAAAATATTTTAGAAAAATCTCTTCAAAATGACCTTAGTTTTAGAGACTCTTTTTTAGATGGTGTTTTCACAGTTCCAGGAGATGGTTGTATTGATTATGAACCTTTATTTAAAATTTTATATGAAAATAATTACGGAAAATGGTTAATAATTGAAGCTGAGCAAGACCCTAAAAAGGCCAACCCCCTTGAATATGCCAAAATTGGACATAATTATCTATCAAACTGTTTAACTAAAATTAATTATAAACATTAAATTAATATTACTTCTATTTTTTATTCCATTTTTGGCTTTTTCTCATGAAATGATTGTTGCTGATATGACTTCCAATGAAATTATTAAACAAAGACAGGGTAATATGAGTAAAATTAAAGCTTTTTCTACCAAAATGTATCCATTAACTATGTCTGGAGAATTTGACGAAATTAATAAAATAAATAATGATTTATTGCATGTTGCAAAAGAATTTAAACTATTATTTCCTGAAGGCAGTCAAGGTGGCAAAGCCTCATCTTTAATTTGGGAAGATAGAGAAACTTTTAATCTTTATATTGATAATTTTATAAATTCTATTGAGAGTATTGGCATAAGTATAGAAAACGTAGATAGAGTTAGCCTAATAGAAAATTTTAATATTATGGCCTCTAATTGTGGAAACTGCCATAAAAAATTTAAAAACTAAGTTTGTGAAACTCTTAAGTGTGGATTGTATTTCCATTCTAAATATTTAATAAATTGTACCATTAGAAAATTTAAAAATAAATACAATATACCCGCAGCTATGAAAGCTTCTACAGGAGCAAAAGTTTTTGCCATAATTTTTCGAGCAATTCCTGTCATTTCCATATAAGTTGTTAAACTTACTAGAGAAGTGGCTTTGACCATTAAAATTAATTCATTACCATAAGAAGGTAAAGTTTTTCTAAGAGCTATTGGTATAATTAATTTTCTTAAAAGCATAAATTTATTAAAACCTAGGGCTTTCCCAGATTCTACCTGACTTTTGGTTACTGATTGTATTCCTCCTCTAAAAATCTCACTACCATAGGCCACAGTATTAATTGTTAAAGCTAACACACCACACCAGAATGGTTCTTTTAAAAGATACCAAAGAAAACTCTCACGAACAAATTTTATAGACCCTAGACCAAAATAAATTAGATATATTTGAACAAGCAAGGGCGTACCTCTTACTATAAATATATAACTCGCAATAGGCTTAGAAATTAATTTATTTGAAGATACTCTGCCCAAAGCAAAAACCAATGAAAACACAAAACCAATCGGTAAAGAAATAATTAAAAGAAGAAGAGTATTATCAAGTCCTGCAATTACTTCTATAAAATTTCTAAACAATAAAAATTGATTTAAGTTTTCAAAAAGGTTTTGCATTAATTATATCCCTTAGAATAATTTTGCTCTAGAAATTTAAAAAATTTTCCAGAGAAAGTGGTTAGAAATAAATATAAAAAAGCAGCAGTTATAAGAAATGTCAAAGGTGAATGCTCAACATTAGATGCAATCCTTGTTTGTCTCATTATCTCAACAAGTCCAGTTACTGAAATTAAAGAAGTATCTTTTAATGTAATTTGCCAAACATTTCCTATACCGGGTAAAGCGAATCTAATAATTTGAGGTCCCATGACTCTAAGAAGTATTTGAAATTTACTAAGACCTAAAGCTTTAGCAGCTTCTACCTGACCTTTATTGACAGATAAATAAGCTGCTCTAATTACCTCACTGGAGTAAGTCGCAGATATAAAAGCTATTGCAATCGTTCCAATAGTAAGAGCATTTAATTCAATATAACCATTATATCCAAAAAGTTTAGCAACACTCATTACTATAGAATTACCGCCAAAAAAAATTAAATAAATCACCAATAATTCAGGAACTCCTCTTACAACAGTTGTATAAAAATTGGCTATCAACCTTGCTATTCTATTTGTAATAAGTTTGGCCCATACAGTTACGATAGCTAGACATAAGCCTAGACCCATAGAAAGAATACTAACTGTGATAGTCATTAATGTTGCTAAGAGTAACTCATCCCCCCAACCCAGATCACCAAATACTAATTTTTCAAACTTAAACATTGTATCTAAGAGATTTTTTAATCTTCAGACCATCCATAGTTTTAA
>JABHWG010000096.1 GCA_018657885.1 Pelagibacteraceae bacterium
GATATTGTTATGAAGAGGACAATGGACTTGGCAAAAGGGTACCCCACATTGAGAACATCGTGATGCTTGTTCTTCTGCCTTTTGTTTTGCAAAATTTGCATAAATTTCATCAAAGTTTTTTGATCTGATTTTTGAATCAGTCTTACTAGGATTTTCTTTATTTATTGAGGTAAATTTTAACATTTGTACAATTATGATACTTTTATATTAAAGAGAGATGCCAATAAAACATATATAAGTGAAAATAAATATAAAAAAATAATAATTAGTACAGCAATGGTACTTTTTGTGAAAAAATCTAAGTTTTATATAGATTTTTTAATAGCTGAAATTATTTTTTTTGGATGAATTTCAAAATAATCGAAACCAGAAATTTTATTATTTAAAACATTATCTGACTCAAAAAGAGATAATTGTTCAGAATTTATTGGAAAAAATGGGGTTTTTTCGCCTATTGCAACAATTGGCTTAACTATAGGCATTGGAATTGGAATAAATACTCTTTTTTTATTAATCAAATCAGCAATAAGTACATAGAATTCTTTATATGTAAAAACCTCAGGTCCGCCCAGTTCAAATAACTTCTTATCAATATTTGGCTCTGCAATGATGTTAGATAAGCACTTAACAACATCCTCTATTAATACAGGTTGAAATTTTTTTTTACCATCTCCGAACAAAGGTATAAAAAATGACATCTTAAATAATGGGATCAGACTTGAAAGAAATTGATCTCCATTACCTAAAATTACACTTGGTCTTATAATTACTGAATTTTCTAACTCTTTAGTAATTAAATCTTCTGTTTTTGAAATTATCTCATTACGTAAAGTTGATCTTTTTTCAGAACCTAGTCCTGAAAAAAAAATAAATTTTTTAATTGATGGTGAGCTCTTTAGAATCTTAATTAAATCTGAGTTAAATTTAAAAATTGACTTATTTAAAAGTAACTCTTTTGATTCCCATGAGGTTTTTAAGTTAACACATATTTCAGTGGTATCTAGAATAGATAATAGTTTTGGATTTTTCAATGTAGTGAAGTGAAAAGGGATTATTTGACCAACTGATCCTAAAAGTCTTAAATTTGCTTCGTTAATTTGCCTTTGGTAAGGAACAATGATTTTATAGTCTTTTTTTGCAAAAAATCTAATTATGTTTTTTCCAACATAACCTGATCCACCAAATATAATTATAGATTTCATGATTTTTATAGAGTTTGATGCTATAACAACTTAATTATTTGAAATAAAGAATAAATAAATTGAAGATGAAAATAAAGTACTATGAAAATGATTTACCCGATAATTTAGATTTGGGCAATATCATTGCAATCGATACTGAAACAATGGGTTTAAATCCAGCAAGAGATAAGCTTTGCTTAATTCAATTATCTAATGGAAATGGAATTTGCCATCTTCTAAAAATCCTTGATTTAAGAAAAAGGCCTAAAAATCTAATTAAGATACTCAAAAATAGTAAAATTACCAAAATATTTCATTATGCAAGGTTTGATGTAGCTGTCTTAAAACACACTTATAATATAATTCTCAAAAATATTTATTGCACTAAAATAGCATCTAAACTTGTTAGAACATACACTGATAAACATGGATATAAAGATCTTTGCAGAGAGTTATTAAATGAAACAATTTCAAAAGTTGAACAATCTTCTGACTGGGGTGGCACATTATCTAAGGATCAAAAAATATATGCCGCTACAGATGTTTTATTTCTTCATAAAATAAAAGATAAATTAGATATTATGCTTAAAAGAGAAAGTAGAGAAAGTATTGCTAGAGCATGTTTTGATTTCATTTCCCATCGAACAGATCTTGATTTAGGCGGCTGGCAAGATGTAGATATATTCAAACACTAATATGGTTAAATCTAAAATTATAAATAGAGCAAAAAAAACTCTTTCAACTGAAGTTAGAGAAATACAAAGTCTATCAAAAATTTTTAACGATAATTTTTACAAAGCAGTAATACTTTTAAGTAAAGTTAAAGGGAGAGTTATAGTTACTGGAATTGGAAAAAGTGCCCATATTGGAAATAAGATCTCAGCGACCTTAACATCAACTGGAACTCCGTCTTATTTTATTCATGCAACTGAAGCAAGTCATGGTGATTTGGGTGGAATTAGGAAAAATGATTGTATATTTGCAATCTCTAATTCTGGTGAAACTTCTGAGTTAAACGATATAATTAACTATTCTAAACGCTTTGACATACCCTTAGTAAGTATTTCTAGTAATAAAAATAGTTTGTTAAATAAAAACTCCACTATAGGCATAATATATAAAAAACCTATTGAGGCCTGTCCTCTAAATTTAGCACCAACTAGCTCTACAACTGTCTCCTTAGTTATTGGTGATTGCATTGCAATGTCATTATTAGAGTTAAAAGGTTTTAAAAGTAATCAATTTAAAAATTTTCATCCTGGAGGTAACTTAGGGAAAGATCTTAAAAAAATTTCTGAAATTATGCATACAGGTCAATCTTTACCACTTGCTAAAGAAATGGATAAAATGAATAAAACACTTATCACGATGACAAAAAGAAGCTTTGGGTGCATTGGTGTAATAAGTAAGTCTAAAAAACTATTGGGTATAATTACTGATGGAGATTTAAGAAAAAAGATGAATAATAAACTATTTAATCTTAAAGCGTCAGATCTCATGACTCAAAACCCTACTACAGGCGATAAAAACATGCTCGTAGGTGAGGCACTAAATCTCATGAATAGTAAAAAAATAACCAATCTCTTTATATGTGAAAAGAACATACCCATAGGTATTATTCATATCCACGATTTACTAAGACTGAGTAGTTAAATTGAACTTTTTACTAACATTTAACAAAACAACTCTATTAATTAGCTCTTTTTTTATAATTTCAATAATTTGTTTTTTTATTTCGTTTACTTATATTCAAGCAAAAAAAATAGCTGATATAGAAATTTCTATAAATAATAAAACAGCAGATATTTCAAAGCCAAAATTTTCAATTAATAGTAATAAACAAAAAATTTCTGTGACTGCTAATGAAGGTAATTTTTTAACTGAAAATGAAATAATGTTAGAAAAAAATGTAATTTTTAAGTCTGATAAATTTAAAATATACTCTGATAATGTTTTATTTAATAAAAAAAGCTTAATTGCTTCAAGTAAAAATAAATCTAAATTTGTATCAGACAAAACTTCGATTGACTCAAATGGCTTTGATATTATTGAAAATGGTAATATAATTAATTTTAAAGGCAAAACAAAATTAATATTAAAATGATTAAATTTTTTATTTTATTAATAATATTATTATTTAATTATAAATTTGCTATCAGCAGAAATGCAGGTGAGACTGAAATTACCACAGAGGATGGCATAGAGGTTTTTCAAGAAGATAAATATTACTTATTAAAAAAAAATGTTGAAATATTATCAGATGAATTCAATCTAACAGGTCAACTCGTTAAAATATTTTTTGAGAAAGATCTCTATGATGTAAAAGAGTTAATTGCCAATGATAGTGTAAATTTTTTATCGGAAGAATATAATATCAGAGGTAAAGGCGAGGAATTAAGATTTAATATTAAAGATCAAAAAATTATTGTTAATGGTGTCAATAGTGAGTTGTTTCTTGAAAAAACAAAAATGCTTTCTGATGGAGAAATAAGTGTAGACAATATTAAAGGGGGATTTTTTATTCAAGGCTCGAACTCAAAATTATTAAGTGATAATATTTATATCAGTGGTTCGAAAATTAATGGGGAATTTGAAATTATTGATGGAAAAAGAAATATAGCAAATCTAGTTGTTGAGGATGATAAAAAATTGAATATTAAAACTGATGGAATAATCATGTATGCAAAAAAAGCTATTTATGACAAAAAAAATTCAATTATAGAACTATTTGAAAATGTGCAAATAGAGAGAGGGAGTGAAATTATAACTGGTGATTATGGAATATTAAATACTAAAAACAAATCGTATAAAGTATCATCTAAAAATTCCAATAAAGTCAAAGCAATAATTACAAATACAAATGAGTAAATTTCAACTACTTGATGATGGCCTTCAAATCAACAAAGTATCAAAAACATATGGGAATAAAAAAGTTGTAAGAGATATTAGTCTTTCAATTAAAAGGGGAGAGATAGTAGGTCTATTAGGACCAAATGGAGCGGGTAAAACTACCATTTTTTATATGATTGTTGGATTAGTAAAACCAGACAGTGGAACAATCCTTTTAGATAAAATAAATATTACAAAAACACCTATTTATTTAAGAGGCTCTAAAGGAATTGGTTATTTACCACAAGAACCTTCAATCTTTCGAGGGATGAATGTGGAAGATAATTTATTATCTATTATTGAAGTTGAAGAAAAAGATAAAAATAAACATCAAATTATTCTTCAAGGATTATTGAATGAATTTAATATCAGTCATGTTAAAAAATCTAAATCTATAGTTTTATCTGGAGGCGAAAGAAGAAGACTTGAAATAGCCAGAACACTTGCATCTAATCCTAAATTCTTACTGCTTGATGAACCTCTAACTGGTATTGATCCAGTTTCTATTGAAGAAATTAAGACGATAATAAAAACATTAACCAAAAAAAATATTGGTGTGTTAATTACTGATCACAATGTCAGAGAGACTCTAAAAATAGTAGATAAAGTTTATATCGTAAATGAAGGAAGTATCTATTTTGAAGGGAGTCCTGAAAAAGCAGTATTAGATGAAAATATCAAAAAGTTTTATCTGGGGTCTGAATTTAAAATCTAAATGATAACAAACAAAATAAGTTCTGGAATTAATGGCACAATCAAAATACCAGGTGATAAGTCAATTTCTCATAGATCAATTATAATTCCTTCTATTTCAAAAGGCATATCAGAAATAAAAAATATTTTAATGTCGGATGATGTAATGCATACATTGGATGCGTTTAAATCTCTAGGTGTTAAGATCATAAATGCAAATAATAAAATAATAATTCATGGAATGGGTCTAAACTCATTATCAAAAGCAAAAAAAAATATTTATTTAGGAAATTCTGGTACGAGTGCAAGATTGCTTACAGGCTTACTGGCATCACAACCTTTTATAACGACTTTAGAAGGTGATAAGTCCCTTACATCAAGACCAATGAAGAGAATAATTGATCCATTAAAAATTATGGGCGCTAAATTTGACAACAAATCAGGAACGCTTCCTTTAACAATAATTGGAAGCAAACTTAAAAGCTCTAAAATTGAGATCGAAATACCATCAGCCCAAATTAAGTCTGGACTAATTCTTGCAGCAATAAATACTAAAGGTGTTAGCAACATAGTTGAAAGAAATATTACCAGAAATCATACTGAAAATATGCTTGAATCGTTTGGTGCAGATATTGATATAAAAAAAAATGGAAGCGAAACTTCAATAATTATAAATGGAAAGCAAGAATTGATATCTAAGAATATCGATGTTCCTTCTGATCTATCTAGTAGTGCTTTTTTTATTGTTGCAGCACTTATTAATGAAGGATCCAAAATCTCAATGAGTAACATTAACATTAACCCTACTAGAGATGGTATTTTAAAAGCACTGAAAAAAATGGGAGCAAATATCAACATTAAAAATTTTCGAACTTTATCTGGAGAAATTGTTGCAGATATTGATGTTGAGTATTCTAAATTATCTGGGTGTGAGTTAGATGCTGAAATGGCAAAACTTATGATAGATGAATATCCAATTTTATCAGTTGCTGCAGCATTTGCAAATGGTCCAAGCTTATTCAAAGGTCTTAAGGAACTAAAAGTTAAAGAAAGCGATAGACTTGAATTAATAAAATTAAATTTAATTAACTGTGGTTGTGAATGTGAGGTAATTAATGATGATCTACTAATAAAGCCTACAAAAAATTATAAACCATTAGATAATAATATTAGAACTGATTTTGATCATAGAATAGCAATGGCATTTACAGTAATGGGCTCTAAGATTGGGGGGTTATTTATAGAGGATGCTGAGTCAATAAATACAAGTTTTCCAAATTTTATTAATAATTTTAATAATGCAGGTGGAAACATTTTGTGAAGAAAATAATTACTGTTGATGGTCCAGCTGGTTCAGGAAAAGAGAAAATTTCAAAATACATTGCAAGAAAATATAAATTATATCACATAGACTCAGGAGTATTTTATAGAAGACTTGCATATGAACTTAAAAAAAACAATATAAAAACAACAGAAAAACAGAAAATAAAAAAACTAATCAAACAAATTGATAAACTGTCGTTGAGAAAAGATAGTTCTTTAAGAAAAGAAAATATTGGTGTTTATGCTTCAAGAATAGCTAAATATAAATTTGTTAGGGATTTTATCAATTTACAGCAAAGATTAACTACTAAAACACTAGATAACAAAGGTGGTTTTGTAATAGATGGGAGAGATATAGGATCAGTTGTATTTAAAAAAGCCTTCCTAAAACTATATATAGATGTTGATGTGAATATTAGAGCTAAAAGAAGATATAAACAGTTGATTGATAATGGGGAAAAGTCTATATACCTGAAAATTTTAGAGGATATTAAGTTGAGAGATAAAAAAGACAAAACAAGAAAAAATTCACCTTTAGTAGTGCCTAAAGGAGCTAAAATCATAGA
>JABHWG010000003.1 GCA_018657885.1 Pelagibacteraceae bacterium
ATAATATAACATATCAGTTTGTAAATAAAAAATGAACCAAAATAATTCACTTGTTAAATTAGAAAATGCAGGCGTTTACAAATCATCTAAATGGCTTGTTAGAGGAATTTCTTTTAAAATTAATAAAGGTCAAATTGTAACGCTTATTGGCCCTAATGGTTCTGGAAAAACAACAACAGCCAAAATGATATTAAATATTTTGAATACAGATGAGGGTGTTGCTACTAGTACTACCAATAAGATGGCATACGTACCTCAGAAAATTAATATTGATTGGACAATGCCGCTGCGCGTTATTGATTTTATGAAAATCACAAGTAACCTAAATAATATTCAAATCACTGAATCCTTAACTATGACAGGAGTAGATAAATTACTCTATAATCAAATTCATAGTTTATCAGGTGGTGAATTTCAACGCGTTTTAATTGCAAGGGCTATAGCAAAAAAACCTGATTTATTAGTATTAGATGAGCCTGTTCAGGGAGTTGACTTTAATGGCGAAATAGCTCTTTACAATCTTATAAAAAAAATTTCCATTAACTTAAACTGTGGCATATTATTAATTTCTCATGATATGCATTTTGTAATGTCCACTACGGATCATGTTATATGCTTAAATGGGCATATATGTTGCTCTGGAACTCCTAGTACTGTTGTAAAAAATCCAGCTTATATAAAGTTATTTGGTGAACATAACTCAGAAACATTATCATACTATCAACATCAACATGATCATTCACATAACAATGATGGAAGTGTATCAAATTAATGTTTGATGATTTTTTTATTCGCGCGTTAATGGCAGGTATAGGAATTGCTATTGTCACAGGACCTCTTGGATGTCTTGTTATATGGCGAAGGCTCTCTTATTTTGGTGATACTTTATCACACTCAGCCTTACTAGGTGTTACTCTAGCGTACGCTTTTAGTATTAATATATCTGTATCAGTTTTTATCATATCTGGAATAGTTGCACTACTTCTACTCAGTTTACAAAAAAAAACAAAGTTAGCTGGAGATTCACTGCTTGGACTTCTTGCTCACTCATCTCTTGCTATTGGTCTTGTTTTAATTGGCTTTCTATCCTCAATTCGTTTTGATTTAATGGGTTTGCTATTTGGAGATATACTCGCAGTAACCATTGGCGATATTTTAATTATCTGGTTGGGAGGATTAATTATTCTAGGAATATTATTCTTTATTTGGAAATCAATATTTGCTGCTACTGTAAATTATGATCTAGCAGCAGCTGAAGGAATGAAACCTGATGTATCTAATTTTATTTTTACCCTACTTTTGGCTGGTGTAATTGCTATTTCTATAAAAATGATTGGAGCATTATTAATAACAGGCTTGCTTTTAATACCTGCAGCTACCGCAAGAAGCTTAAGTAGTAACCCTCTTCAAATGGTTATCATATCTACCTTAACAGGAATTACTGCAGTAATTATTGGTTTATTTAGCTCTCTGGAATTTAATAGTGCTTCAGGTCCATCAATTATTGTAGCAGCATTAGTTTTATTTATTCTTTCATTAATACCTTTTAAAAGAATCGGTGCATTGCAAAAATGAACACAATTTGATATCTAAAAGTATGGGGCTTGCAGTAGAAAAATTAACGAACAATCAACAAACTGTTCTAGAGTTATTAGAAAAATCAAAAGAACCATTAAAGGCTTATGCTATTCTTTTTGATATTCAAAAAAAAGGAATTAAAGCTCCTCTACAAGTATACCGCGCATTAGATAAGCTTATTGAAATTGGAAAAGTTCACAAAATAGAAAGCAAAAACTCTTATATTGCTTGTAAACATAAAAATTGTGACTCTTCGACGTCTACCTCTTTTTTAATTTGTGAAACATGTGATCAGGTAACTGAACTGAAAAAAAATAATTTATCTGCATATTTTACAAAACAAAGTGAGCAGGCTAATTTTAAATACGCAAAGCATAATTTAGAAATTTATGGTACATGTAAAAATTGTAAAAAAAAACATTAGAAAAAACAAATAAAAATATAATATTTACTTAAAAATTTTAAAGAATGGATCTAACTTTAATATACACTCTAGTTGGCTTTAGTCTCGCAGCTTATTCAGTTATAGCAAATGATTCTGTTCAGACTCTTGGTACTTTTATTGCCTCCAATCAACGTTTCAAATGGTACTGGTTAGCAACTGCAGCTTCTATTGTGCTGGCCTTCACTCTAATTTATGGATGGTGTGTTAACGATGGTGACATTACCTTTGGTCGTCTTAATAAAATTCCTTATCAAACAATACAATGGTACCATGCAGCTGCTCCCTTAATACTTGTTTTATTAACTAGAGGAGGAATACCAGTTTCAACCACTTTCTTAGTCTTATCTGCTTTTGCTTCTACGGTTATCCTAGAAAAAGTTTTAATGAAATCAGTTGTTGGTTACGGTTTAGCTGCAATGGTTGCGTATATAGTCTGGATAGGGGTTAGTTTTTTTATTAATGAAAAATTTGATAAGGTGCAAGAAAAGCATCGCCGTGCTTGGGTTGTTGGTCAATGGATAACTACAGGATTTCTTTGGTATACATGGCTTAGTCATGATGTAGCTAACATCGCAGTTTTTCTACCACGTCAAATAC
>JABHWG010000075.1 GCA_018657885.1 Pelagibacteraceae bacterium
CTACATGACCATCTGAACTACCTGAAGCCAACAGAAATATATCAATTCCTCCTAATTTTTTTATTATTGAGTCGTAAACGTCTGGATTTTCTATATCTGGAAATAAAATATTTTTAGTTTTTAATGAAGTTATATGATTTTTTTTATAATTTAATAATCTTTTAATTACTTGTTTTGAAAATCTGACACAACTAAAATGAGAATGAGGATTAACAAGTTTATATTGCCCACGGATTTTTTCAACGTACTCATCCATCATTATTATCGTAAGTTGATCTAAACTAATATTTAGTTCATAGGATAATTGCCCTAAATAATAATATGTTTTTTTTAAAGAACGTCCTCCTGGGCATCCAAGAACAAACCTCCCTTTTTTTTTTAGTTGTTTTAAAATTTCTAAAGCTAAATTTCTAGCTAAAATTTTTTCATTTTTAAATGTTTTAATCATTGTTCTTAAATCAAATAGTTATCATGTATTAAATCTATCTTCTATTGAAAAATTTATGAATAATTTTATCAATTTTTTGGATGAAATACCTCATCTTGATTTTCTGGAGCAGTTTGTCCTCCATCAACAATTATACCTTGACCAGTTATGTAAGAAGATTCATCTGAAGCTAAAAACGAAACAACTTTTCCAACTTCTTCTGTTTCGGCTAATCTTCCCATTGGAATAGACTTTGCTTGTGATTTTATGTATTCATCACCACGTTCAAATTTCATACCTTCTGACATAATATTGCCTGGAATGATGGCATTAATATTTATATTATATTGAGATAATTCAACTGCAGCAGTTTTTACTAATCCCATTAAGCCAGATTTTGTAGCTGCATAATGAGCATGCCCACTTGCACTAACAGCTGTGCCTGTAATAGATGATGTAAAGACTACCTTCCCATAATTTTTTTTCATAAAATGTTTAAGAGAACTTTGCAAAAGAAGAAATGGTCCTTTTAAATTTACATTCATTACTTCATCCCATTCCTTTTCAGAGATATCTTTAATCCAAGTTAAGGGAAAAATACCTGCATTGGCACAAATAATATCCAGTCCTCCATGAGTAACGATTGCTAGATTAACTGCTTTTACATTATCTTCTCTAGAAGACACATCACCATAAAAAAAGGTTACACAATTTTTAAATTTTTTATTAAGCTCGGATTCACTTTCAAGACCATTTTTTTTATTTGAGTCAAAAATAATTACTTTTGAACCGCTTAATAACAAAGACTTTACAATACCTTTTCCTAAGCCTCTTGCTCCCCCAGTAACAATTGCAACTTTGCCATCTAATCTTTTGTTCATAATATGATTTTATGATAAAGATTTATTATGTCAAATAATTTTATTCCATTATCTGCTAATGAATTAGTCAAAAGAATTAATAATATACCAAAAGTTGAGTTGGCTAATTTACCCACCCCTTTAGAATTTTTGCCAAATATTTCTAAAGAATTAGAAATTAACTTATTTATTAAACGTGATGATTGTACTGGTTTGGCTTTTGGAGGAAATAAGACAAGGCACTTAGAATTCATAATGCATAAAGCTAAAATGGGTAATTATGATTGTGTTTTAACTGGTGCTGCCACTCAATCTAATTGGTGTCGACAAACAGTTGCAGCAGCAAATAAACTTGGTCTTGAAACTTTTCTAGTTCTTGTGAGGGGTATTAAAGGCAATCAAATGCAGGGAAATTTTTTATTATACGATATATTAGGGGCACAAGTTGATGTTGTTGAGGGAGAAAATGTAGAAGACATTCCAGAGCATTTAGATCGTAAGTATGATGAACTTATAAAGGCAAAGAGAAATCCATTATTAATAAAAGGAGGTTTTGATATTAAAGACACTGTCCTTGCTGGAATCAGTTATGCAAATGCAATGGCAGAACTTGATTTTCAAATGAAAGAAAATAATTTTATGGCAGATCACTTAATAGTTACTGCTGCTAATATGACACAAGCAGGTTGTGATTTAGGAAGTAAGATCTTAGGATGGCCAACACGTATTCAAGGTATTTCACCGGTATATTGGGAAATGAATATTAAAGAGGATATTGCAAGAATTTGTAATAAAGGTGCTGAGATGCTTGATATAGATTTGCACTTTTCTGCTGATATGATTAACAACGATAATAATTATGTTGGTGAAAAATACGGACTCCCAACATCAGAAGGAATTGCATCGATGAGAATGCTGGCAAAAATGGAAGGTATTATTTTAGATCCCGTTTATACTTCTAAAGGTTTTGCAGCATTAATAGATTATGTGAGAAAAGGAATAATAAAGAAAAATGAAAATGTTATATTCATTTTTACAGGTGGTGGACCTGCGGTTTTTGCATACAATGAAGAAATTGCAAATTTAAAATAATTTTTAATTAGTTGCAATAATACATATTTCTATCAATAATTCAGGTAATGCTAATTTAGCTTCTACAGTTGCTCTAGCAGGAGCACAATTTGTAGGTAGCCAATTATCCCATACTTCGTTCATATCTTCAAAAAAATTTATATCAGTAAGGTATATGGTTGCAGATAATATTTTACTTTTATCACTTTCTGCATCTTTTAAAAGATTTTCAATTTTTTCAAGCACCTCAGAAGTTTGTTTTTTTAAGTCTTTAGTGTCTTTATTTCCTACTTGGCCTGAAAGATATATCAGATCATTATATTTTACAATTTGACTCATTCTCTTATTTGTATTTATTCTTTCTATATTGCTCACTATACTTCCTTTTGTATTATTTTTTTTAATTGTTAAGTGTTTCTAATATTAATATAATAAACTCATATTATTTTAGCATAACACTAAAAAAGTTAATAGAAAAAACTTTATAAAGATACTGAGGCTCTTATTCACTTCTTCTTTATGTTATAAAAATTAATAACATCAGTTGATTAAAATGTTATAAGTAAAATTTCTGAATGAATGTAATTGCACTGATTTTAACTTTATTAATTAGTTTAAATTTATATGCAGAAAAAGGAACTGTAACAGGATTTGATATACCAAGATTTGTTTCACTAAAATCCAATGAAATAAATTTAAGGGTTGGTCCAAGTATTAACTATCCAATAAA
>JABHWG010000002.1 GCA_018657885.1 Pelagibacteraceae bacterium
AAAAAAAATTTTCTTTTGGATAATTTTAAAGTGCTAACTACGCAATCTTTTATTCATTGGGTCATATACAGCCTCATCTAAAACGAGAGCTTTCCTTTTTATTCCTTGAATTTCTATTTCGAATTCTTTTACATTACTGGCTATTTCTGCATCTACATATGCAAAAGCAAGACTTTTATTGACTCTAAAACCAAATCCGCCTGATGTAACAATTCCAACTATCTTATTATTATGATACACTGGTTCATTTCCTCTAGCATCTACATTATCAACATCTATCTCAAGGTAAACTATTTTAATATTACCTCCTGATTGCATTTTTTCTCTAAGAATATCTGAACCAATAAAATTACTTTTTTTATTTAAATTGAAAAAACGGTCCATACCTGCTTCTACCAAACTAATTTCTCCAGTCAATTCTGTGCCCCAACCACGATAAGCTTTTTCTAACCTCAGTGAGTTAACGGCATAAGTTCCAAAATTTGAAATGTTTTCATTTTTACCTACTTCGTAAATAGCGTCATATAAAGATTCCATCTGTTTTATTGGATGGTGCAATTCCCAACCCAATTCTCCCATATAATTAATTCGAAGTGCTCGTACAGAAACTTTATTAATCTCTATTTCTTTGCCTTTTAACCAAGGAAAATTTTTATTATCTAAACTTTCAGAAGTTAGTTGTGATAAAACATTTCTAGATTTTGGTCCTACTAAAACAAGAACTCCGTAATCTTCAGTGACATTCTTTATTTCAACTTTTTCTTCTTTATTTAGATTATGCTTAAACCAGTCTAAATCCCTTATTTCGGATGCAGTGGATGATAGAACATAAAAATTATTATTTGCTAATCTAGTTATAGTGAGCTCACTTTGGATTCTACCTATATTATTAAGTGTGTGGGCAAGAATAATATTACCTTCTTTTTTTGGAACTGAGTTTGCACATAAGCGATCAAGATATGTTTCACTGTCCTTTCCTTTAATTTCATATTTTGCAAAGGTGCTTAAATCTAAGATGCCTACGTTGTTTTGTACATTTTCACATTCTTTTTGTACATAAGGAAAGGCATTTGTTCTTTTAAAACTATATTCTTCTTTCATTCCAGGTTTTGCAAACCATGTAGGTTTTTCCCATCCATAAGTGTCTAAATACATGGCTCCCATATCTTTTAACTTCTTATAAATTGGAGTAGTTTTATTAGGTCTTCCAATTTCGATACTTTCATTAGGCATAGGTGTTACATACATTCTTTTGTATTGATCGATTGATTTTTGAATGGCATACTTTTTTGTTGCCCAACTCATGTATCTTCTAGGTTCAAATTCCAACATGTTAATTTCAGAATCTCCATAAACTATCCATTGCGCAAGATATTTTCCAATCCCTCCTCCTTGAGCAATTCCTATACTTGCAGCACACGCCATCCAAAAATTTTTTAAACCAGGTGCAGGACCAGCTAAAAAATTGTCATCCGGGGTATGGGTAATAGGACCACAAATAATTTTTTTTATTCCAACATCTTTAAACTCTGGAACTCTGTTCATTCCTATTTCTAAATGCTTTTCTATTCTGTCGAGTTCAGGTTCTAATAACTCCATATCAAAATTCCAATCCATTCCATCTAAAGCCCAAGTTTTTGCATCAATCTCATAAGGGCCAATTAATAAACCCTTACCTTCTTGTCTGAGATAAGCAGAAGATTCCGGATCTCTTGTAACTGGTAATTCTTTTGTTAATTTTTTAATTTCGGGATGTTCATCCGTTACCAAATAATGATGTATCATGTTTATACTTGGTATATTTTTTAAACCAACCATTTCACCAACTTCTGGACAAAAGCTTCCTGCAGCATTGACAACATGTTCGCAAATAATGTCTCCATTTTCCGTAAATACTTTCCACTCTCCTGATGGAAGTAACTTAATATCAGTCACTCTATTATTTCTGTATATCTTAGCTCCACCGTTTCTGGCTCCTTTAGCCATAGCATTTGTGGTGCTTGTAGGATCAGTATGTCCATCTTCTAAAGTATAAAATGCACCAACAATTCCATCGAGTTTTATAAATGGATGAATTTTTTTAATTTCTTCAGGTGAAATTATTTCTGCTGGTGCCCCGACATTATCTAAAATTCCTTTAATATAATGAAACCATTCAATATCTTCCATTTTATAAGCCAATCTTAAACTACCACAATCATGAAAACCCGTAGCTTGACCCGTTTCTTTTTCTAATTGTTTATAAAGGTTTGTCGAATGTAAATGTACTTTAGCTAAATTATAGCTTCCAATCATATGTGGGCATTGACCAGCTGCATGCCAGGTAGAACCTGAGGTAAGTTCTCCTTTTTCAATTAAAACAATATCGGTCCAATTTTCTTTAGTGAGGTGATAAAGGAGACTAACACCAAGTATGCCCCCTCCAACTATTACTACTTGAGTATGAGTTTTCATTTTATTTTATAATGTAAAATTCTTCCAATAGCGTTCATTAACAATTGAGCAGCAAGAGTAGAAGTAGAAAATGTTAAATCATAATCAGGAGCAACTTCAACTAAATCCATTCCAATAACTTCGCCTCTTTGAATTATTGCATCAAGCAATTCAAGAATGTCATAATAATAAAAACCTCCATGACTGGGGGTGCCTGTACCTGGAGCAATAGAAGGATCAAAAGCATCTATATCTATTGAAATATAATATCTTTTATTTTTAGGAACAGATTCTAATATCTTTTTTAAACCTAGATTGCGAAATTGCCTAACAGAAAAAATTGATGAGCCACGTGCTCTAGCATCCGTATATCCATCTTTAGCAGTTGAAGAAACATTTCTAATACCAATTTGCGTCATGCCTGTTACATATTTTTTTTCAGAAGCTCTGCGCATTGGATTGCCATGTCCGTAACGAACTCCATGTCTTTCATCTACAAAATCTAAGTGAGCATCTATTTGTATAAGATGAAATTCATCTTCATTTTCGAATGCATCAATACAGGGTATATTAACTGAATGATCACCTCCTAATATTATAGGAATAGCTTTTGCCTGTAATATTTTTTGTACGCCATATTTAATATTTTCATGACTTTTTATCGTATCAGTATGGATAATATCGGCATCTCCTAAATCAACTATTTTAGTAGTCTCTGATGGAAGATAGGTAATATCGTCTTCATGATCATATGCCCCATCATGACCAAAAGAAAATAATGTTGAAGCTTCTCTAATACTTCTAGGGCCCATTCGAGCACCAGATCGAAATTGACTTCCGCTATCAAAAGGTGCACCTAATATTGCTACATCAGCATTTATATTACTCCAATCCTGAACGTAAGGGTATTTGCCAAAGGTACAAATACCAACAAATGGTAAATTCAGTCTACCTTCATCATATTCATTGTTCATTAAAGTAAATTATATTTGTTGTATTAAAGTTTTATTTATCATAATCGTTTTTTAAATATTTAAAAGTTAAAATTAACTTAATCATTTGGGAGTTTTGTTAAAATGAAAAATGATCTTATTTATAATGGATTAAATTCATTTGCATATACAGATAATAATTTTTGGCTAGAAGAAGCAAAAACTGTTTTTTCAGATAATTGGGTTTTTGCTGGTTGCAAACATAAGCTAATTAACATTGGAGATATTTTACCAATTAAAGTTGCTGGACAACCAATAATTTTAGTTAAAAATAGTAAGGAAGAAATAAATGCTTTTCATAATATCTGCAGTCATAGATGTATTAAATTAGTCGATCAGCCTAAGAATGTTAAAAAAATAATAAGTTGCCCTTATCATGCATGGGCTTATGATCTAGATGGAAATTTATTAGCTGCTCCACATTTTGGAGGTATAAATAATCATAAACCAAATAATTTTACTACTTCAAATCATGGATTAAAATCAATTAGGATAAAAGTTTGGTATGATTGGATATTTATTAACTTAAATAACAATGCTCCAAATTTTGAGACATATGCAGCACCTTTAATTAATCAATTAAGAAATATTAATTTAAAAAATATAAATCCAGTAGCAACTTTAGAATTTGGAGAAATAAAAAGTAATTGGAAATTTCTTATAGAAAATTTTATTGAACCCTACCATGTTCAATTTGTACATAAAAATACCACAAGTCAGCCACTTAGTGAACATTATACCATTGTTGATGGCATGTGTTATGGTAGTGGCGTTAATTTAGAAGAAGAAGATGCAAGCAGTGAAAATCTAGCAGTAACCTCTAAATATTTATCTTTATTCCCAAATTTTATTATAGGAACTTATTTTCCTGGACAGCTTGGGGTGTATTTAAATGAACCTGTCGATGTAGATCGTACAATTCAAACAAGAATAATTTATACTACTGAAGGAAATAATTTAACAGAAAGTCAAATAGAAAAACAAAAAAATCTTTGGTGGAAAGTGCATAAAGAAGATCATGGAATATGTGAAAGACTTCAGCAAGGCCGATCTTCTTTAGCATCATTAGATGGTGGACTATTATCACCTCATTGGGAAGATAGTGTTCGCGCTTTTCAACAAATTGTGATTAAATCAATAAATAAATAAAATAATATTATGTCTGAAAAAAAATTATTCTCTGGATTTAGATTAGCCCATACAATGCTAAGGGTTTTAAATTTAGATTTATCACTAAAATTTTATTGTGATACTTTAGGGATGAAAATACTTAGAAAAAATGATTATCCAGATGGCCGATTTACGAATACATTTATTGGCTATGGTTTAGAAACAGATTCACCTACTTTAGAATTAACATATAATTGGGATCAAAAAGAACCTTATGAAAAAGGTAATGGATGGGGTCATATATGTATCGAAACACCAAATGTTTACCAAGCATGCGAAAATTTAGCTGCAATTGGTATTAAAATTACAAGACCTCCCGGTCCTATGAAACATGGTACAAGAATTATTGCTTTTTGTGAAGATCCGGATGGCTATAAAGTAGAATTAAATGAAAAAATTATTACAAAATGATGAAAGGATATATTGATGAATAACAAACCTAAATTATATAAATTTAAAGACATAGAACGCAGATACCAAACACTGGAACCAGGAGGGACATACATCAAACCTTTTGTAACTAGTAAAGTTAGTGATTCTATGTGTGGAGGATTAAATTTCCTTAATAATATTTCAGTACCTTGGGACTTAACTTGTGATGAAATCATTTACTGTATGAAAGGAACATTCAGATTAACTTGCGATGGGGAATCATATATTTGCTCTCCGGGAGATGTTCTTTATGTACCTAAGGATAATCATATCGCTTATGAGTGTGATGAAAAGTGTATCATTTTTTATGCTGCTTACCCTCATGATTGGAAAAAGAAAGCTGGTTTAACCCACGTGCCTGGAATTGATCCAGAAGATATGGGTGTAGAGGAAAACTAAACAAAATAATGGGGGAAATATGAGGGGAAAAATATATTTTGATAGCCTAAGTGATGCTATTGAAAGAAATAAATCCAAATTAGCTTTAACAAAAAAAAAATTAGAAGAAGTAGGGGTTAAATATATTTTATCTAGCTGGATTGATATGCATGGAATACCTAAAACAAAACCTGTTCCTATGAGTGATTTTGAATCTTTGTGCATGGGAAAAGGTCCTCAATTTGCTGTACATTCTATTTCATTCGTTCCTGAATTAACTCCTGCTGATCCTGATCAAATTATGTTGCCAGACCTTGATGCTGTATATATTTGTCCATGGGACAAGACAATGGCCATAATATTTGCAGATTTATTCTGGGAAGGCGCTCCTTATAATATTTGCCCAAGGCAAGCATTAAAAAAAATTATTCAAGAAAAACAAGATGATGGTTACGAAGGTTTTGCAGGTATTGAACCTGAATTTATAGTAATGAAATATAATGAAAAAGGTGAACCTGTAAAAGCAATTGATAACGACCCTCCTAATGGGATTAAACCAAGAAGGCAGGCATTTGGATATGATGTTGAATATTCTTTGGACTCAATGCATTTTCTAAAAGAATTGATTGATATTTTAGGAGAGTTAGGTTGGGATTTGCATGATGTCGTTGCTGAAGGAGCTTATTCTCAATTTGAATTAGATTTCCATTATACCGACTTACTCCAAATGGCAGATAGATTAGTATTTTTAAAAATACTTTTAAAAGAAGTAGCAAAAAAACATGATATGTTTGTTACTTTCATGCCTAAACCTACTATTGGTGATTGGCGATCAGGAGGGCATATAAATTTTTCACTAAATGATCTCAATAAAAATACAAATGTTTTTAAGGATGGCGAAAATTGGTCAAAAAATGCAATGCATGCTGTTGGAGGGTTACTAGCACATTCAGAAGCAATAACAGCTATCACTTGCCCAACAGTGAATTCATATAATGGATTGGTACCAACAGTTGGCGGTTTTGAAGGAGGGGTTCATACTTGGGCGCCAACTAATATTACGTATGGTCATAATAATCGCTCAGCACAGTTTAGATTACCACAAAATAGATATTGTATAGAAAACCGTGCAGCCGACTTAACTATGAACGTATATTTGGCACTTGGAATGACACTGTCAGCAGTAGTAGAGGGTATTGAAAATAAAACTGATCCAGGAAAACCTTCTGACTTTGATCTGTATGCTTTAAAAGATGAGGATATGAAAAAACTTGGTATTAGACGTCTTCCTCGAAACTTACTTCAAGCAACTGCAGCTTTACAAAAAGATAAACTTGCAGAAAAAGTAATGGGTAAAGTTATGTTAAATTCCTATGTTCAGTATAAAAATGATGAATGGGAAAGATATCATCAAGCCGTTACTGATTGGGAAATAAAAGAATATCTTAGGTTGTATTAAATTTAGTGTATCCAAATTTTAATATAAAAAATTATAATTTTTTTTAAAAAAATGAATGATAATGATTATGATATTTTTGAATTAGGTAATGTAAAATTAGTATCTGGTGAAATTTTATACTCAGCAAAACTGGCTTACAAAACCTATGGTTTATTAAATAAAAAAAAAGATAACGTTGTTCTACTTCCTACTTTTTACACAGGTACACATAAGCGTAATGAGGGTTTTTTTGGAATAAATAGAGCTATTAATCCAAACAAACATTTTATTATTTCAATTAATTTATTAGGCAACGGCTTCTCAACTTCTCCAAGTAATGCCAAGAACACACAAAAGGGTGCTAATTTTCCAGAAATTACAATGTGGGATAATATTTGGTGTCAACATAAATTAGTTACTCAAAAATTTAATATATCAAAAATTGCATTAATTGCTGGTTGGTCTATGGCAGGTTGTCAGTCATACCAATGGGCTGCTCAATATCCTGATATGGTTGAAGCAATTTTACCTTTTTGTGCTTCAGCAAAAACATCAGAACATAATTTTGTTTTTTTAGAAGGTGTTAAAGCTGCTCTTTGTGCCGACCCTGCTTGGAATAATGGTAGTTATGATGCTCCACCAATAAGAGGATTAAAAGCTTTTGGAAGAGTGTATGCTGGTTGGGCTTTTTCACAATCTTTTTTTAGAGAAAAAATATATAAAAACTTAGGGTTTGCAACTGTTGAGAGTTTATTGGTTGATTGGGAAAATGATCATGTCAATAATTGGGACGCTAATAATCTTTTAACAAAATTAATAACTTGGCAAAAAAATGATATTTCAATTGGAAAAAAATATAATAGAAATTTTATACAAGCACTTCAAAATATAAAGGCCAAGACTATAATTATACCATGCACCCATGATCTTTATTTCCCTCCTGAAGATAATGAATTTGAAGCTAGGTATATTAAAAATTGTGAATTAAGAACTTACAACTCAATATGGGGGCATTGTGTTGCAAACCCAGGCAATGACAAAGGGTTTGAAACGGCGCTAGATAAAGCAGTTAATGACCTTCTAGAATAAATGAATAAATATATAATCAATTTTAAAATAAATGAATATTAAATTAATCAAGGAAAAATGGATAAAATTTTATAAAAGAGGTTTTTTTACTGGTTTGTTTGTTCTTTTTTTTATTTGTGTAATTGATCAAATTTTACAAACACCATTTTTTTTTAATAAATTAAATAGTAATAATTTTATGTTAACTATATCTCTTATTTTTTTTGGATCAGTTTTTTGTGGAATTGTTAGTTTTATTTTTTTAATTTTATTTTCTTTTATAACTGTTCCGAAAGAATAATTTATGTATTTATTTATTTTTTTTAAAAAAATCTTTTAAATAAAACTCATTATCTCTTTTGGATAATTGTCTAAGGAAAAAAAACATAATTATTATCCAAAAAATAGCTATAATAATGATATTATCAAATCCAAACTGATAAATATCACCTAATAAATTTTCGATAACTTTATAATTCATAATTATTAGAAACGATCTTACATTTTTAAATAGAAAAGGGCAGTAATAAAACTGCCCTTATTTTTTATAATAATTTTACTTGTTACTATCTGCTACTTCAGTTTCATGTCTTGCTGCAGCTATAATTACACCTAAGCATATGCAAGCTGTAACTAAAGTGAATAGAACTAGCATTCCTGATGAAGATGCCCATGTAAAATAGGCGTCAACACCTTCCCAACTCGCTGATTCTCCAGGAAATGTATTCATAATATACTCCTTTCTCTCTGTTACTGGTTATAAGCTTGAAGCTCAAGCTCAGATTTATCAATACCTGCTTCTTGAATATGATCTGGAACACGTAACCAGCCAGCCATTTTCATTATATATGAAATAACATAGCCAGGTATAAATCCAGTTAGTGCCATTGTAACAGTACCAATTATTTGACCCATTAAGTTAGATGGAGGTATATCTCCTGCTGCTGGAAAACCAGAAGCAAAAAGACCTACACTTAACATACCTAAAATACCACAAACACCGTGAATTGAAACTGCTCCTACGCAGTCGTCAATCTTAAATGTATTGTGAAGCCAATTGTTCGCAGGAATAATTACACATCCTGCAATTGTTCCAAGGATAAATGCAAATCCTGGATACCAAATATCTAGACCACCAGCACAAATAAATATTCCAGCAAGTCCACCTGACATCATCCAGAAAGGGTTTCCTTTACTCCACCAAAATGCACCTATCATACCGCCTGATAGACCCATTAATGTATTAAATGCAAAAGATGATAATGTGGCTGGAGCACCATAAATGTTAACCCAACCTCCTAAATCAGATCCTGCCCAAATTAAACAAGCTCCTAAAAAACCAAAGAAACCAACAATTAAGGTTAATAAACCTATAAAAGATAGTACTAAACTGTGACCTTCTAATTCATTAGCTGAACCATCATCGTTATATTTTCCTACTCTTGGTCCTAAATTTAATAATACACCAAAAGCGAATAAACCTGCAACAGTGTGAACACACCCTGCGGCTGCTACATCATGAAAACCAAATCTAGTTACTAACCATCCATCAGGATGCCATCCCCAAGAAGCTGCTAAAATCCACACTACAGACCCTAAAATTACTGCAAGAAAAGCAAACGCACTAATTCTAATTCTTTCAATAACTGCTCCAGAAAAAATTGAAGCTGTTGTGCATGCAAACAACGTAAATGCAGCCCAGAATACACCAGTAGCTTGATCACTTAACATAGGTCCCATTGAAACATTCCATGGAACTCCATATCCCTCTAAATCAATAGGAACAAAGCCTCCAGGAAAAGCTAAATATATCCACCATCCAAATAACCAAAAAGTTGGTATCATAAATGCAAATGCCAATAAATTTTTGACACCTGAAGATACGGCATTTTTCATTCTTGTAGCCCCTACTTCATACATTAAAAAACCAACGTGTATAATAATCATTAATCCTGTACACCACCAATAATAAGCCTCCATGCCAACGTTTGCTTGTGTGGTAACAAAAACATTTAATTCTTCTAACGTCATGTTGCCTCCTTCGAGTTAATTCGAAACAACCATTCAACTCATTGTTTATAAATAAAGAAGAGGAAATTAATAACTGCTTTTCCTTCCGCTCTTACTACTTCCGTCTCAATCAAAAACAAGATGAACGATAAATACTAAAGTTTTAATACTATAATAGTGAGATTCACACTAAAGTTTTATATAGTGAAAGAAAAAAAATTCATTTTTTGCTAGTTTTTAGGGATTTATTAATATTTAGTTTTATTAATTGCTCTTAATTCAATAAAAGTATGTATAAAAATAATTATAATTATAAAAATCCCCCCTATCAAAGTTTTAGTTGTAGGCTGTTCTTTTATTACTAACCATACCCATATGGGTCCAAGTATGGTTTCAAGAATAAAAAATATTTCAACTTCATAGGCTGGAATAAATCTTGGAGCTATTGTCATACAAGCAAGTGGTATAATTAAAAAAACACCCATTAATAAAATAAAATAAAATTGCTCTTGATTAACAAAAAGTGAAACTGGGAATAATTGCATAAAATAAATGGGAATTAAAATTGTAAAGAATTTTGCAATTAATAATGCGGGTAATAAATCTGTTAATTTGCTATATCGTATTACAACAGCACTTCCCCCTATAAAAATAGCTGTCAATAACCCAAAAAAATCACCTAATACGCGACCACCTTGATATGAGTCATAAAAAATAAACATGATGGCAAAAAAACAAGCAATAATAGTAAGCCACATTTTTTTATCAGGATATTCTTTTAAAAAAAATGAACTCAAAACAGCAGTTGCAAAAGGAGTTAACGCAATCATTACTAGAGTATTAGCAACATTTGTATTTTGTATTGAAATAACAAAAGTAGTGTTACCTAAAGAAATCAAGATTGCATAAAATAAGCCAGGTAAACCGATTATCAATAATGAGTTAAGAAAATTTTTCTTATAATAAAGAAACAAGGATACAAAAAGAAACAAGAAAGGAATTAATCCTCTATAAAAAAGTAATTCCCAAGAAGGTAAATTAATTAAACGAATAAATAAAGAATCTGGAGAAATAATCAGTACTCCGATAAATGATAAGGCGATACCTTTTTGTTTATCACTTAAATTCATATTTTTTTCATTTCAAATTTCTCATTTCTCTAAAGGAAATATAAATACCGCTTGATACAATAAACAACAAACCTAACCATAGCCACTTATTTGGAAAGTCACCAAAGAAATAATAACCAATTAAAACATTATTAACTATTTCAAAGTATCCAAAGGGAGCAAGTTTTGATGCTTCAGCATAGTTTAAAGATAGTATTAAACAAAAATGTGCAAAAGTTCCAACGGCTGCCAAACTTATCATTAAAATCCATTGATATAAATTTGGAGTTGTCCAATAAAAGGGAACAATAATACTAATAATGATAGCGCCGAAAACTCCAGTAAAAATAAGAGTCAAAAATGGATTATCAAAAGAAGTAAGCTTTCGTGTTGAAATAATATAAAAAGCATATGAAATTCCAGCGCCAAGACTTGCTATTGAGGCCAAATTAATTTTTATTATGCCTGGTTGAATTATGATTAAAACCCCAATAAAACCAACAAAGACAGCAAACCAACGATGAAAACCTACTTTCTCCTTCAATAAAAAAGCTGATAAAATTGTTACAAAAATTGGAGATACGAAAGCCAAGGTTAATGCCTTAGCTAGAGAAATAACAGAAATAGAATAAAAAAAACAAATTGTAGATGAAAATAAAAAAATACTTCGTGATAGTTGTAGTAAAAAACTCTGAGGCCAGGTTAAATATTTTCTTAAAAAAATAAAAGTCAAAGGAAAGCTTAAAAGAATCATAAAAAAATATCTTGCCCATACCACTTCTAAAAAATGCATTTCAGTGCTTAAATATTTTGCCATACCATCCATTATTGGCAGTGTGGACCAAGCTATAAGATTTAAAATAATTGCTTTCATAAAGTTATTTATAATAAAAAATTATTATTTAAGATCTCATATATATTTTATAAGAAATGTATTTATTATTTATAATTGTTGTTTAATAATATGATATTTATATTTTTGAGGAGGTAAAATGACAATAAATCTTGCTGAAGTAGCAAAAAAGAAAAAAATTAAATATTTTCTAATAAGTTATGTTGATTTCTTTGGAGTGCTGAGATCGAAATTAGTTCCCGTCCAATCTATTAAAGAAATGCAAAAAGAAGGTGCTGGATTTGCAGGCTTCTCTACTTACCTAGACATGTCTCCTTCTGATCCAGATATGGCAGCCATACCTGATCCTAGTAGTTTAATACAACTACCTTGGCAAATGGATGTAGGTTGGTTGGCTGGTGATTTATGGATGGATGGCAAACCTGTTACCTCTTCTCCAAGAGTGATGCTTAGAAATCAAATTGATAAATTGGCAAAAAAGAATATGTATTTAAAAAGTGGAGTTGAGTGTGAATATTTTCTCATAACGCCTGATGGGAATTCAATTGCTGACCAAAATGACATTGCAGACAAACCTTGTTATGATCAATCAGCTTTAATGCGTCAATACGATTTAATAAGAGCTATTTGTGATAGTATGATTATGCTTGGATGGGGTCCTTATCAAAATGATCATGAAGATGCTAATGGTCAATTTGAAATGAATTGGGATTTTTCAAACTGCTTACAAACTGCAGATCGTCATGTTTTTTTTAAATTTATGGTTCGTACTCTTGCTGAAAAGAAAGGCTTACGAGCTACTTTTATGCCAAAACCTTTTTTAAATAAAACAGGTAATGGTTGTCATGCACATTTATCTATTTGGAATAAAGAAGGAAAAAATATTTTTGCAGATAAAAAAAATGAATTAGGATTATCAAAAACAGCTTATAATTTTATGGGCGGTATTATGAATTCTGCTGAAGCATTAACAGCTTGGTTTAATCCAACAATAAATAGTTACAAAAGAATAAATGCCCCTG
>JABHWG010000001.1 GCA_018657885.1 Pelagibacteraceae bacterium
AAAAAAGTGCCTTTTCAACTACATCAGGCCTTAAAATCATTCCAGGACCTCCACCAAAAGGCTCATCATCAACGCTCTTTCTGTTATCAATACCAAAATCATGTAAATTTATAGTATCAATTGTAAAAATATTTTCTTTAAAAGCTCTGCCTATCAAAGAATGTTTTAAACTACCTGGGAACATTTCAGGATAACTTGTTAATATTTTAACACTAATCATTATCAATTATTCCTTTTATTGGATCTACAACAATAACTTTGTTCTCAATATCTACAGAGACAATATTTTCCTTATTCATAGGTATATAAATTTTTTTATTATTATAAGCAATTTCTAATAAATCACCTGCTCCAAAATTATTTACATCAGTAACTTTACCTAAATCATTTCCATTGTTGTGCCTAATTTTACAATCAACTAAATCACTTACGTAATATTCATTATCTTTGGTAGAAGGAAAATTTTCTTTTGATGTATATATTTTTTTATTTTTTAAATCCTCAGCTTCACTGCGAGACTTGCAATGCGATAATTTGGCAACGCATTTCTTTTGTCGCATTGCAATAGAATCAAACTTCCACTCTATAGAACAATCAAAATTATAAAAACAATCAAACGATTTAAAAACCTCTACATCAGATGTTAATAAATTTATTTTGATCTCACCTTTTAAACCAATAGCAGTACCAAAGGTGCCAACATGAACTAAGTCAGATTTATTCAATTACTACTCAGTTTTTTTTTCTTCTGCTGCTGCTGGTGCTTCTGCTGCTGCTGGTGCTTCTGCTGGTGCTGGTGCTTCTGCTGGTGCTGGTGCTTCTGCTGGTGCTTCTGCTGTTGCTTCTGCTGGTGCTTCTGCTGCAGCCTTAGCCTCTTCTTCTTTTTCCTTAGCTGCTACTAATCTCTCTTGAGCTTTTTTCTTAGGGAGATGTTTTTTTGTTTTTTCAGTAATGATTGGTTTTTCCACAACTCCTAATTTACTTAAGAATAATGTTACTCTATCTGAAGGTTGTGCACCTTTTGCAATCCAGTCTTTAGTTTTTTCAACATCCATCTTTACTCTCTCTGGATTATCTTTTGACAACATAGGATTATAGGTACCTACTTGGTCAATAAATTTTCCATCTCTTGAACGTCTTGAGTCAGCTACAACAATTCTGTAAAATGGCTTTTTTTTAGCGCCTCCTCTAGATAATCTAATTCTTACTGGCATAATTTTTCCTTTCTAGTTAAATTTTGGTGGGAAGTTACCCTGCATTTTTTGCATTAAATCATTAGGTAGTCCACCCTTGCCCATTGATTTCATTCTCTTCATCATTTTTTGAGATTGGAGAAACTGTTTTAAAAGTTTGTTTACATCCTGAACTCTCGTTCCAGACCCTTTTGAAATTCTAATTTTTCTTGAAGCTTTAATAAGATTAGGATCAGCTTTTTCTTTTTTTGTCATTGAATTTATAATTGCAATTTGATGATTAATTAACTTGTCAGAAATTTTATTTTCAGCCATTAATTTTTGTGCCTTAGAAACACCAGGAAGCATAGACAGAATCCCCGAAACACCTCCCATTTTTCCCATTTGTTTTAACTGCTTTGCAAAATCATCTAGATCAAAATTACCTTTTGACATTTTTTTAGCTAGAATTTCCATCTCATCTTGATCAATATTCTCTGATGCTTTTTCAACCAAACTAACGATGTCACCCATTCCTAATATTCTTTGAGCAATACGCTCCGGATGAAATGACTCAAAGTTTTCTATTTTTTCCCCAACTCCAATATACTTAATGGGAGAATTAGTTATAGATTTTATAGATAGAGCAGCTCCACCCCTACTATCACCGTCTATACGTGTTAGAATAGATCCCGTAATTGTTACCGCCTCACTAAAGCTTTTAGCTACATTGGCAGCATCTTGTCCAGTTAAAGCATCTGCTACCAATAATGTTTCTTGAGGAGAAAAGTTTTTTTCAATCGCAATTAATTCTTTCATTAATTTTTCATCAACTACTTGTCTTCCAGCAGTATCAAGAATTACAATATCAAATAAATTTTTTTGAGCGTACTCTAATGTCTCATTAACTATTTCTGCTACTGAATTTAAACTATGATTAAAAAACACTACATCAATTTGCTCAGCTAGTATTTTCAATTGTTCTTGAGCAGCAGGTCTATAAATATCTGCGGATGCCAATAAAATTTTTTTCTTTGATGAAAACTTTAAGTGATTTGCAAGTTTTGCTACAGAAGTAGTTTTCCCAGAACCTTGAAGTCCACAAAATAGAATCTTTGTTAATTGCGATGATGCAATTTTTACTGGCTGGTTTTCAGCTCCAAGAATATTGACTAACTCATCTTGCACAAGCTTTATGATCATCTGATCAGGTTTGATTGACTTTAAAACTTCTTTTCCTAAAATATTTTCTTTAACTGTACTTATAAAGTCTTTAACTACAACCAAAGCAACATCTGCCTCTAAAAGCGCTATACGAATTTCTCGAAGAGTAGCTTCAAGATCTGACTCAGAGATTACTGCCTTACCTCTAATTCCACGAACTATTTTTTCAAATTTATCATTTAAGGTTTCAAACATTTTTCTCCAATAGCAGTTTAACACCAGGGCACGATACTCGTGGGCTGATGCACCTATCACAATTGTAACAAGTTTTATGACTTAACAATTTAGGATTTATAAGAAACCCTGTATTTATTGATATTCATAAAGTCAAGTTTTCTTGAAATTTAAATATTTACGAGGATTTAAGGGAAAATTGAGATATAGAGCCATAATGCAAAAAATTGAATTCATTAAAATGCATGGCTTGGGCAATGATTTTGTTATTATTGATAAAAGATCAAGCAATATTAAGATTACTGAAAATCTTATCAAAAAATTAAGCAACAGAAGGACCGGGGCTGGTTGTGATCAACTTATTACTATCAACCAGAATAATAATATCAATGCAGATATAGCAATTGAAATTTTTAATCCAAGCGGAGATAGGGCTGAAGCATGTGGAAATGGAACTAGATGTGTAGCAAAGCTATTATTTGATGAAAATCAAAAAATAGATTCATTAAAGATTTTATCTGATGCAGGAATTTTAATTGCAAAACAAAATGATGCAAATATCAGCATAAATATGGGGAAAATTTCTAGTGACTGGAAGACTATTCCTTTAAGTGAAGAAATTGACACCTTAAATATTCCAATTAAAGTTGATGGTTTTAGTGAGGGAGTTGCTGTCAATGTTGGGAATCCTCACGTTGTTTTTTTTGGAAACTCTATTGAAAATATAGATTTAGAAAATTTAGGGCCCAAAATTGAAAATCATAAATTTTTTCCAAATAAAACTAATGTTGAATTTATTGAAGTAATTAATTCAGAAAAAATAAAAATGAAAGTATGGGAAAGAGGTGCAGGTATTACACTGGCTTGTGGAAGCGGAGCTTGTGCTGCAGTTTATGCAGGTTGGAAAAAAAATTTAATTAAAAATAATGTAGAAGTGCAGCTTGAAAAAGGTTCATTACATATAAATATTATTAATAATGAGGCAATTATGACCGGACCTGCTGAAATAAGTTATAATGGGTATGTTAAAATTTAAATGGATAAAAAAAACTCTCTAATTAATCTTGGTTGCAGATTAAATATTTACGAGGGTGAAATTATAAAAAATCATATTAGAGAAAACAATTTAAAGAATATTACTGTAATAAATTCATGTGCAGTAACTGCTGAAGCAGAAAAAAAAGTCGCTTACGAAATTAGAAAAGCCAAAAGGAGTAATCCAAAAAATAAAATTGTTGTAACAGGGTGTGCTGCGCAAATTAATCCTGAAAAATATATTGCTTTTGAAGAAGTTAGTTTAATTTTAGGCAACAAAGAAAAATTATTACCCAATGTATGGAAAGATCTAAATTATTTAAATCCAATTCAGGTTGATGATATTTTATTAGAAAAAAATACCGTGCCAGCAACTATTGAAAAATTTGATGGAAAATCAAGAGCTTATATAGAAATACAACAAGGTTGTGATCATCGTTGTACTTTTTGTATTATTCCTTATGGAAGAGGTAATAACAGAAGTGTTCCAGCAGGAGACATAATACATAAAATTAAAAAAATAGTTGATAATGGCTATAAAGAGGTGGTTTTAACAGGTGTTGATATTACAGACTATGGAAAAGACTTACCAGGCAAGCCAACTTTTTCAAATTTAATAAAAAGAATTTTAAAACTCGTTCCAAGATTAGAACAGCTAAGATTATCTTCCATTGATTGTGCAGAAATTGATGATGATTTTTGGGATCTACTCTCTGAGAAAAAACTAATGCCTCATTTTCATATTAGTCTTCAGGCTGGCAATAATATGATTCTTAAAAGAATGAAAAGACGACATACAAGGGAAATGGCTATTAATTTTTGTAATAAAATTTTGTCATTAAGAAAAGATGCAACTTTTGGTGCAGATATTATCGCAGGCTTTCCAACAGAGACTGAAAAGATGTTTAAAGACTCCTTAGATTTAATTGATAAATGTCACCTAACACACTTACATGTATTCCCTTACTCACCTAGAGAAAATACTCCAGCTGCGCGAATGCCACAAACAGATAAGTCTATAATAAAAAATAGAGCAAAAGCATTACGAGAAAAAGGATTATTAAATTTTAAAAAATATCTTGCCAGTAAAATTGGTAAAAAAGACATAATGCTAGTTGAAAAAAATCAAAATAATCACTCACTAGGTAAAGATAAAAATTTTTTTAATGTATTGGTGGATGAGAATATTAAAGAAGGGAATATAATTCAGTGTATCTTTACTGGAATAGAAAATGATACATTAGTGGCTAAAAGAATATGAGTCTTTTTTCTAAATTTAAAAATAATTTACAAAAAACATCTAATTTTTTATCAAAAAATATTCTTAGCTCTTTTCAAAATAGAAAAGTTGATAGCAAGACTCTTGATGAATTAGAAACTATTCTTATTTCAGCTGATATAAGTTTAGATGTAGTAGAAAAATTAATAAACTCAGTTCGTAAAGTAAAATCTACAGGAGATAATATATCATCAATAGTTTTAGACACATTATCAAAAGAAATAGAAAATATTTTAATACTCAGAGAAAAAAGGCTGTTAGTTGAAAGTGGTGAAAAAAAAATACTAATTTTTGTTGGAGTAAATGGGAGTGGAAAAACGACCACTATAGGTAAAATAGTAAATCAATTAAATAAAGATAAGAAAATTTTAATTGGAGCATGTGATACATTTAGAGCAGCTGCAATTGACCAATTAAAAAATTGGGCAGATAAAAATAATAGTGATTTTTACACTGGTGAAGCTAATCAAGATCCTGCAAGTGTAGCTTACCAAGCTGCTGAAAAATTTAATAAAGAAAATTATGATTATTTAATAATTGACACTGCTGGTAGATTATCAAATAATACTAATTTGATTAATCAATTAGTTAAATTAAAAAATGTGGTTAATAAAATAAATACAAACATAGCTGTAGAAACAGTTTTAGTTCTTGATGGAACAAATGGATCAAATATGATTAAGCAAGTTGATATTTTTGGCAAAGAATTAAACGTAACTAGTATTATCATTACAAAATTAGATGGCACAGCAAAAGGTGGGGCTTTAATTTCAATTGCAAATAAATATGAAATACCTATAAGTTATATTGGTCTTGGAGAAAAAGCTGAGGATTTAATAAACTTTAGCGCTAGAAATTTTGCAAGGTCAATTTTAGATTTAAGTGAATAATATGAAATCAGTTTATAAATTATTAATTGATATTGGTCCATTAGCAGTCTTTTTTTATTTTTATTCAAAAAATGGTTTGCAAGCTTCTATCCTGCCTTTCATGATCGCTACAGTTATTGCGGTTTTATTTTCTTATATTCATGAAAAAAAAATACCAATTATGCCAACTGTTGGTGCAACAATTGTTTTGATTTTTGGTGGTTTAACAATTTATTTTGATAATGATATTTTTTTTAAAATGAAACCAACTATTATTAACCTGCTATTTGCAGCAATTTTATATGGTGGTGTTGTTTTTAAAAAATCTCTACTTAAATATCTTTTAGGAGCTACTCTACAACTTGAAGAGAAAGGATGGAAAATATTAACTCAGCGCTGGATTGGTTTTTTTATTGCCCTTGCAATTTTGAATGAAATTATATGGAGAACACAATCAACTGATCTTTGGGTAAGTTTTAAAGTCTTTGGAATATTGCCAATTACTTTTATTTTTACAATGACTCAATTTCCACTAATTAAAAAATATCAAATAGAAAATTAATTTAACTTATTTTTTTTCAAAGCAATAACACCAGGTGACTCGCTTCCTTCAAGCCATTCTAAAAAAGCACCTCCTGCATTTGATATATAATTGAATCCCTCTTCAGCATTAGCATTTTTTATAGCTGAAACAGTATCTCCTCCACCTGCAAGAGTGTCTATTTTAAGTTTTTTAGCATTTGATTTAAATATTTCAGCGATTGCATTTGTAGCTGTATTATATGGAGTAAACTCAAAGGCACCTACAGGCCCATTCCACAAAACCATTTTTGAATTAATAATTTGATCATTTATAATTTGTATAGTTTCTGATCCTAAATCTAATATCATTGAATCTGATGGAACTTCATTAACATTACAGTTAATAGGATTCTTATCTTTAATATTTTTTCCACAAACAACATCACTTGGGAGTATTATTTTACAATTTAATTTACTTGCCTCTGTTTGAATGTTTATGGCCTCACTAATTAAATTTTCTTCTGCTAATGAATTACCAATATACATATTATTAGCTAATAAAAAAGTATTAGCCATTGCACCACCAATAACAATAGCACTAAATTGTTCTACTAAATTATTTAACAACTTAATTTTAGTTGATATCTTAGAGCCTCCTACAATAGCCATATTAGGTTTTTTAGAATTTTCTAAAAATGTATTAATATTATTAATTTCTTTAATAAGTTGATTTCCTGCAACTGCAGGAATATATTTTGTAAAACCAGTGATTGATGTATGATTTCTATGTGACGCTGAAAATGCATCATTAACATAAACATCAAATAATGTAGTTAAACTTTTCGCAAATGTTAAATCTATATTCTCTTCCTCTTTATAAAATCTAATATTTTCTATTAAACAAACTTCACCGCTCTCCATTTCATTTATTTTTTTATCAATTAATTGATTATCGATGCCATTCAAAAAATGTATTTTTTCTAGTTCAAGTATTTTTATAAGTGATGGAAGAATAAATTTTAAAGAATATTTTTCCTCAACTCTGCCTTGAGGTCTACCAAAGTGAGTAACTATAAAAACTTTATTATTATTGGAGATAAGTTTTTTTATTGAAGACTTAATAGCTAAAATTCGTGACTCATCAGTGATAATATTATTTACTACCGGCACATTTAAGTCAGCCCTGAACAAAACTTTCTTATTATTTATTTTATAATTTTCTAAATTTTTCATATTTTGCTAACATTAACATTAAAAATACATAGTTTTATTGGTTTTTTTAAAAAAAATCCCAGTTTTTTTGTTTATTTGAATATACATTTAGTATATTAATTAAGTTTATCACTACTATATGTAGTTAATATAAAAAGGAAAATATTATGTCATGGAATGATGATAATGTTGCAAGACTAAGAGAATTATGGGATCAAGGACTCCCAACGGCTCAGATAGGTAAGTTACTAGGGTTTACGAAAAATGCTGTAGTTGGTAAAGCGCATCGAATTGGATTAGAAAGAAGACCATCTCCGATAAGAAGAACAGCGGTGAAACCCGATAGAAAAAAAGCTAGGTCACCTATTGTTCCAAAATTAAATTTCGAAACTTCTAAAGAAGTAATTCAAAATACGCCAAGACCCCAACAAAGTTTTCAACCAATTGTCAAAAATCTCATTACAAATAATAACAAAAGAGGCTGTGAGTGGCCTGAAGGTCATCCTGATGAGTCAGGTTTTAAATTTTGTGGTAAAGAAAGATTTGAGGAAAAGCCCTATTGCTTAGAACATTGCAGTGTTGCTTATGTAATTCCAGAAAAAGAAGATTCAGAAAGACAACAAGTAAGTCAAAGAATTTAGTATTTTTTAATATATTCCCTTTATTGGTTCAAAAAAATTACTCATTAAATTTACTGCTTAAAATAAATTTAAGAATATTATATAATGATGTTGTAATAAAAAATATTGTATTGCGTCTATGTTTCAACTGTTGAGTTTTCATAATATATTATGAATGAAAATTATAAATCAAACATTTTCACACCTGTTCTTATTGGTGGAAGTTTAATTCTTTTAATTAGTTTTGCTATACGCTCAACTTTTGGCCTTTTTCAAATTCCAATAGCTGAAGAGTTTCTTTGGGCAAGATCAGAATTTTCGATGGCAATTGCTATTCAAAATTTAGCGTGGGGAATTGGGACACCTATATTTAGCGCTTTCGCAGAAAAATTTGGAGATAGAAAAGCAATAACCTTAGGTTTAATTTTATATGCAATTGGTATTTTTATTAGCAGTTCTGCCTCTACTCCTGAAGCACACCAATTTCTAAATATTTTAATAGGTTTTGGAATTGCAGGAAGTGGTTTTGGGCCAATCTTAGCAGTTGTTGGAAGAACTGCTTCTCCTGAAAAAAGATCGCTTGCTTTAGGCATTACAACAGCAGCTGGTTCTGCAGGTCAGGTTGTAGGTCCTCCATTTGCAGCAATACTTCTTGATATTATGCCGTGGTCATCAGTGTTCACAATATTTGCAATAATAAGTATACTAACAATTTTTTTTGTCCCACTTCTAAAATCTAAGCCAATAGTTTCTAAAAAAGAAATCGAAAGTAATTTAAGTGACGTTCTGAGAGATGCTTTTAAAGACCCAACATACATTATGTTATTTCTTGGTTTTTTTTCATGCGGATTTCAATTAGCTTTTATCACAGCGCATTTCCCAGCTTTTATTGCCGAAGCGAGCAGTCCTATTGTTCAAGGAAGTTTAATAAGTATTTTTTGTAATTCAGTAGCTTCATTAGGAGCACTATCAATTGCACTAATTGGACTTTTTAATATTGTTGGATCAATTACAGCTGGGGCAATGGGCAAAAATTATACAAAAAAATATTTACTATCAATCATTTATACAGGCAGAACAATTGCTGCAATTATATTCATAATGCTACCAATAACCCCAACTTCAGTCGTAATATTTTCTATTGTTATGGGATCATTGTGGCTTGCAACAGTACCTTTAACCGCAGGAATTATAGGTTACATTTATGGATTAAAGTTTATGGGAACTCTCTATGGAATAGTTTTTTTATCGCATCAAATTGGCTCTTTTGTAGGTGTCTGGTTAGGGGGGGTATTTTATGACATGTATGGGAGTTATGATATTGTTTGGTGGGTAGGAATTGGTGTTGGTGCATTTTCTGCAATCATACACTTGCCTGTAAAAGAAATACCGTTCTCTGAAAGAAAACTAATTCCAG
>JABHWG010000145.1 GCA_018657885.1 Pelagibacteraceae bacterium
CTCATGCATGTGACTTTGCTGTATTTCATCATTTAGATCTTTCAAAAAATCTTGATAAATCTTTAATTGAAAAATTCCCAAAACTATTAAAATTTGTAGATAATATCTCATCTCTTGATTCTATAGCTACATACCTTGAGAATAGACCCAGCTTATTGGTGTGAGTATTAAGCCTGAATTAGTAATTGATGGAGTAACGCATCCTACTGGAATAAAAAAAACATAAATTAATCAATAAATAGCTTAAAAAAACTTTAAATTTTCAATAGTTCTTTTTTTGGACTTTATCATTTTAAGCTAGCAATACTAATTATTACATCTATAGGGAGCTAACATTTATTTATTGTCAATTTTTTTAATAAGTTCTAAAATTTTGATTTAGTAGGTTTAATTAAATATGACAGACTTTTCAGCATACAATCTTAACGAGGTTTTGAATAAATCTCTTAAAAATATTAATTTTAAATCCCCAACACCTATACAAGAAAAATCCATACCATTAATTCTTAAAGGTAATGATATTTTAGGTTCTGCTCAAACTGGGACAGGTAAAACTGCTGCATTTTGTATTCCAATTCTAGAATTATTAATGAAATCATCCAGAGGGTCTCTTTTAGTAATGATTCCTACAAGGGAATTAGCTAAACAAGTATTAGATGTTATAGATTCATTATTAGGATTCAAAAGCTCAATAAACACTGCCACTTTAATTGGTGGTGAGTCTATGAGTAAACAACTATCTGAATTAAAGAAAAGACCTAGAATTTATGTAGGCACACCTGGGAGAATAAACGATCATTTGCAAAGAGGAAGTTTAAACCTTCATGATGCTAAATATTTAGTTTTAGATGAAACAGATAGAATGTTGGATATGGGTTTTGAAGTGCAGATTAATAAAATTATTAAATTTTTACCAAAAACCAAACAAGTTTTAATGTTTTCAGCTACTATTCCAGATAACATCCTTAAACTTTCTTCTAAATATCTAAATAATCCTATTAGAATATCAGTAGGTGATTCAAATTCTGTAGCTAAAAATATAAAACAAGAAATTATTGAGCTTAAATCTGATCAAAAACTAGATGAGTTAGTCAATCAAATAACCACTCGTAGTGGTTCGATGTTAATATTTGTTAAAACAAAATATGGTACTGAAAAATTAGCTAAAGCTTTATCAAAAAATAAAATTAAATCCTTTCCTCTTCATGGTGGCCTGCGACAAAGTAAAAGAAATACAATAATGAAAAATTTTAGAGATATGAAATTTAGAATTTTAATAGCAACTGATGTTGCAGCAAGAGGTATTGATGTTCCTCATATAGAGCATGTTATTAATTATGATTTACCTCAGATGGCTGAGGATTTTATTCATCGTATTGGTCGAACTGCTAGAGCTGGTTCTAAAGGTGTTGCTCTTAGTTTTGTTACAAAAGGTGATTTTTTGAAATGGAAAGAAATACAAAAAATACTTAATCCTGAAAAAAATATTAAAAATCAATCTAAATCGAAAAAAAGAAATTCTAAAAATTCATTTAATAAAAAACGAGAAACTAATAAAAGACCATCATTTAAAAAGAAGCCAGATTATAAAAAATCTTTTTCTAAAAACGAAGAAGGAACAGATAAAAAAAACTTTTCAAAGAAAAGGTTTTCTAAAAAAAGTGATCAAAGTAAATATAAAAAATCATCGGATAATGAATCTAGATATAAAAAATCTTTTTCTAAAAACGAAGAAGGAACAGATAAAAAAAACTTTTCAAAGAAAAGGTTTTCTAAAAAAAGTGATCAAGGTAAATATAAAAAATCATCGGATAATGAATTTTCTACAAGAAGTAAAAGTGGGTTTAATAAAAAAAACTCTTCTAAAAAAAAATCAAATAACTTTTCTAGCGTTGGAACTCCTAGAAAAAGAAGAAAGTAATATTTAGTTTTAAATTTTTTCTATTTATTTATTTTAAAATATATTAAAGTTTTTTAGTGAATAATTTAAAAAAATTTTATGATATTAATGGCTATTATTTACCTATAGAAACTTTATGCTTAAATGAAGTAAATGTTGCTGCAAAACGTCTTGAAAGTATTTACTTTAATCCTCCAAAAAATATTAAGCACCCCTGGAATTTACAAGCTCATTTATTAGCTAATTGGATTTATGACTTATGCATTTCACCAACTTTATTAGATGCTGTAGAAAAAGTAATTGGTCCAAATATATTAATTCAATCAGCTGATATTTTTATCAAGCCTCCTCATGGAAAAAAACATATTAACTGGCATCAAGATGCAAATTATTGGGGATTACATCCATATGAACTAGTTACAGGATGGATTGCTCTAACCGATGTAAATATTGATAATGGATGTATGAGTTATTTACCAAAATCCCA
>JABHWG010000060.1 GCA_018657885.1 Pelagibacteraceae bacterium
AATATTGATCCAAACCTAGTCAGATATTTTAAAAATGAATATGGACAAGATTGGCAGTCAGCATTATCTGAGCATTTATATAAAAAGAAAGATAGCAATGATAAAAAAGCTGCTTAGTAAATTATTTAAACGTATTGCTTTTGACGATGAAAGAGAAAGTATTGAAAAATACTTATCTCAATCTTCAAATACTTATGATTTAGAGCAAAGAATTCGCGAATTAGATCATAAAAATAAATATAATCGTTTTTATCTTTAAGTCTTACCTGAGTTAGAGGGGCATAGTTACATCTTGTAACCAGCGCTTCTCCTCTAGGGTAAGAAAATTAGATAATTTATCATAAACAGTTTGATGATAATTATTAATCCAGCCTAACTCATCTATATTAAGGATCTCAGCTTTTATAAGATCTCTATCTATTGGAGCCCAAGATATATTCTCAAATTTTAACATACCTTCACTAGCTTTTTGAACAATAAGTATATTTTCAATCCTAATACCAAAATCTCCTTCTTTATAATAACCAGGCTCGTTAGAAAGAATCATTCCTGGAAGTAACTCAATACTGGGAAACATATTTTTTTTAGAAATACGTTGGGGGGCTTCATGAACACTAAGAAAACTCCCAATTCCATGTCCTGTTCCATGATCATAATCACACCCAACTTCAATCAAGCTCGCTCTTGCTAAATTATCAATATCTGTACCTGTTGTTCCTTCAGAAAAAATATGGGAAGAAAGATTAATATGGCCTTTTAATACGCGTGTAAATTTTTCTTGTTGTTCTTCATTTGGAGTTCCTAATATTACTGTACGAGTAATATCAGTAGTTCCATCATAATATTGACCTCCTGAGTCAGATAAATAAATACTATTATTCTTCATTGGGACTGGGTTGCTTATATCTGCTCTATAGTGCGGTAATGCAGCATTTTTTCCTATGGCTGAAATTGTATCAAAAGAAATTGAGTGGAATAGATCATTAGACTTACGAAAAAATAATAGTTTATTAGCAACAGATATCTCATTTTCTTTTTCAATATTCTTATGCGTCTTTAACCAATATAAAAATTTTGTTATACTAACCCCGTCTCTAATGTGAGCTTTCCTACTTCCTTGAAGCTCAACTAGGTTTTTGGCAGCTTTTGGTAATAAGCATGGATTTTCTAAATGAAAAGGTATCCCTTTATTCTCTGAAGCTAACTTATAAAAATAATATGATGTATTTTTAAAATCAAAACCAATTTTAGGATTATGTTTTAAATTATTAAATACACTATCAATTTCTTCAATGGGTTTTATGCTTACAATATGATTTAACTTATCTTTTAAATCTTGATTAAGTTTATCAACCGATAAATATAATACTGGCTTACTTTTAATCGAAACAAATAAATATGAAAACGCTAAAGGGGTGTGCAAAATATCAAATCCCCTTAAATTAAGTAGCCAGGCTATAGAATCAAGACTGGATAAAAAATAATTATCTAAATTATTTTTTTCTAGAGTGTTTACAAAGCTGTTAAGTTTATTTATTGATTCCTCACCAGCAAACTTTATTGGATGATTAAAAATTTCACCATATGATCGCATGGGTTTATTATCCCATAATTCATCAATTATATTTATTTTTGTAAAATATAATTTTGTTTTTTGCTTAAATGCTAACTCAATTATCTTGATTACCTCTTCAATTGAATGGAGTTTTGGATCTAATCCGATACATTTGTCTTTTATAAAATTTTTATTTAATTCTTTCGAAAAATCATTGTGATGCAACAATGAAACTACATTTTCATCTACTTGCTCTTTAGCTTGAAATGTATATCTGCCATCAACAAATAAAAAAGACTTTTCATGGTTAATGATTGCCCTTCCTGCTGAGCCTGAAAAGTCTGTAGCCCAAAACAATCTTTCTGAATCCTGGGCAATATATTCATTAAGAAATTCATCAGTGCGGTTAATAATTAGACAATCTATATTTTTATCTTGTAATTTTTTTTGAATTTTAGGAATTTTTAAATTTTTCATAGACTACAAAACACATCAAGATCAATGTTGCCTCCTGAAATCATCACAACAACAGTTTTATTTTTAATATCAATTTTTTTTGTTAATGCTGCTGTTGCTGCTACAGCACCTCCAGGCTCTGCTACAATTTTTAAATGCTCAGCTAAAATTTTTATTGATTGTTTAACTTCCTCGTCATCTACAACAACTCCACCACTAAGATTTCTGAGATTAATTGGAAACGTCATTTTCCCTGGCTGAGGAGTAACGATAGCGTCACATATTGAGGTAAAACCTGACTCATTTGCGATAATTCTTTTACTATCAAGAGATTTTTTAGTGTCATCAAACCCAAAAGGCTCTGCGGCATATGATAAAATATTTGGGTATTTATGCTTTAAATATGTTGAAGTTCCTGCAATTAAGCCGCCGCCGCCGCAACAACACAAATATATATCTGGAATTACTGATATATTATTAAGTTCTTGTGATATCTCAAATGCTGCGGTACCTTGACCAGCTATTACATCATAATCATCATAGGGTTTAATAATAGTTCTATTTTCATGTGAAGCTATCTCTTCGCCAATTTTTTCTCTGCTTTCGTTTGCGCGATCATAAAATATTATTTGAGCTTTTAATTTTTGAGTGTTTTCAATTTTAATTTTTGGCGCATCTTTGGGCATAATTATTTTTGCACTTATACCCTCTTCTAAGCAAGCATATGCAACAGCTTGAGCATGATTACCAGAAGAATAGGCAACTATACCTTTTAGTTTTTGCTCTTTAGAGAGCTTACTTACTTTATAAGTTGCTCCGCGTAGCTTAAATGATCCTGTTTTTTGTAAGTTTTCTAACTTAAAATAAATTTTTGCCCCTAATAATTTATTTATATAATCATTACTTACTAAAGGAGTTTTAATAAGCTTTTGATGAATTGCCTGATAAGCTTTTTCAATATTTAAATAAGTAAAATTAGACATAATTAGTCCATTTTATTTGAATTGATGAAAAAAAAATATATCTAATTACATATGAGCGATAAAAATATCATTTCTCCGTGTATTAGTGTTTGTAAAACTGATCCTGTTAGCGGATTTTGTTATGGTTGTGCAAGAACAGATGATGAAAAAAAAATTTGGAAAGATGAAAATACCACTAACCAATGGAAATTAGAAAATATCGAAAACTTAAAAAAACGATTTGATGGATGGGCTTTGGATGCCTTTAATAAATCTTATAAATCTAAACAAGACACTGGATTATCTTTAATTAAAAAAAATCTTTTGGAATCTCGAAGTAAATAAAATAAAATTAGTAATCAACTTTTTTTAAATATAGACCACTAGCAGGAGCTGTCTGTCCAGCATCTTCTCTTTTTTTGGAATTAATAATTTCTTTAATTGATCTATTAATGTTCCCCTTAGCTATATCAACCAGTGTTCCAACCATGATTCTAACTTGCGAATGAAGAAAGGATTTAGCACTTACTTCAATTATTATCTCTTCTTTTTCATTGTAAACATTTATATTATCAATTGTTTTAATACTATTTTTAGACTGACAATGAGATGAGCGGAAAGCATTTAAATCATGTTTTCCTAAAAAAAATAATGAATCACTTTTCATTTTTTCAACATTTAACTTTTTATGAACACACCATGCATGATTTGCATCAATAGTAAGAGGAGGTCGTCTATTAATAATTTTATACTCATAAAATCTTTTTGTAGCTGAAAATCTTGCATGGAATGTGTCATCAACTAATTCTGCTACTTTAACTGCTATTAATCTTGGTCTTAAGTGTTGATTCATCCCATCTCTTATTACATCAGACTCGATTTCTTTATTTAAATTAAATGATGCTACTTGACCGTAGGCGTGTACGCCTGAATCAGTTCTCCCTGCACCAAATACTGATATCTCATAACCTAAAAGTTTAAATAAAGCTTCTTGAAGAGCTGCTTGAATGGAGTTTCCATTTTTTTGCTGCTGCCAACCAACAAAGTCTGTTCCATCATATTCAACAATAATTTTATAATTAGGCATTTAATTTATCGCCAATGAAAAAAGAAAAACCACGCAAGAAATCGTCTAAAATTACTGCCTTTTTACCTTCGCGCTGAATAGAGATTGGAAGTATACTTCCTTCACTGCATCCTAATAAAAAGTTTTTACTTAAAATTGTAGATTGTTCCCCTTGCTCATAAATTTTCTTTGCTTTCAAAATTTTTATTCTTTCTCCCTTATAAATAAACCAAGACCCTGGTTTAGGTCCGTGAGCTCGAATATGGTTAATAACTTTATCTGCCGGGTTATGAAAATTTATTTTTCTATCTTCAGTTGTGAATTTTTTTGCATAAGTTATTTTGTTATGATCTTGTTTTGTTAAAGTAATATTTTTTTCAAATATATCAGGTAAAACTTTAATCATTAATTCTTTACCAAGATTTGTAAGCGCTAAAGTTAATTCATCACTATAGATGCCTTCATCAATTGGTAAGATTTCCTGAGCAAGAATATCACCGGCATCTAATTTTGGAGAAATCTTAATTATACTTATCCCAGTTTTTAAATCTCCTTCTAAAAGAGAATGCTCAATTGGAGCCGCGCCTCTCCACCTCGGCAATAAAGATACATGGATATTAATACATCCATATTTTGGAATATTTAAAAAATCTAATGGAAGAATTATTCCATAAGCAACTACAATTATTAAGTCAGGCTTAAGATACTTAATTTTATTTATTACATCTTCATTAATAGAAGTTGGATGAAATAACTCTAGGTTATTTTTAATTGCAACTTTATGCACTTCACTTTCTTGAGCAATCATACCTCTATTTTTTTTTCGAGGTGGCTGTGTAAAGACACCTACTATATTAAAATTCTTTTTAACTAAAATATTTAAATGCTGAGCAGCTATAAAAGGAGTTCCCATAAAAATTATTTTTTTATTAGTCATCATTTTTTCTAGAGTTTTGCAGTTTTTTTACTTTTTTAATTAGAATATTTCTCTTTAGTGAAGAAAGATAATCTACAAATAGTTTTCCAGATAAGTGATCTATCTCATGCTGCAATATCCT
>JABHWG010000116.1 GCA_018657885.1 Pelagibacteraceae bacterium
GAAGAGGGTTCAAAAAATATTGATTTACTCTCTCCTGACGGGACTGCAAATCCATATTATATTGAGTTTGGTTGGAAGGCGTTAAACAATCAAAGTACTCAATTGCCAAATCTAGAAACCATATGGGAAGCAAACTCATCAAATCTTACTCCAGGAAACTCAGTTAGATTGAGTTGGACTAGCTCTGAAAATAATACTTTTATAATGAATTTTACTGTTGATGAAAATTATATGTTCTCAGTAAAACAAGAAGTGATTAATAACAGCTCATCAAAATTAGAAATTTACCCTTATCGATTAATTAAAAGAATAAACACACCTAAGACAATTAATTTTTTTATTTTACATGAAGGTCTAATCAGTCTTGTAAATGATGAACTTCTTGAAAAGGGTTACGATGATTTACTTGATGATTGCTCTTCAAGCATGCCAATCAAAGATTCTTTTTGTGATGCAAAAGCTCAAGGAGGCTGGTTAGGCTTTACAGATAAATATTGGATGTCTGTATTAATTCCTGATCCAAATGAACCTATAAATGTAAATTATCGTCATGGTAATAATGGCAGGGATAGTTATAGAATGGGATATGTTGGGCAAGTATTTAATGTCGCTCCTGGTAATTCAATTTCTTATAATGGTAAAGTATTTGCTGGAGCTAAAAAATTAGATATTCTAAGCCAATACGATAAATCATTATCTATTGAACGTTTTACAGATTCGATTGATTGGGGATGGTTTGCTTTTCTTACTAAACCAGTCTCATATGCAATAAACTGGTTTTATGGTTATGCAGGTAATTTTGGTCTGGCAATTATTGCTTTTACAATTCTAATGCGATTAATTCTTTTTCCTTTGGCACATGCATCCTTCAAATCAATGGCTAAAATGAAAAAACTGCAACCTGAAATGCAGAGATTAAAAGAAACTTATCCAAATGATCGTCAAAAAATGCAACAAGAACTAATGGCTCTCTACAAAAGAGAAGGTGCTAATCCTGTAGCAGGCTGTTTACCTATACTCGTTCAAATCCCTATCTTTTTTTCTTTATATAAAGTGCTTTTTATTACAATAGAAATGTATCACGCCCCATTTTATGGTTGGATTCATGATTTATCAGCACCAGATCCTCTTGGTATATTAACTGTATTTGGTTTAATTTCTTGGGATGTGCCAGGAGCATTATCTATAATAAATATTGGTATCTTGCCAATAATAATGGGCTTAACTATGTGGCTTCAACAAAAATTAAATCCCGCTCCAGCAGATGCAACCCAAGCTAAAATATTTGCTCTACTCCCTTTTGTATTTACTTTTGTATTGGCAGGTTTTGCAGCAGGTTTAGTTTTATATTGGTCGGTGAACAATATTCTTTCTATAGCTCAGCAATGGTTTATTCAAAGAAAGATACTCGCTAAAAATGGCTAATGGAAATAAATCATTAAATAATTTTTTTAATACAAATAAATTTATTGGGTCTTTTCCTTCTTATAGAGATATTAAAAAAACTCTTAATATTCCAGACTGTTGTTTTGTTGGTAGATCTAATGTTGGTAAATCTAGCATAATAAATGCTGTAACTAGAACAAAAAATTTAGCAAAAACAAGCAAGACTCCAGGAAGAACACAATCAATCAATATTTTTTTGATAAATGAAGTAATTAATCTAATTGATTTACCTGGTTATGGATATGCAAAAGTCTCTAAGGTAATGAGAGAAAATCTTGGAGTTTTAATTGAGGAGTATATTCAAAATCAATCAAGTCTTATTCATGCATATGTTTTATTAGATGCCAAAGTAGGTGTTAAAAATAGTGATATAGATATGTTTGATTTATTAAATGATTCAAATCGAAGGTTTTCAATTGTTTTCACAAAAATTGATAAGTGCTCAAAGTCATATTTATCAGATTTAGAAAAATCTATGGAAAGTCTAATGAAAATGTACAAAAAAACGTTTCATAACTTTTTCTTTACTAGTTCAAAAAAATTTGAGGGAATAATTGATATCCAAAAAGATATCTATACTTTATCTAAGCAATAATGAAATTTGATTTTTTATCTGAAAGTGACCAGGCTTACTTTATTCATAAAGCTTCTACACTAGTTGAAGCTTTACCATTTATTAGACAACATAGTGGTGACATTATTGTAATTAAGTATGGTGGACATACAATGGGCGACCCTAAGCTTGCAAAGAGTTTTGCTAAAGATATTGGTTTGATGAAAGAAGTTGGGATATTTCCCATAGTGGTTCATGGAGGAGGACCTCAAATAGCTGAACGCTTAAAAACTAAAAATATTGATTCCAAGTTTGTTGAAGGTTTAAGAGTTACGGATATAGATACTGTAAAAGTTGTAGAAGATGTATTGGCGAATGAAATAAATACAGAAATAGTAAAGTCGATAAATGACTCAGGAGGTAATGCAATTGGACTTAGTGGAAACATAAATAGACTCATAAGTGCAACACAGCTAAAAATAGAAATTAAAGATTCAGATTCAAATATTGAAAAAATAGTTGATATTGGTTTTGTTGGACAACCAACGAATGTTAATATTGATTTAATAAATGCACATATTCAAGCGGGTAAAATACCAGTCATTGCTCCATTAGGAGTGGACGATAATGAAAATTCATACAATATAAATGCTGATACTGCTGCTGGGTATATTGCAGGAAAACTTAGAGCAAGTAAATTATTACTTTTAACTGATGTTGCAGGGGTTTTAGATAAAGATAAAAATTTGATTTCTTCACTTACACTTGATGATGCTATTAAAATAACTAGTGAAGAATTTATTGTTGGAGGTATGAAACCAAAAATTACCACATGTATAGAGGCAATGAAAAACGGTGTTAATAAGTCAACTATATTAGATGGCAGAATTCCTCACTCAGTAGTATTAGAATTATTTACCGAACATGGTATAGGAACACAAATTTATACATAATATATGAACAGCCTAAATTCACATATAAACACTTGGATATTTGACCTAGATAATACTTTGTATTCAGCTGATAGTGGAATTTTTCAACAAGTTCATGAATTAATGGGTAAATTTGTTTCAGCTCATTTGAAAATAGATATTGATGAAGCAAAGCAAATACAAAAAAAATATTACAAACAACATGGGACAACCCTTAAAGGAATGATGGACAATCATGGAGTGGATCCTGATGATTTTCTAGCTGCAGTTCATAAACTAGACTATTCAATCGTTAACCCAAATCCTAAACTTAATGAAGAGCTAAAAAAATTAAATGGTAGAAAAATTATTTATACGAATGCAAATATGCAACATGCTATTGATGTTCTGGATCGTATAAAGTTATCAGGATTTTTTGATGAAATTTATGATATTAAAATGGCACATTATATTCCTAAACCGGAGATTTCTCCATATGAACAATTAATAAAACAATTTAATATTGATGCAAAAAGTTCAGCTATGTTTGATGATATAGCAAAAAATTTAGTTCCAGCAAAAAAAGTTGGCTTCACATCGGTCTGGATTGATGCGGGTTATGAAAATTTTAGTGATGATATTCAAGCATCAAAAAATTATCTAGATCATAAGACATTAGATATTACAAATTTTTTAGAAGAAGTTAACAAAGGAAATGTATGAGTGAATTAAAAAACATTATTGACAATGCGTTTGAAAATAGGGACCAAATTAATACTAATACAAGTGGTGAAATAAGAGAAAGTGTGGACGAGGCTCTTAATCAACTTGATATGGGTCATATTCGTGTTTGTGAAAAAAATGGTGAAGAATGGATTGTTAATCAATGGATTAAAAAAGCAATTTTATTAAGTTTTAGAATAAATGATAATGAAGTAGTAAAAGCGCCACATGCTACTTGGTATGATAAAGTCCCTAGCAAGACTGCAAATTGGTCAAAAGAAGATCATGAAAAGGCAGGTTTTAGATACGTTCCTAATGCAGTTGTAAGGAAGTCAGCTTTTATTGCAAAAGGTGTTATTTTAATGCCATCATTTGTAAATTTAGGAGCATATGTGGATGAAGGCACAATGATTGATACTTGGGCAACCGTTGGATCATGTGCACAAATTGGCAAAAACTGTCATATCTCAGGAGGTGCTGGTATAGGCGGTGTACTCGAACCCTTGCAGGCAAACCCTGTTATTATTGAAGATAATTGCTTTGTTGGTGCTAGAAGTGAAGTAGCTGAAGGAGTTATAGTTGGTGAAGGATCAGTCTTATCGATGGGTGTGTTTATTGGAGCTTCAACAAAAATTATTGATAGAACCACTGGAGAAATACATATGGGTAAAGTTCCTGCTTACTCCGTGATTGTTCCAGGATCATTACCTGGAAAAGCATTACCCGATGGAAATATTGGCCCATCTTTATATTGTGCAGTAATAGTAAAAAGAGTGGACGAAAGAACTAGATCTAAAACATCAATTAATGATTTGCTTCGTGATTAATGAATAAAATTGATTTTAATACAACAAAACTTACGCAAGCTCTTGTAAGATGCAAGAGTGTTACTCCTGCCGATGATGGAGCGCTTCAAATTATTGAGGATCACTTAAACTCCATAGGTTTTAATTGCACGGCTTTATCATTTTCTGATCCCAATTCTTATGATGTAAAAAATCTTTTTGCTTCCATTGGCTCATCAGGAAAGCATTTAGCTTTTGCTGGACATACTGATGTTGTTCCTGCAGGTAACGAAGAGTCTTGGCGCTTTCCTCCTTTTTCAGCAACAATAGAAAATGATAAATTATACGGCAGAGGGGCTGAAGATATGAAAAGTAATATTGCATGTTTTATGTCAGCTGCTAATCAATTTATTAAAAAATATGGAAAAAATTTTGGAGGCAAAATTTCATTTATTATTACTGGAGATGAAGAAGGTAACGCAATAAATGGTACTCCTAAAATTATGGAATGGACTAAAGAACAAAATATTAAAATAGATCATTGTATTGTGGGTGAGCCTACATCTGATAAAGCAATTGGAGATAAAATTAAAATTGGACGAAGAGGATCCATTAATTTTTTCCTAACTGTAAAAGGTATTCAAGGTCATACAGCAAATGGACACAGAGCAGAAAATCCCGTTCATCACCTTACAAAGCTATTAACTAATATTCTTTCAGAACCTTTAGATAATGGAAATGAATATTTTCTTGCAACCTCTATACAGGTTCCAACTTTTGATGTTGGAAATTCAGCGCATAATGTAATACCTGAGTATGCGAGAGCAACAATTAATATACGATTTAATGATCATCATACAGCAGAGTCTTTAATTAATTGGATAAAGATAAAGATTAATGAAGTTTTTGCTGATCTAAAAAATGCTTCCTGTAGTTTGACAGAAGAAATAAGTGCAAGATCTTTTATTAACAAAAAAGGTGAGTTAACAGATATAATGTCAAAATCTATTGCAGAAGCTACTGGCAGAAATGAAAAGCCACAACTCGCAACAGATGGTGGAACATCTGATGCCCGTTTTATAAAAAATTATTGTGAAACAGCTGAGCTAGGAATAAGAAATCAAACTTTGCATCAAATTGATGAGTTTGTTTATCTAAAAGATTTAGAAGATTTGGAAAAATTATATTTAAAAATACTCGAAAATTATTTCTTTAAAAATTAATAACCCAATCTCATATTTACATCACTTTTTATTTTTTTATTTCTCTTAAATGTTAAAAATCTTCTATGTAAATAACTAATTGATGAGTCGTGATCTGTGATAGCCGCAACATGAGGAGTTATAGTTATATTTTTATTTTGCCAAAATTTATGTTTTTGCACTAAAGGCTCTTTATTAAATACATCTAAGGATGCATAAAAATTAGAGTTACCTATTATATGTTTTATCAAGTCTTTCTCATTTACAGCTGAACCTCTGCCAATATTTATTAAAAGTGAGGATTTTTTCATTTTTCTTAAAAATTTATGATTTATAAAATCTTTTGTATTTTTTGTATCTGGTAAAATAGACACTACGATATCACATTGAAGTAAAAAACTATTAAGAGAGTTTAAATTA
>JABHWG010000091.1 GCA_018657885.1 Pelagibacteraceae bacterium
ACTTGCTGAGCCTGGAGAATTTACAAAAAGAGCACTAATGAACAATAAATTAAATTTGGTTCAAACAGAAAGCCTATCTGATTTAATAAATTCAGAAACAGAAAAACAAAGGAGCTTAGCTATAAATAATTTATCAGGAGGACTCTCTTTTTTTGTAGAAAAAATTAACAAAAAACTAACCCAGCTTTTGGCTAACACTGAGGCACTTATAGACTTTTCTGATGAGGACTTACCTAAAAATGTATTATCTAAAATAAAAGAACAAAACAAGAACATAATACAAATAATTAAAAATGAATTAAAAAACTCCTCTATATCAAAACCTATCAGGCAGGGTTTTGTTGTTTCTCTTGTTGGAAAACCAAATACAGGAAAATCATCATTTGTTAATTTCATTTCAAATAAAAAAATTTCTATAGTTACTAGTATTCCAGGAACAACCACAGATGCCATTTCCTCAACGCTAGACCTATATGGTTATAAATTTACATTTATGGATACTGCTGGAATAAGAAAACACAAAAATAAAATTGAAGAAATTGGCATTAAAAAAACAAAAGAAATAATATCAGTGTCAGATTTAAACCTTGTTTTTCTTGAAAAAAATGAAGTTGATAAATACAAAAATATAAAACACAAAATATTTGTTAAATCTAAACTTGATAAAAGAAAAAAAACAAACAACAGCAAAATAACAAACATTTCATCTGTTACTGGTGAGGGAATTAATAAATTGTTGAAGAAATCCAAAGACATGCTTATAAAAAAAGAAAAAAATGAACCAATTTTTTCACGTGAAAGACATATTATGATAATGAATAATGTCTTTTCTATTCTTAAATCAATAGATTTTAATGAAAGCTTAGATATCATAGCCTTTAAATATAGAGAGGCCCTTAGAAATTCATTAGAAATTAATCAAAAATTTGATATAGAAGATATTTTAGATGTAATTTTTAAAGATTTTTGTATTGGTAAGTAGTTTCACGTGAAAAATAATAAAAAAGAATATTCAGTGGTGGTAATTGGCGGTGGTCATGCTGGTGTTGAGGCTGCCTGTTCTGCCGCAAGGCTTGGTGTTAGTGTTGCCCTTATAACACACAATATTGAGAAAATTGGAGAAATGTCTTGTAACCCAGCCATTGGAGGTCTTGGAAAAGGGCATCTTGTTAGGGAAATTGATGCTCTTGATGGTATTATGGGAAGAGCAATAGATAAAGGAGGCATTCAATTCAGAATGCTTAATGAAAGCAGGGGTGCGGCTGTTAGGGGGCCAAGAGCTCAGGCAGACAGAAGCTTATATAAAAGCGCAGTACATGAGCTTATTAAAGAGCAAAAAAATATTAATATTGTTGAGGGATCTGTTGAAGATTTGGAAATAAAGAACAAACAGGTTATTGGCGTTGAGCTAGCGGGAGGTAAAAAAATAAGAAGCAAAACAGTTGTTCTAACAACAGGTACTTTTTTAAGAGGTATGATTAGGATTGGAAAAACAAGCTCCGCAGCAGGAAGAGTTGGAGATAAACCATCTGTCGCACTTGCAAAACGGATTGAAAAATTAAAGTTTTCAATAGGTAGGCTTAAAACAGGAACGCCGCCAAGAATTCTTAAAAAATCTATATATTTCAATGATTTAGATGAACAGAAACCAGACAAAAAACCGATACCGTTTTCATTTATCAACAAACATATCCACACCCCACAGATATCATGTTTCATAACACACACAAATACTAAAACTCATAAAATTATTGCAGATAATATAGGTTTGTCCCCAATGTATTCAGGGGCTATTAAATCAATGGGCGCAAGATATTGCCCATCTATTGAAGATAAAATTATAAAATTTCCTAATAAAAAAAACCATCAAATTTTTTTAGAACCAGAGGGTTTAGAAGACGATTTAATTTACCCAAATGGAATATCTTCTTCATTACCCGAGAACGTCCAAGAAATGTTTGTTAGGTCGATAAAGGGCTTAGAAAAAGCTGTTATAACACAACCAGCTTATGCCATTGAGTATGATTATGTTGATCCTAGAGAGCTTTCACACACCCTCGAAACAAAAAAAATAAAAAATCTTTTTTTTGCAGGACAGATAAACGGAACAACAGGTTATGAAGAGGCGGCTGCACAAGGAGTTGTTGCCGGCATTAATGCAGCTTTAAAAAAAACATCAAATAAAGATTTTGTTATTGATAGATCACAAGGTTATATTGGGGTGTTAATAGATGATCTTGTTACAAAGGGAACAAAAGAGCCATACAGAATGTTTACCTCTAGATCAGAATACCGCTTATTACTCAGGTCTGATAATGCTGATCAAAGAATAACCCCGTTAGGAATTAATATAGGGTGCGTTTCTTCTTATAGGCAAAACGAATTTAATAAAAAAACAAAGAGAATCAAAAAGGGTTTTGGTTTGATTAAAGGCCTCCAGGTGACACCAAATCAATTAAAGAAAAAAAATATTAACATAAAACTTGATGGAAAAAAAAGATCAGTAATTGATCTTTTGGCTTATAAAAATATAACTTTTTCTATGTTAGAAAATATATGGCCCGAGTTAAAAAAAATTGATTTAGATGTCAAAGAGCAGATTGAAATTGAATCGGTCTATTCAAGTTATTTAAAAAGGCAAAGAGCAGACATTGAAGATTTTAAAAAAGAGGAGGGATTAGTTCTCCCAAAAGGTATTAATTTCAGGGATGTAGGGAGCTTATCAAACGAAATTGTTGAAAAACTATCTACAATAAACCCGCCAACACTAGGTGCTGCTTCAAGAATATCTGGAGTAACTCCAGCTGCAATTATTGCCATTATGAGATTTCTTAAAAAACAAAAAAATAATAAAGTGGCGTAAGTTGAATAAAGAAGACGTAATTTTATACTTTAACCTAAGCAAGAACCAGGTTGAAAAAATTGAATTTTTTATATCACAAATTATAAACTATAATAAACACACCAACCTTGTAGGAAAATCTACTATCGAAAATATTTGGGAAAGACATGTATTAGATTGTCTTCAATTATCAAAACATATTAATGAAAAAAAATTAAAAATTTTTGATATAGGAACTGGTGCGGGGCTGCCAGGAGTTTTGTTATCAATAATAGGTTACAAAAATGTTTTAATGGTGGACTCTGTAAAAAAAAAGACTGACTTTATAAAGGGGGTTGTAAAAGAACTAACACTTAGTGCCAGGGTTCAAAACAAAAGAATTGAAAAGGTAAAAAGGGTTAAGCAAGACATAATTGTTTCTAGGGCTCTTGCCCCCTTATCTAAACTGCTAACTTATGCACTTTTGCATTCTGAAAAAAACACAACATTGCTTTTCTTAAAAGGCAGAAGTGTTAATAACGAAATTGAGATTGCAATGAAAAATTTTGATTTTGATTTTAAAAAATTTGAAAGTGTGAGTAGTGGAGATGGCTGTATATTGCAGATAAATAATTTTATAAAAAAATGACTAAAATAATTTCAATTGCTAACCAAAAAGGAGGGGTGGGGAAGACAACCACCACAATTAATCTTGCCACTTCTTTGTCAGTAGTTAATAAAAAGGTTTTGTTGGTAGACGCTGACCCACAAGGAAATGCTAGCACTGGAATGGGTATTGCGTATAATAACAGATCTCCAAATTTATATGATATTATATCAAGTGGAATTTTTGATGAAAGCGCATTAAAAAAAACCATTGTTCCAAATTTAGATATAATTACTGCCAACACAAATTTAGCAGCCTCAGAAATTGAGTTAGCAAGCGCAGAAAGAAGAGAGTTTGTAATCTCTAATATTTTGTCAAAAATCAAAAACTATGATTATATTTTAATTGATTGCCCTCCAGCACTAGGGTTACTAACTATTAACTCACTAGTTGCCTCAAACTCTATTATTGTTCCTCTTCAATCTGAGTTTTTTGCACTAGAAGGGATGTCATCCCTGATGAACTCAGTGCAGCTTATTAAAGAAAACTATAACCCAGGCCTTGAGGTTGAGGGAATTCTTTTAACAATGGTTGATAAAAGAAACTCTTTAAGCTCACTTGTTGAAAAGGATGTTAGGGAACATTTTGGTGACACTGTGTATGAAACAACAATACCAAGAAATGTAAAAATTTCTGAGGCACCAAGTCATGGGAAGCCAGCAATATTATACGATGTTAATTGCTCTGGTTCTATGGCATACATA
>JABHWG010000085.1 GCA_018657885.1 Pelagibacteraceae bacterium
CCTTTAATGCATGTTATGGCTGGAAAAGCAGTAGCTTTTGGTGAAGCGTTAAAGCCAGAATTTCAGGATTATATTAAAAGAGTGCTTGATAATGCAAAAGTATTATCTTCATCATTGGTAAACAATGGATTTAAGATTGTTACGGGAGGTACAGATTCTCATATCGTTTGGTTAGATCTTACGCCTAAGAAAGTTACAGGAGATAAAGCAGAAAAAATATTAGAAGATGTTGGAATTGCCTGTAACAAAAATGCCATACCTTATGATCCTAATCCACCAAAAATAACAAGTGGATTGAGATTTGGGACCGCCGCTGCTACTTCAAGAGGCTTTAATGAAGATGACTTTAGTCAAATTGGGGATATGATTTCAGAAATTCTTGATAATATTAATCAAAATGAAGATAATCAAAAACAATTTATTTCTACAATGAAAGATAAGGTAATAAATATGTGTAAAAAATATCCAATATATAAAGAGGCTTTTTAATGAGGTGCCCTTTTTGTAGTAATGAAGACTCTCAGGTTAAAGATTCAAGACCTACTGAAGATAATACAGCAATTAGAAGAAGAAGAATTTGTGAGCAATGTGGCTCAAGGTTTACAACTTTTGAAAGAATACAATTAAGAGATTTGATTGTTGTAAAAACAAATGGTCAAAAAGAATCTTTTGATAGAGATAAGATGTATAGATCTCTCTCATTAGCTCTTAGAAAAAGAGATATTGAAACAGAAAAAATTGAAAAAATTGTTAATGCAATTGTTAGAAAGCTTGAAAATTCTGGAGAAGGAGAAATCAAAACTGGACTTATTGGTCAGTATATAATGGAAGCATTAGCCATTCTTGATCAAGTAGCCTATGTTAGATTTGCTTCAGTGTATAAAAATTTTAGAGAAGTAAAAGATTTTGAAGATTTCTTAGGTAATTTAGAAGATAAATAAATTTAAATGATGTCAAATCATCTGAAGTTTATTAATCTTGCACATGATGTTGCTTCTAAAAATTTAGGTAAAACTTTCCCTAATCCAACTGTAGGGTGTGTAATTTCTAAAAATAATATAATTATATCAAAAGCAGTTACTAGTGCTACAGGAAGACCGCATGCTGAAGAAATAGCCTTAAAAAAGGCTGGCAAAAAAGCTAAAGGTGCCATTATGTATGTAACTCTTGAGCCATGTTTCCATAATTCTCAAAATGGATCATGTGCAGATCAAATCCTAAGATCAGGTATTAATAAGATTTATATTTCATGCATTGATGAAGATCCACGAACTAAAAAAAAAAGTATAAGTAAACTTAAAAAAAATAAAATTAAGGTGATTACAGGAATAGAAAAAGATAAAACGATTAGTGTAAATAATTTTTATTTTAAAAGTCTAAAGAAGAAAAAACCATTCACTAAAGTTAAAATGGCAATTTCTAATGATAATAAAATTGCCTGGAGTAATTATAAAAGCAAATGGATAAGTAATTCAAAAAGTAGAGCTTATGTTCACTCTTTACGCGAAAAAACTCAGGCCATTTTAACTACCTCAAAGACTATTTTAATAGATAATCCAAGATTTACAGTAAGAAAAAAAAATAAAATTATTAAAAATCTTAATGTTATTATTATTGATAAAAATTTAAATATTCCTTTAAATATAAATTTATTGAAAAATTTACATGAAAGAAGAGTAATAATCTTTACATCAAAAAAAAATAATAAATCACAAAAACTAAAACAATTAGGATGTGAAATTATTGAAATGAAAATTGTAAATAATAAGTTTGATTTAAAAAAAATCTTTTCTCATATTTATCAGCTTAAAATATCTGATTTAATGGTAGAGGCTGGAGGAATTTTATTTGCAGATTTAATTAAAAATAATTTAGTAGATGAGATCCTTTTATTTAAAGCTCCATATATTATTGGCGAAAAAGGAGTTCCTGTAATTGAAGGAAATAGTTTGAATAATATTAAAAAAAAATTATTAGAAATTATTAAGTTTGACGATAATTTATATCTTAAATATGCAATAAAATAAATGTTTACTGGAATTGTTCAAAATTTAGGAAAAGTAGTTAAATACTCAAATGGTGAGTTAGAAATATCAACCTTGCTTGATTTGAGTTATTGTAAAATTGGGTCTTCTATTTGCTGTAATGGAGTTTGCCTAACAGCCACTGAAATAAATTCTCACGATGGGCAATTTGTTTTTAAAGTTAATATTGGTGAAGAAACTCAACAACGTACAAACTTTTCTCCCAATCTATTTAATAAATTAATATACATTAATATTGAGAGATCTCTTATAGTTGGTGATGAAATATCTGGACATTTTGTTTATGGACATGTTGATTGCACAACTAAGATTAAAAAAATTATTAAATTAAAAAATAGTTGGGAGTTTTATTTTGAAAACTTTCAAAATGAAGATAAGAAATTTATTGTAGAAAAAGGCTCTATCGCTATAAACGGCATATCATTAACTATCGCAAAAGAAGACAATAAAAATTTTTCTATTTCTGTTATCCCCCATACTTTTGAAAATACTAATTTAAAATATTTAAATATTGAAGATTTAGTTAACGTTGAATTTGATTACTTCGCAAGGTTTTTGATAAATGATAGATCTTCATGAATAATTATAAAAATAATATTAAAATTTCGCCCATAGAGGACATAATTAATGATGCAAGAAATGGTAAAATGTATATTCTTGTTGATGATCCAAATAGAGAAAATGAGGGAGATTTAATTATTCCTGCTCAAATGGCAACACCTGATGCCATTAATTTTATGGCAAAACATGGAAGAGGCCTTATTTGTTTATCCATGACAAAACAACGAATTGAAGAGTTGGAGTTACCTTTAATGAATCCAAATAATCAAAAAAATGATTTAACAGCTTTCACCATATCGATTGAGGCAAAAGAAGGTATTACCACAGGCATATCAGCTGCTGATCGTTCACATACTATATCGGTAGCAATAAATCATAATAGAAATAAGACAGATTTATTATCTCCCGGTCATGTTTTTCCTCTTATGGCATGGGATGGTGGTGTACTTGTTAGAGCAGGTCATACTGAAGCTGCAGTTGATATTTCCAAAATAGCTGGATTAAATCCCTCTGGAGTTATTTGTGAAATTATGAGCGATGATGGAAGTATGGCAAGGTTGCCAGAAATACTTGAATTTGCCCATAATCATGATTTAAAGGTTGGAACAGTTTCTGATTTAATTGAGTATAGATTAAAATATAGTAAAATAATTAAACAAATATCTGAACGTCCTTTTGAAAGTAATAAAGGAAAAAATTTTCTTCTTAAAGTTTTTGAAAATACTTTATCAAATGAAAAACATTATGCTTTAGTAAAAAATATTAAATCTTCAGAAAATTTATACCCAGTGAGAATGCATAAATTAAATATTGAAAAAGATATTTTTGTTGAAAAAGATAACTTTGGTGACGAAATAAACCATTCGTTTGATGCTATCGAAAAAAATGGCTCAGGAGCAATAGTTATAATAAACAATGATATTGCCCCGAATATATTAAAAGCTTTTGATCAAAGGCAAAAACAAAATAATAAATTGGAACTTCGCGAATATGGTGTTGGCGCTCAAATATTAAAAAATATAGGTATTGAGAAAATAATTTTACTTACAAATTCAAATAAAAAAATTATAGCCTTGGATGGATTTGGTATCAAAATAATAAAACAGCAAAAAATATGAAAAACAAAATTTTAATAGTTCTTTCAAATTATTATGACGAAGTAAGTAATAATTTATTGGAGGGTGCAACTAATGAATTAAAATCAAATAAAATTGATTATGATGTTCTTTATGCTCCTGGATGTTTTGAGATTCCCTATCTTGTTTCTAAAAATATAAAAAAATATAGAGGTTTTATTGTTTTAGGATGTGTTATTCGCGGTAAAACTTATCATTTTGAATTAATTGCAAATGAATGCGCAAGAAAAATTATGGATATTTCTAATTTTAGCCTCAAACCTATTGGGTTTGGAATTTTAACATGCGAAAATCTAAAGCAAGCTAAAGTAAGAAGTGATGTTAAGAAAAAAAACAAAGGTAAGGAAGCTGCAAATGCCTGTATTAAGCTTTTATAATATCAATGAAGAATCATATTAAGACAGATACAAGACTAGCTTTTATTCAATTTATTTTTTCATCTTTTTTTTCTGACCTTTCAATTGAAGAAAATAGTAATGATTTTGAAAAATATTTTAATAAATTATCAGTTTCTTCAATCGAACATAAAGAAGAGTCTTTGATAAGTTTTAATAAACCTTATTTTAATAAACTTGTTTTAAATTATGATAGATTTATTAAAAATAATATAGTTGAAGATATTGTAAATCCTTTAATAAGTTTTGATAGAAAATTTGAGAGTTGGGATCAAATTAACAAATCTATCATTCTTTCAATTTTTTCTGAGCTTGAAATAACTAAAAAAGAAAAAATTAAAATCTTACTAAATGATTATTTAAATATTTCAAAACTACTTATTCCAAAAATAGAACTAGGAATGATTAATGCCATTGCTGATAAGTATATTAATGAAAAAAAAATTATCTGATCATTGTTTATCCGAAGAATTTATAATAGATAAATTCTTTAAAAAACTTAATTATAATAAATTAGGTACATTTAATTTTGAAAACGATGGAGCTTATCTTAACTTATCAAAAAAATATCAAACAGTTGTAACAACTGACACTATTACTGAAAATGTTGATTTTTTCTCCAAAGACCCTCCTGAATCTATTGCCCAAAAAATATTATGCGTCAATTTATCAGATTTATCAGCAATGGGATCTTTGCCGAAAGCTTATACATTAAATATATCGATTAATTCATATATTGATTTTAATTGGTTAAAAAAATTTACAAATAAATTATCTAGATTGCAAAAAAAATATAACATTTACTGCCTAGGTGGCGATTTTTCTAAATCAAAAGAAATCAGCATTACTTCAACTTTTTTTGGACAAGCTAAATCTAAAAATATTTTACCTCAAAATAAATGTCAAGTTGATGATGATATTTGGGTCACAGGTAATTTAGGTGATTCATATATAGGTTATAAATTATGTAAAAGTTTTGATAATAAAATTGATAAAAAAAATATTCTTAGTTTTAAAAAAAAATATCTTTATCCAACACCATGTATGTTTGGTTATATGGCTGCTAAATATATAAATTCAGCAAAAGATATTTCTGATGGTTTTTTTGGAGATTTAAAAAAAATATTAAACAAAAAATATGGTGCTAAAATCAATTTAAAATCTATCCCACTCTCTAATAATTTAAAAAAAATTCTTTTAGATTCACAATCAAAAATCTATCTTAAAGATATTTTATGTTGGGGAGATGATTATGAGTTGATATTTACTTCAAAGAAAAAGTATAAAGTTAAGCTATTAAGCTTAGCAAAAAAAAATAATATTAAATTATCAAATATTGGTTCTGTTATAATGCAAAGAGGTGTGTTTGATGATTCTGCTTTATTGATCAAAAACATCAGTAGTTATGATCATTTTCGCTAAAATCTTGATTTTTAATACATATTCTGACATATGACCGAAAAAAAATTCAAGGAGAATACCCACAATGACAACTATGCAAATTTTTATTTTATTATGTGGTTTGGCCGCTGTTTTATACGGCTTAATTACGTCTAGACAAATACTTTCATTAAGCACAGGAAATGAAAAAATGGCTGAAATTGCCAATGCAATTCAAGAAGGCGCAAGAGCTTACTTAAATAGACAATATATGACTATTGGAATAGTTGGTGTTGTAATTTTTGTAATCATTTGGCTTGTTTTTGGATTAGCTTCAGGTGCAGGTTTTTTAATTGGTGCTATTTTCTCTGGAGCAGCAGGATATGTTGGAATGAATATTTCTGTTAGATCAAATGTCAGAACGACTCAAGCTGCAAGCTCAAGTCTAGCTGAAGGTCTATCTGTATCTTTTAAAGCAGGTGCTGTTACAGGAATGTTAGTTGCTGGTTTTGCTTTATTATCTATTGCTCTTTATTATTTTGTTTTAGAAAATTCTGGTCAATTTCCTGGAAGAGAGATTGTTGCTCCCTTGGTTTCATTAGGTTTTGGTGCTTCTCTCATATCTATTTTTGCTAGATTAGGTGGCGGTATTTTTACAAAAGGAGCTGATGTTGGGGCTGATTTAGTTGGAAAAGTTGAAGCTGGAATTCCTGAGGACGATCCAAGAAATCCAGCTGTTATAGCTGATAATGTTGGAGATAATGTTGGTGATTGTGCTGGCATGGCTGCAGATTTATTTGAAACCTATGTTGTGACAGTGGTTGCGACAATGGTGCTTTCCTCGATTTTTTTTGCTAATGTATCTTCTATGATGATGTACCCTCTTGCCATAGCTGGTGTTTGTACTCTTGCCAGTATTGTTGGCACCTATTTTGTGAGGTTGGGGAAAAGTGAGAATATAATGGCAGCTTTATATAAAGGTTTTGCAGTTTCAGCAATATTATCAGCTATTTTATTATATTTCATAACTGATCACGTAATAAGCTTAGAATCAGTTTTTACTGTTGGTGAAAAATCATTTACTGGTATGTCTCTTTTTTACTGTGGAATTGCAGGTTTAATTATTACGGGTTTAATTATTTGGGTAACTGAATATTATACTGGAACTAACTACAGACCAGTTCAAAGTATTGCTAAAGCATCTACAACCGGACATGGTACAAATGTTATTCAAGGACTTGCAATAAGTTTGGAGGCAACTGCAATGCCAGCAATAATAATTGTTGCAGGTATTATCGTAACTCACTCTTTAGCTGGACTATTTGGGATCGCTATTGCTGTTACTACGATGCTGGCACTTGCTGGAATGGTAGTAGCACTCGATGCCTATGGTCCTGTAACTGATAATGCAGGTGGTATTGCTGAAATGGCTGAACTTGATGATAATGTAAGAAAAACCACTGATGCTTTAGATGCCGTTGGTAATACTACAAAAGCTGTTACAAAAGGATATGCGATTGGTTCAGCTGGGTTAGGAGCTTTAGTTCTTTTCGCAGCATATACTGAAGATTTAGAGCATTTTTCAAAAGATCCTTCTAGCTCACTATATGGAATTGATGTTTCTTTTGACTTATCTAATCCCTATGTTGTTGTAGGACTTTTACTCGGTGGATTACTTCCTTTTTTATTTAGTGCTATGAGCATGACCGCAGTTGGAAGAGCTGCTGGCTCTGTAGTTGTTGAAGTAAGAAGACAATTCAAAGAAATTCCTGGTATCATGGAAGGAACAGGAAAACCCGAGTATGGAAAATGCGTTGATATATTAACAAAATCTGCAATTAGAGAAATGATTGTACCTTCTATGCTTCCAGTACTGTCACCAATTGTTGTTTACTTTGTAATATTAGTAATTGCTGGTCAAGCAGCTGCACTATCTTGTTTAGGCGCACTTTTGCTAGGTGTTATTATAACTGGGTTATTTGTTGCTATAAGCATGACAGCTGGCGGTGGCGCATGGGATAATGCAAAGAAATACATTGAGGATGGTAATCACGGAGGTAAAGGGAGCGATGCTCATAAAGCAGCTGTTACAGGAGATACTGTTGGAGATCCTTATAAGGATACAGCTGGTCCAGCTGTAAACCCAATGATCAAAATTACTAATATAGTTGCTTTGCTATTGTTAGCATTTATTGCCCTATAAATTAGTTGGGGGAGCTGGGAAATTGATTTGCTCCAATTCCCCCAAAAACTTTTTCAATCAATCCACGTTTAATAATATTATTTTGAGTTTCTTTATTTTTATATTTATGTTTTTTTTCAGTTAGTAAATTAATAGCTTCTTGTTTAATAATTTTATTCTTATTGTCTATTTGAAAAACGAATAAGTAACTGTATTCAATTTTAGAGTTGTAAAAATTTTTAACTTTCCTCTTTTCAGTAAAATAAAAATAATTATTTAATATATTGTCTATATAGCTTGGTGGGCCAAATCTTCTTATTAAATCATCTTTATCTAGCAATTTAATATTTGATAAATCTTCTTCTGTTATTATTTTTCCAGAAAATGTTGTTTTTTCAGCACATCCAAATATATAAGCAATAAAAAAAAAAATTAAAAATAGTCTTAAAAACTTCATATAAATGATCTTACAATATTTTAAAAAAAAAGAAAACGAATATAAAATTACAGCAGATAAATTATACTTGGAAATTCTTCATAAGGCTAGATTAATAATAAAAAAAAATTATTTTATTGAAATAAATTTTGACTCTTCCTTTGAGATTATTACTATTCTTTTAGTTTTTTATATCAAAAATTTCAATAAAGATGATTCAATGAAAAAAAATAAAGTTAATGAAGAATTAATTAAAATTTTTATTAGTGATTTAGATAAATCAATGAGGGAAATTGGTATAGGGGATATGTCAATAGGGAAACATGTTAAAAAATATGTTAAAAAATTCTATTATAGAGTTAAAATTTTAGACCCCTTAATTAATGATTTGCTAAGTAACGAGTTTATTGATTATTTAAACTCATTAAAATTAATAAATATTAATAATACACAAGTTATGAGGCAAGATTTAATTGTTATATTTAAGGAATTAGAAAAAATAAAGTAAGTTAATTTAGATAATTGATAGATTATTTTTAATTTTACACTTGCAAATTATATAAAATTCAATAATTGAGGAAATTGTAATGGCAGTTCCAAAAAGAAAAACATCACCATCAAAAAGGAATATGAGAAGATCTCATGATTCCATATCAAATATTAATATTATTGAGGATAAAGATTCCGGGGAACCTAGAATGTCTCATAGAATAGATCTTTCAACTGGAATGTATAATGGAAGACAAATTTTAAAGCAAAAATCATCCAAAGATAAATAAATTATATGTCACATAGGCAAATCACTATTGCTATTGATGCAATGGGTGGTGAAGGAAGTCCATTAAAGTGTCTTAAGGGCGCTGAGATTTTCAGTAATAATCATCAAGGTGTAATGCTTCAATTTTTTGGTGATCAAGATTTAATAAAACAAACAATTAAAAATCATAAATTAAATATAACTAATTATAAAATAGTTAAATGCTTCGATAATGTGACTGATGATGATAATGCTAACACAATCTTAAGATCAAGAAAAAATAGTAGCATATCTAGAGGTCTTACTTTTATTAAAGATAATCCTAACTCAGGCTTTATATCTGCTGGTAATACAGCTGCTTTAATGATTTTATCAAGACTTATTCTTGGAATGATTGAAGGCGTAAATAGGCCAGCAATTTGCTCAACTATTCCAAATGAAAAATCATATTCTTTAATGATGGATTTAGGAGCTAACGTCCATGTAAGTGCAGATAATTTATTGCAATTTGCACTAATGGGTAATGCGTTTTTTTCAATAATTGACCCCAAAAGAAATCCTAAAATTGGCTTAATTAATATAGGAACTGAAAACAATAAGGGTCTTGAATTTTTGCAAGATGCTCATGATTTAATTTCAAGTACATTTTTAAAAAATAATTTTATAGGATTTATTGAACCAAATAAAATTACACACGGTTATTGTGATATTATTTTATCTGATGGTTATACTGGAAATATTATTCTCAAAACCGCTGAAGGTTTATCAGATTTTATTACATCAAACTTGAAAAATGTATTTACAAAATCTTTAGCAAATAAAATTGCTTATAAAATGATTGAAAAAGATTTGATAGTTTTTAAAAATCAAATTGATCCTGCTGAATATAATGGAGCAACTTTTTTAGGAGTAAATGGTATTTCAGTAAAAAGTCATGGAAATGCTAATCCTTATGCTTTTTCTTGTGCTATCAATAAATGCTATGATTTTGTCTTAAATGATTTAAATAAAAAAATAATAGAAAATTTTAAAAATTATAAATAAATGGAAAATCAAAATAATTTTACAAGAGATGACATTGCAGAATCTTTACACATTGAATTCGGGCTTACTAAAAAAGATTGTATAACATTTGTTAACGATATTTTAGAAATTATAATTGAAGGACTTAATGATGATGGATACGTTAAGATTCATAATTTTGGATCTTTTAAATTAAAAAGAAAAAAAAGTAGAATAGGGAGGAATCCTAAAACAAAAGAAGCCGTTATGATTAGTGAAAGAAATGTTTTAACTTTTAAAGCAAGTAAAAGTGTTTTAAATTTTCTTAATAAAAAGAATGATAAATAAAAAAATATATTTTAGTATAAGTGAAGTAGCAAAAATAATAGAAGTTCCAGAGCATACAATAAGATTTTGGGATTCCAAACTCCCAGGCTTGTCAAGACAGATTGAAAAAGGCAAAACTAGATTTTTTAGTCAACAACAAATCAATAAACTTTTAAACATAAGCAATCTTCTTAAAAAAAACGACTCATTAAATTTGGCATTTGAAATTGCCTCAAAAAACAAATCAAAAAATAATTTTTTCGATTCTGGAAATTCCTCTAAAAAAACATTATCTACTAATCCTTATCAAGTAAATTTAGGTAAAATTAAGAAGGTTATTATTAACCTTAAAGATTTATTAAGTACTAAATAACATCTATATATCAATTACTTATAATATGTATTTAATTTATCATTAATAGACACTGTTAATTTTTACTATTTAATAAAGTGTTTTTTTAAGTATTGAATTTTTCAATAAAATAAGGAGTTTAAATGAGTTATTTTTACAAGCAGGTGACTTTGTTGGCGTGTCTTTTTGGATAGTATATGCCGCAATGGTTGCCTCTACTGTTTTTTTTATGAAGGAATGGCAGTAAAAAAAGAGTGGAGATTATCAATGACTGTTGTGGGTTTAGTTACTCTAGTAGCAGCAATTCATTATGATTATATGAGAGATTTCAGGGCAGCAGAACAAGTAACACCAATTGTCTATAGATATATTGATTGGTTAATTACAGTTCCACTACTAATGATTGAATTTTATATTATTCTAAAAGCTGTTGGAGCATCAGTTTCAGCAGGCTCATTTTGGAGACTTTTAGTTGGTACTCTTGTAATGTTAATTGGTGGTTATTTAGGTGAAGCTCAAATTGTTTCTTCATTACTTGGATTTATTGTTGGTATGATAGGTTGGGCAGTAATTATTTGGGAAATATTTAGAGGAGAGGCTAGTCAAGCTGCTGAATCTAAAGAAGGAATTAAATCTGCATTTAATGCCCTGAGAATAATAGTACTTGTTGGCTGGGCTATTTACCCGCTAGGTTATGTATTTGGTTATATGTTAGGTAGCGTTGATGATGGGTCACTAAATATTATCTATAACCTTGCAGATTTTGTTAACAAAATCTTATTTGGTTTAATAATTTGGAGTGTTGCTACAAAAGATGCATAATGATTAGATTCTAACTTTTTATTCAAAAAACCCTCCTTTTGGAGGGTTTTTTTTATTATTCTATTGACTTAATTTTCTCAAATATATAAGTGCACGGCAATGAAAACTTTTAGCTTAAAAAAAGAAGAAATTAAGAAAAATTGGCTGATGATCGATGCTAAAGATGTTGTACTAGGAAGATTGGCTGCTTATTCTGCAAATGTGCTTAGAGGAAAAAACAAGCCTAGCTATACACCAAATCAAGACTGTGGAGATTACTTAATCATTATAAATGCAGACCAAGTTCTTTTAACAGGAAAAAAAGCTAAAGATAAAATATATTATAGGCATACTGGTTATCCTGGTGGTATTAAGGAGACAAATCCTGAAAAAATGATAGAAAAAAATAAGTCTCAGGATATTATAAAGCTTGCAATTAAAAGAATGATTCCCTCAGGACCTCTAGGATATAAGCAACTTTCAAATTGTAAAATTTACACAGGACAATATCATTCACATGAAGCTCAAAAACCTCAAATAATAGATTTTGCAAAAATGAATGATAAAAACTTTAAAAGATAATTATGGAAAATACTGAAAACATCTTAGAAAATAGCATTGAAGTGAAACTAGATAATAAGCAAAGAGCTTATGCAACTGGTAAAAGAAAAAACTCTATCGCTAGAGTATGGATAAAGCGGGGTTCAGGTTCAATTACTATTAATGGAAAGGCTCTTGACATGTATTTTGCTAGACCAGTTCTACAAATGATAGTTAATCAGCCACTAAATGTAATCGATGGAGAGGGTGGTTACGAAATAATGGCAACTGTAAAAGGTGGTGGTCTTTCTGGCCAAGCAGGAGCTATTAGACACGGCATAAG
>JABHWG010000133.1 GCA_018657885.1 Pelagibacteraceae bacterium
CCTCTTATTTTCAACTAACATATACTCATCTCAAATTTATGATTATCAAACTGAACAGTTTATAGAAAAATTAAATTCAAAAATTCTTTCTGTAAATGAATATAATAAAAAAATACGCTTTAAAATTTTCAATGATGATTTTCCTAATGCTTTCGTTACTGAAGAAAACATAATATACTTATCATCTGGGCTACTTATACATTCTCCAGACTATGTTTCTCTTTTAACTGTATTAGCACATGAAATTGGTCATATTGAAAATTACCATATTGCTAAAAGAAAAAACGAGATTGATAGTCTAAAAAAAATAAATAATTTAGGAAATATTGCAGCTATTGCTGGCTCAATGATAATTCAACAACCTGAATTATTGAATACTATTATAGTTAATCAAAGTGCAGTAAATAATTTATACATCAATTTTTCTCAAGAACAAGAAAAGGAAGCAGATTTATATGCTGTTGATACTCTGAATAATTTAGATCTTTCAACTAATTCAATAAAACAATTTTTAGTTTTATTGGAAGATAAAACAAATTTTGATTTGATAGATGATGAATTAAAAAAATTCTCTACGCATCCATTATTCCAAGAAAGATATGATATAATTGATTACAAAAAAGTGAATAATACTAATAATTTTAATCAAAATTATCAAAATGATTTTGAGTTTATAAAAGCAAAATTTATGGCATATACTAATAATGGTTTGCCTAATAATTTAAATCATGATGAAAAAATTTATTATGATGCAATAAGACTTTCTATTAATGGCGACTTACACTCAAGTCTTAGAAAAATAAATTTTTTAGTATCAAAATATAATGTGAAAAGCTTTCTCTACGAAACAAAAGCTGACATACTATTGTCCTATGGGTATAATAAAGAAGCACTTGAGTTCTATCAAAAGGTATTAAATAATAACCCTCAGAATAAATATGTAAAATTTAATATCTTTATGTATTCTGATTTAAATTCAGAAGATAAAAATAATATTCGACAAATATTTTTAGACTATCAAAATTTAATTGAATTTTTTCCAAATAATATAAACTTTATTAAAAAGTATTATAATTTATCAAATACTCTTGGATATGAAGATTGGGTAGCATTTTTTGAAATTTTACTTTTTAAAAAAAATAGTCATGAGATAAAACTTAAAGAACTACTTGAAGCAACAACAGATAATAATTTAAAAAAAATTATAAAACTATATACTTAGACTATGATTGGCGCCTTAGTATATGATGACTATTTATCATTATTAAAAAATAATAAAATTATAGGCTTAAAAGATAACAAATCTCAAATCCAACCATCTAGTGTAGATTTATCTTTGAGTGATGAATGTTATGAAATAAAAACAAGTTTTTTAAGTCCTAACTGCAGAGTTCGTGATAAATTAAAAAAAAATTATTCCAAAAAAATTAACTTAAAAAATACTAAAATTTTTAAGAAAAATAAAACCTATATTGTTAGACTTAATGAAAAACTTAACTTGAATAGTAATTTAAATGGTCATTGTAATCCCAAAAGTAGCACAGGAAGACTGGATATTTTTTGTCGAACAATTTTAGATTATTGTGATGAATATGAAAAAATACCAAAAAATTATAAAGGTGAAATGTTTCTAGAGATCACAACTAGGTCATTTAATATTAAATTTAATGAAGGTGACAAACTCAATCAAATGAGACTCAATAAAAAAACAAGTTTATATCTGAATGATGAAAGTTTAAAAAAAATTAATAGAATTAATCCTCTTATATTTACCAATAAAGACAATATTATAGATAATGGATTAAAGTTATCAGTAGATCTATCTAATGACAACAAAGTATGTGCTTATGTCGCAAAAAATATTTCCTCTTTTATAGATTTTAGCAAAATAAAATTTTATAACTTTTCCAAGTTCTGGAAACCAATTAAACCTAATAAAAAAACTTTAATCATAAAAAAAAATAATTTTTATATTCTTAGATCAAAAGAAAAAATAAGAATTCCAAATAATTTAGCTGGTGAGATGATAGCTTACGATACAAGTATAGGTGATTTTAGAGTTCATTATGCAGGTTTTTTTGATCCTGGATTTGGTGATACCAAAGGTTCATATGCTGTCTTAGAAGTTAAAACAAATGAACTTCCCTTTATGATTGAGGATGGGCAAACAATTGCACGTATTAAGTATGAAAAATTAAATAAAAAATCATCTATAATCTATGGAAGTAAGATAAAATCTAATTACCAAAATCAAAAACTTGCTTTAAGTAAACATTTTAAATAAAAGATTAATATGCATAAAATTTTGATAATCAATGGTCCAAATTTAAACCTCTTAGGAAATAGAGAGACAAATTTTTATGGAAATACAACTCTAGATAAAATAAAATCTTTATGTGAAGAACAATGTAAAAAACATAAAATAGAATGTGTTTTTTTTCAAAGTAATCATGAAGGAGAGTTAATTGAAAAAATACACTCTGTTGATAATCGATTTTCTGGAATTATTATTAATCCAGCTGCATACACTCATACTTCCATAGCTCTTCTTGATGCTTTAAGAGCTTCAAATAAACCTAAAATAGAAATACATATTTCAAATATATATGCTAGAGAAGATTATAGAAGAAAAAGTATTACTTCTGAAGCTGTAAATGGTGTAATATGTGGCTTTGGAGAAAATGGCTATGTGCTTGCAATTGATGCCATAATAAATTTAATTAAAAGTAAAGCAAATGACTAAGATAGATAAAATAGATATAGAAAATATAAAATTAATTACTGAAAAAACAGAAATTGGTAAAATCTCAAAGGTGAAAATAAAAAAAGGTGATTATGAAATAGAGATATCTTCAGAATCAGTAAGTAATCAAAGACCTATATCTGAAGATACTCAAACAGTGTCTAAAATTAATTCTGAAAATATATCAGTATCAGAAGAGCTGAATGAAGAAAACATTGTTAAATCACCTATGGTAGGTGTAGCTTATTTATCAGCAGATCCAGATTCAGCCGCATATGTTAAAATTGGGCAACATGTTAAAGCAGGTGATACTTTAATATTAATTGAAGCAATGAAAACATTTAATGAAATTAAAGCACCTAAATCTGGAGTAATAAAAAAAATATTAGCTTTAAACAGTCAGCCGGTAGAATACGGAGATCATCTTATAATTTTTGAATAATGTTCAAAAAAATTCTAATTGCCAATAGAGGCGAAATTGCTTTAAGAATTTTAAGAGCTTGCAGAGAACTTGGGATAAAAACTGTTGCTATTCATTCAGAAGCTGATGAAAGTGCAATGCATGTAAGAATGGCTGATGAGAGTATATGTGTTGGACCATCATCAGCACAATCTAGCTATCTAAACATACCTGCAATTATTACAGCAGCCACTTTGACCAACGCCGATGGAATTCATCCAGGGTATGGTTTTTTAAGCGAAAATCAACGATTTGCAGAAATAATAGAAGAGCATAATATTAAATTTATTGGGCCTCATTCAAGTCATATTAAGATTATGGGTAATAAAATTGATGCAAAGAAAATAATGGATGACAATAATGTTCCAACTGTTCCTGGACTTAACGATATTTCAAACAAAAAAGATATAGATAATTTTATTAATAAAGTTCAACTACCCATAATTGTAAAAGCAGCTAGTGGAGGTGGTGGTAAAGGTATGAGAGTTATTACAGACTATGATGATATAAATAATGCTATTAATTCTGCTAAAGCTGAAGCTAAAAAATCTTTTAATGATGATAAAGTATATTTAGAAAAATTTCTAATTACTCCAAAACATATAGAGATTCAAATTTTAGCTGACTCACAAGGTAATGTGATTACTCTAGGAGAACGCGATTGTTCCATTCAAAGAAAACATCAAAAACTTATTGAGGAAAGTCCAAGTGAGATATTATCAAATGAAAAGAGAGAAGAGATTAGTCTGCTTTGTAAAAAAGCTGTATCTTCTCTTGGTTATGAAGGTGTTGGGACGTTAGAGTTCTTGTATGAAAATAATAATTTCTATTTCATGGAAATGAATACCAGATTGCAAGTTGAACACCCTGTTACTGAAATGGTAACTGGAATAGATTTGGTTAAGCAACAAATACTTGCTGCTTCAGGAGAAAAACTTACAATTTCTCAAAGGGATGTTCAATTAAAAGGTCATTCAATAGAATGCAGAATAAATGCAGAACACCCTGAAAGTTTTATTCCATCTCCTGGAAAAATTACTCAGTATCATCAACCAGGTGGGCTTGGTATTCGTGTAGACTCTGCAGTTTATCAGGGATATTCAGTTCCCTCCCACTATGATAGCATGATAGGTAAGCTCATTACGTATGCTGATAATCGGCAAGAATGTATAGCAAAAATGAAAAGAGCTCTAGAAGAGTATATAATAATGGGCATAAACACAAATATACAACTCCATCAAAAAATAATTATGACTAAAGAATTTCAATCTGGAAAATATGATATTAATTTTATGTCCACTTTCAATTGAGTAAAATAATTCCTACAAAAAGTTTAGTCGAATTTTATAAAAAAGGCCTTTTCCCAATGGCTGACAATGCCTCAAGTGAAATAATTAATTTATATCAACCAAAAGAACGCCTTATAATACCTATCGAAAACTTTCATGTACCAAAAAAATTATTTAAATTATTCAAAAATAATACTTACACATTTAAAATTAATAATAATTTTGAAAATGTTATTTCTAAATGTCAATTAGCTAGAAGAAAAGATGGGGGAACTTGGATAAATAAAATAATTTTAGACACATACATAAATTTATACTATCAAAAAAAAGCTCATAGCATTGAGTGCTACAATCAAAATAAATTGGTTGGAGGATTATACGGAGTGCATATTGGTGGATGTTTCTTTGGTGAGAGTATGTTTAGTGATTTAACAAATACAAGTAAATTTTGCTTACTTTATTTAATTGCTATTCTAAAAAAAAATTTATTCTCAATACTTGACTCACAATTTTATAATGAACATCTAATTCAATTTGGAGCTTTTGAAATAAGCAATGCAGATTATTTGGCAAAATTACAAATAAACCTTAATTATGATAGATGTTTTACTTTCATTGAAAATTTTCAAGAAGTTTTATCATTACTACAACCGAGTAGCCATAGATCATAAATAGGATGTTCTAAAGGAGTAACATCAGGTAATGAAGATATCATCCAGCCTTTATAAATTGATTCTTCTTCATCTTTAAAATTATCTTTGACATCAATCAAAACATAGTCTTCAGGTATCTCATTTGGAGGTTCAGTAAAACATGAATAAACTTTAATATTAAGAGTCCCAAAAAAGTCAGATTCATTAACTTTAATCGTTTTTTCATCTAATTTATTTGATATTTTATCTAATAGTTTAAAGTTTGCATACTGTCTCTGCAAAGGCTCAGCATATAGTTGATTAGAGTAAAATAAAATTATTAAAAGAAATTTAAGGAGACCAAGATTCATAATCAGCCTTGATATGATCAAGTTTATAGTCTTTAGATAAAGGGTTTGATGGAGGAAAATGTGCTTCCTTTGTACCAGTCATATTGGGTTTATGATCTTTTTGCCATGAATATTTATGTGAATAGTTGATTGGTGGCTCATCAACAGATTTATGAAGCCATGCATGCCAATGAGGTGGTATTTTAGATGCCTCTATTTTTCCATTAAAAATGACCCATCTCTTTGCGTTTAAATCATTATGATTACCATTGTTAGTATAATACTTATTACCAATTTCATCAGTTCCAACCTTTTTTCCGTATAACCAAGTATATAATTTAGTTCCAATACTCATAATATGTTTATACGTTTATTTATGATACTTTCCAATTAATTTTTTTTCCTGCAAAAAAATTTTTAATTCTTATGTTTCCTTCTTCAGTATATTCTGGAACATTCATTTCCTTTTTATTTAACGTTAAAAATTCTTTATTAACAGCTAAACCATAAAACTCAGGTCCATTTATTGAAGAAAACTTTTCAAAATGCTCCAATGCATTTTCTTCTTCAAAAATATTAACATATAATTCTAAAGAGCATGGCGAAGAAAATATCCCAGCTTTAAGAGATTCATTTTGTATTTTGTCGTTTGTGTGATGAGGTGCAGAATCTGTTCCTAAAAAAAATTTATTATTATC
>JABHWG010000054.1 GCA_018657885.1 Pelagibacteraceae bacterium
CTCAAAAGATAGATGTTGGTTTAGCTCCTTCAATAGCCATGAGAATGAACTTTGTTGGTGAACTTGGGTGGGAGCTTCATCACCCAATAGAATACCAAAACCATATATTTGATAAACTTATAGAGGCTGGTGAAGAATTTGGAGTTAAACCTTTTGGAATTAGAGCTATGGATAGCTTAAGAATAGAGAAAACATATAAACTTGTTGGAACAGAAATGTCTATTGAATATGCTGCCTACGAATCTGGTCTTGATAGATTTGTTCATCTAAACAAAGGTAATTTTATAGGAAGAGATGCTTTAGTAAAATGGCAACAAGATGGGTTTGAGAACTCAATGGTTACATTAGAGGTTTTTGATGTGGATGATGCTGATGCTTTAGGTAATAATGCTATTTACAGCGACGGTATAGTTATTGGGCGTGCGACAGGAGGTAACTACGGTTTTAGAGTGAAAAAATCGTTAGTAATTGCTATGGTAAAGCCTAAATTTAGTAAAATTGGAACAGAATTACAAATGGATATTTTAGATAAAAAACATAAGGTTGTTGTTATCGAGGATAGCCCATATGATTCAATGAATGAAAAAATTAGAGCTTGATAGTATGAAAATTTTAGTCACAGTAAAAAGAGTAATTGATTATAATGTCCAGGTAAGAGTCAAAGCAGATGGCTCTGGTGTTGAAAAAGAAAATGTAAAAATGTCAATGAATCCGCCTGATGAAAACGCTGTTGAAGAAGCCCTGAGAATAAAAGAATCTGGTAAAGCTGATGAAATTATCCTTCTATCTATTGGAGAAGAAAAATGTCAAGAAACTATTAGAACAGGTTTGGCAATGGGAGCAGATAGAGGAATTTTGATTAAATCTTCAGATGATATTGAGCCACTTTCTGTTTCAAAACTTGTTGCAAAAATAGTAGAAATTGAGCAACCTGGATTAATACTGATGGGCAAACAAGCAATTGATGATGACTGTAATCAGACTGCTCAAATGACGAGCGCTTTATTAAATTGGCCTCAAGCTACCTTTGCTTCAAAAATTGAATTAGAGGATGATAGCGCAACAGTAACTAGAGAAATTGATGAGGGTCTTGAAAGAGTAAAAATAAAATTACCATTTATTGCATCATGTGACTTAAGACTTAATGAGCCAAGATATGCATCTTTACCAAATATAATGAAAGCAAAAAAAAAACCAATTGATATAAAAACAGCTGTAGACTTAGGAGTAGATGTTAGTCCAAGGATTGAAAATATAAAAATTTCTGAGCCTGCGACTAGACAAAAAGGTGTGATGGTTGCTGATGTAGCTGAGCTGGTTAAAAAACTAAAATATGAGGCAAAAGTAATATGAGTATATTAATTATAGCAGAACATAGTAACTCAGAAGTAAAATCCTCTACTTTAAACACAATATCTGCTGCATCAAAAATAAGTAATGATATTGAGATTTTGGTTATTGGGCATGGTATTGAAAGTATTTCTAAAGAAATATCAAACTATCAAAATGTGGTTAAAGTTCTTTCATTAGACAACCAAAAATATGAACATGCTATAGCAGAGAATATAGAACCAGTTGTAGTTTCATTAGCTGAAAAATACTCCCATATTTTTGCGCCAGCAACTACATTCGGCAAAAATGTTATGCCAAGAGTGGCAGTGAAATTAGATGTAGCTCAAGTAAGTGATATAATTAGTGTGGAGAGTGAGGATACTTTTACTCGACCAATTTACGCTGGAAATGCTCTTGCAACTATCAAATCCAATGATCTTAAAAAAGTAATTACTGTACGCCCAACATCTTTTGATGTTGCTGCAAAAGAAGGTGGTTCTGGAGTTGTAGAGTCTGTAGATTTTGATTCATCAGAAAGTCCTGTTGAGTTTATTGATAGAGAAGAATCGAAATCTGATAGACCTGAATTGAGTACTGCTAGAATCGTTGTATCAGGTGGCAGAGGATTGCAAAGCGCTGAAAACTTTAAGTTGATCAGTGATATCGCTGATAAATTGAATGCAGCGATTGGGGCTTCAAGAGCGGCAGTTGATGCAGGATATGTAAGCAATGATTATCAAGTAGGTCAAACAGGGAAAGTGGTAGTCCCTGATTTATATATTGCAGTGGGTATATCTGGAGCAATACAACATCTTGCTGGAATGAAAGAAAGTAAAGTTATTGTTGCTATAAATAAAGATGAAGAGGCACCTATTTTTAATATTGCTGATTATGGATTAAGTGCTGATTTGTTTGAAGCTCTTCCTCAACTTTCTTCAGAACTAGATAAGCTGAACTCAATAGAAAAATAATTTTTCTTTTTAAAAAAATAAAAAAAACATTATTGTAAGTTATGGATATTCAAAGAGAGTCAATGGAATATGATGTTGTTATTGTTGGGGCTGGACCTGCGGGATTAGCAACATCGATAAAATTAAAACAAATTAATCCTGATTTAAATGTATGTATTTTGGAAAAAGGTTCTGAGGTTGGAGCACACATATTAAGTGGTAATGTATTTGAAACCAGAGCATTGGATGAATTAATTCCTAATTGGAAAGAAAAAAATGCCCCAATTAAAACAAAAGTTAAAAAAGAAAAATTTCTATTTTTAAGCAAAAAAAACTCTCTTAGTTGGCCTACTTGGTTATTACCAAACGTTCAAAAAAATCATAAAAACTATATTATTAGCTTGGCTAATCTTTGCAGATGGCTATCCACACAAGCAGAAGACTTAGGTGTAGAAATCTTCCCAGGTTTTGCAGCTTCTAACATTATTTATGATGATGAAAAAAAAATTGTTGGTGTTCAAACTGGGGATATGGGGATTGATAAAGATGGGAATCATAAAGATAGTTTTGAGCCAGGTTTAAATATTTTTGCTAAAGTTACAGTTTTATCTGAAGGTTGTAGAGGTCATTTAGGAAAAGAGGTTATTAGTAAATTTAAACTTAACGAAAATAAATCACCTCAACAATATGGTATAGGTTTTAAAGAAATTTGGGAAATTCCAGAAGATCAACACGACGAAGGAATGGTTATGCATACCGCTGGATGGCCCTTGGATAACTCTACCTATGGTGGCAGTTTCTGTTATCATGCAGAAAAAAATCAAGTTTACATAGGTTATGTAATTGGGTTAGATTATCAAAACCCTTACCTATCACCATACGATGAGTTTCAACGCTTTAAAACCCATCCCGTAATTTCAAAGATCTTTAAAAATGGAAAAAGAATTTCTTATGGTGCCAGAGCATTGATTGAGGGGGGGTTGCAGAGCTTGCCAACAATGCATATGCCAGGAGCCCTAATTATCGGTTGTGATGCAGGTACACTCAACATGCCTAAAATTAAAGGATCTCATACGGCAATGAAAAGTGGGATGATAGCTGCTGAGACCATTAATGATTTTATTACAAAAAAAACTCCCTTATCTGAATATGAAAACAGGTTTAAAAAATCCTGGGTTTATAATGAGCTTTATAAGGCAAGAAATGTAAAACCAAGCTTTCAATGGAGTTTAATCCCAGCAATTATTTTTACAGGTATTGATCAAATATTTTTTAGGGGGTATCTACCTTTTACCTTAAAGCATGCTCATGCAGATCATGAGACTTTGATGCCTGCAAATAAGGCACAACAAATTGAATATCCAAAATATGATGGAGAGCTTACTTTTGATAAAACAAGCTCCGTATATTTAACAGGCACTAATCATGAGTCTAATCAGCCAGTTCATTTGAGACTAAAAAATCCAGATTTACCAATTAATTATACTTTAAAAGAATATGATGAACCTGCCCAAAGATATTGCCCAGCTGGAGTTTATGAAGTTGATAGAACAGATCAGAGTAATCCTAAATTTGTAATAAATGCTCAAAATTGCATTCATTGTAAAACCTGTGATATTAAAGAACCATCACAAAATATTACTTGGGTAACTCCAGAGGGATCTGGCGGTCCAAATTACTCAAATATGTAAAAAAAAGGAGCCCGGAGGCTCCTTAAGGATTTTAATATTAATTGGGAGGAAAAATATTAAATCATTATTATTAATTAACACATTATAAATGCATTTCTAGTATATTGAATTAATAATTAGTATGCATTTTTTGCATATATTTAATATTTATAATGAATTTCAATAGTTTTGATAAAAATTTCACAATAAGAATATATAAGAAATAGAAATTAAAATGAAAATTAAATCACATAGCAATATTGCTTTTACTTTTGCGACTTCAGAAGTAAATGTTTTAAGTCAGCAATTTATTAAAATAATAGAACTGCTTACTGGTAAATTAAAATTAAAAAAAATGTATGACGAATATGTCTTGGAAGATAATCCTCCTGAAAATTTTTGGATTGATGCAGTTAAAAAATTAAACTTTAAATTACAAACCAATTATCAAGATGGAAGTTTTATTCCAACTAAAGGCCGTCTAATAATTGTAGCTAATCATGCCTTTGGAGTTGCAGATGGTGTTTCTTTATGTTCAGTTGTATCTAATATAAGACAAGACTATAAAATTATTACTCATAAAGTTTTAAGACAAGCTAATGCTGTTAAAGATAAAATTATACCAATTGATTTCTCGCCAAATAAGGAGGCAATATTAGCTAATATAGCCTCACGAAAAGAGGCAGAAAAAGTTTTAAAAGAGGATGGAGTAATTATTTTATTTCCTTCAGGGCAAATAGCAACTAAGGAAAATTTAAAGTTTAATACAAAAGCACATGATGGTGAATGGAAGCAATTTGTATCAAAGTTAATTATTAAAACAAAAAGTCCTGCCTTACCGTCATATTTTGAAGGAGAAAATAGTCAACTTTATCATTTTGCTAATAAAATGGGACAAACTTTTAGATATTCATTACTTATGCATGAATTGATTAGAAAAATAGGAGATACTATTTATCTTCATTTTGGTGAGGTTATTCCCTTTTCTGATTTTGAAAATATTGGTAATTTGATTGAAATTACACAATTTTTAAGAAAAAAAACTTATTCTTTAGATCCAATGCCTGTGTATAATAATTATTAAATCTTTGACATCATCACAGAAGTAAATAAATTGTAAAAAATGTCTGGTTTTGTTGGTTCCCGTGCAAAAAAAAGACAGAGAAATATTTTTTTTATTCTGACTTTTTTAATTTTTTTTGCAATCTTAATTCTTATTTTGCCTACATTTAATAATAGCAATAATCAAGTGATCCCAAATGATAATATTATGCCAGATCCTTCTGAAGATTTGACAAGCCTTACAAGTAAAACTGAAGAACTTGAATTAAGTCTATTTCAGAAAGATCAAAAAATTAAATTTAGAGATGATCAATTTAAAAATCTTCAAAGTGAATTTAAAAATATTCAATCACAATATGATTCAGTGATTTTAGAACTAAATAATATTAAAAATAGCTCAGATGACGAAGATTTGATTTCAGCAAATAAATACAAATCACTTCAAGAAGATTTAACTAAATTTAATATTCAAAATGATAAAAATATTTTATTAATTAAAAGTCTTAATAAACAAATTGATGATTTAAATAATTATATTCTTTTAAAAGATGAGGAAATTAAAAATATTATTTTAGATAATAAAAAATTAACAAAAGATTCTAAAAGTTTTTTTGCTAAAAATATAAAATTAGAAAGTGTGATTAAAGATCTTATAAAAAGTATTAACTACCAAAAAAATGAAATAAATTTACAGTTAAAGGAAATTAATAAACTAAAAGATAGATCACACCACGGCGGTTAATTTTTAATTAATAAACTGATTACATCCATCTATTAGTAGGTCTCTTAGATAAGTTGTGTGAGATCTATTAACATGAATATCATAACTGTGTTTTGCTTCATCATTATGATTACGAATTATTAGAATAGGGATTTTAGCAAAGATTGTTTGAGCAACTTTGGTATTGTCTTGCAATACATTCTCAATATCAAGGATCATGAACTTTCTCAACAATTGATTTACTTTATTACCATCAATTCGTATTATTGTTTTGTTTTCAGAAATATCAGTAATGCTAGTATTTTCAGGATTTAATTTATTATTTAATTTATTAAGTATTTCATTAAAAATATTATGATTAAAAAAATTAATAAGCCATTCATTTGGACTAAGCCAGATTATTTGAAAATTTTTATTTTGAACTTTGGTATTTGAGTCCAAGGGGATTACAATTTCTAACACAACACCGAAATTACTAAGAAATTCTTTATCTTTTGCGTTTCCACGAATATTAAGTTTTCCAACAAAAGGTATTTCTTCAATTAAAATATTATTTTTTTCTGCAATAACATTTTCTAGTACGCTTTTTCTTTGCATAGTCATGCTAACAATCTTTCATTTTTAGGATCAATAAATACAGGGTTAGTTATTTCAACTTCAACACTTTTATTTAACATAGGCACAATAAGTTTTGTTCCTTTTTTATTTATTCCGTCTTTAACCATTGCTAAAGCTATTGATCGACCTAAGTTTGGAGAATAGTAACTTGATGTAATATGTCCAACCATAGGCATAGGTAAGGAAGTTTCAACCTCAACTAATTGTGCACCTTCTTCTAAAACTTCTGATGGATCAGTTGTTAATATTCCTACTAATTGTTTTCTATCCTTTTTAATAGTGTCACTTCTATAAAGAGCTCTTTTGCCAACAAAATCATATTTCTTTTTACTCACTATCCAATTCATATCTAAATCTACGGGTGTAACTGATCCATCTGTCTCTTGACCAACAATAATAAAACCTTTTTCTGCTCGAAGTACATGCATAGCTTCTGTTCCATAAGGGATAATATTATAGTCTTTACCTAGATCAATACATTTTTCCCATAAACTCAAAGCGTAACTTGATGGAACATTAATTTCATAACAAATTTCACCAGTAAAACTAATTCTCATAACTCTACATTTGATATTATCTATTTTTAACTCTTTGAAACTCATATGGGGGAAATTTTCATTTGAAAAATTTTGGATAGGAAAAAGTGACTCTACTATTTTTCTACTATTAGGCCCGTTTAAGCTGATAGTTCCAAACTGTTCAGTTACAGATGTCATATAAACTTCGAGTTCTGGCCATTCTGTTTGTAGCCAGTCTTCAAGCTTGCTCATTACACTTGCAGCATTGCCTGTAGTTGTTGTCATTAAATAATGGTACTCACCAAGACGAGTGGTTACGCCATCATCAACAACCATACCGTCATCACCTAGCATAATGCCATAACGACATTTTCCAATTGCAAGTTTTGACCAAGCATTTGTGTAAACACGATTTAAAAACTCACTAACATCTCTTCCTTTTAAGTCAATTTTACCTAATGTTGATGCATCTAAAATTCCTAAACTATCTCTAGTAGCTTTAACTTCTCTATTAACTGCCTCATTTATGGTTTCGTTATTTTTTGGATAATACCAAGCTCTTTTCCATTGACCAACATCTTCGAATAAGGCGTTTTCATTCACATGCCACTTATGCATAGGTGTTGTTCTTTCTAAATCAAAAAACTCCTTTATATATCTTCCTGCCATTGCACCAAATGTAACTGGAGTATAAGGTAATCGAAAAGTAGTAGTGCCTAAATTAGATATTTTTTGTCCTGTAATTTCACTTATTATGCCGAGAGCATTAACATTACTTGTTTTACCTTGATCAGTCGCCATTCCATTAGTGGTATATCTTTTAACATGTTCAATAGATTGAAAACCTTCAGATAAAGCAATCTTAATATCTTTAGCAGTTACATCATTTTGAAAATCCACAAACATTTTTGATTTACTGATTTTATCTTTATCATTTATTAACCAAGTATTTTGTTGAGCAGCAACTTTTATATTTTCAGATTGGTAAATGTTTTCTTTTTGACTATTGTCAATCTCTTTATCAAGAAAATCATAAACAGACTCCTTTGTTTCATTTAAAATATTATTTAAATCAAAAACACCGTTACAAGAACCAATAGAAATGGTTTTTTGATGTGCTTGATGGGGCACAAAACATGAGTCTTCATCTCTAAATTTTAGCTTACCTCTTGATTGAGTAAATAAATGTACAGTTGGTGCCCAACCACCTGACATACAGAGTAAGTCACACTCTAAAACTTTAATATCATTATATTTAAAATCTTTATGAGTATTAATTTTTTTTATTGTAATACTTTTAATTTTTTTTCTTCCGGCAGTGTCGGAGATTATATAATCAGAATAAATCTTAATTCCAAGATTTTGAACCCTCAAAGGTAAATCTCCCTCAATTTTACTTCTCACATCAACTACTGCAGCTATATCAATATTTTGATGATGATAGTCGAGAACAGTTTGATAAGCACTATCATTATTCGTAAATATAATTATTTTCTTTCCAAGTTTAACACCATATCCATTAAGATATTTACTAACACTATTAGCAAGCATAATTCCCGGTCTATCATTATTATTAAAAGTTAAAGGTCTTTCGATAGAACCAGTAGCTAAGATTACTTTTTTTGCTCTTATTTTCCAAATCACTTGTCTAATTTCATTATTTTTTGCAATACCTCGATCTGGTTCAAGATCTTGAATGGCTAGTAAATAATTATAATGCATATAAGCAAATAATGTTGTGCTTGTTATAATTTCAATGTTTTTTGAATTTCTTAATTCTTCTAAAATTTTATCTTTCCAGTCTATTTGACTTTGATTATTTATTTTATTATCATTATCATTAGAGGATAAAATTGATCCACCTGTTTCAAATTCTTGCTCTACCAGTAAAACTTTTAAATTTTTAGAAGTTGCTATTCTAGCTGCATATAATCCACTAACTCCACTTCCAACAACTAATACATCACAATGATAATGATAATGCTCATATTTGTGAGGATCATCTTTTTTGGGTGAGTTACCTAATCCCGCCGCATGTCGAATAAAGTGTTCATATGTTTTCCAAAATTTAGGAGGCCACATAAATGTTTTATAATAAAAGCCAGCAGGGAAAAATGGTGATAATACATCATTAATTGCACCTATGTCATACTTTACACTTGGCCATCTATTTTGAGATGTAGCAATTAGTCCTTCATATAAAATAACTTCTGTAGCTCTTCTATTTGGTTCAGTAAATTCATTAATTTCTAATTGAACAATACCATTTGGTTCTTCACAACCTGCTGAAATTATTCCTCTTGGCCTATGATATTTAAAGCTTCTTCCAATAAGATGAACATCATTTGATAATAAAGCAGAAGCTAATGTATCTCCTTTGTATCCATAATATTTTTTTCCATCAAAAGTGAAGCTTATTTTTTTTTCTTGATTGATTTTTTTATTATTTTGTAATCTCATAATATTATTTTCTTGAAGTTGAAGAATTGCCAGATCCAATTGGAGGTTCACCACATGGCGTTAAAGGATCGTTTGAGTGAAGTTTAGGTGGCTGATCTCCCATATTATAGACAGCAAGAATTTCATCAGTAGCAGTGTTTCTTGCAACATTAAACCATTGTCTGCATCCAAAAATATGATTCCATCTTTCATATTGAAGACCTTTAATATTTTTACGAAGAAATAAATAATTTGCCCATTCGTCATCAGATAAATTAGGAGGATTTTTTGGTCTTTCTATATGAGCTTCACCACCACATGAAAACTCTTCTTGTTCTCTTTCGCCACAAAAGGGACATTTGATAAGTAACATTTTAATGTGCTACAGCTGCTGCGCCATGTTCATCAACAAGTTCGCCACTTGAAAACCTATTTATGCTAAAGGGGGCATTGAGAGCATGCGGCTGATCATTTGCAATTGTGTGTGCAAAAACCCAACCTGAGCCTGGGGTTGCTTTGAAGCCACCAGTTCCCCAACCACAATTAAAGTAAAGGCCATTAATATGGGTTTTGCTAATAATTGGACTAGCATCTGGACATATATCAACAATTCCACCCCAATGACGAAGCATTTTCATTCTTGAAAAAAGGGGAAACAATTCTACAATTGCCATTATTGTATCCTCAACAATATTAAAACCACCTCGCTGAGAATATGAGTTATAACCATCAGTTCCAGCGCCAATTACTAATTCACCTTTATCTGACTGAGACACGTATGCATGTATTGTATTTGACATAACCACTGTATCAATAACTGGCTTTATAGGCTCTGATACTAATGCTTGGAGTGGTCTACTTTCTAAAGGCAGTTTAATACCTGCCATGTTAGCAATTATACTACTATGACCAGCAGCAGCAACTCCAATTTTTTTTGAATTAATCGTCCCTCTAGTCGTTTCAATACCAGTAACATTACCGTTATTTATATTTATTCCAGTAACTTCACAATTCTGAATTATATCTACACCCATAGCATCTGCCCCTCTTGCGTATCCCCAAGCAACAGCATCGTGTCTAGCTGTTCCTGCACGCCTTTGAAGAGTAGCTCCTAAAACTGGATAACGAATATCTTGGGATGTATTAATAATAGGGCAGAATTTTTTTACTTCTTCAGTAGTTAGCCATTCACAGTCGATGCCATTTAATCGATTTGCGTTCCATCTTCTTTTTAATTCTCTTACATCGTGTAAATTATGAGCAACATTCATAACTCCTCTTTGAGAGAACATTACATTATAATTAAGTTCCTGGGACATTCCTTCCCATAATTTTAGTGCGTGGTCATATATAGCGGCACTTTGATCCCATAAATAATTTGATCGAATTATAGTAGTGTTTCTCCCAGTATTTCCTCCACCTATCCATCCTTTTTCAACGACAGCTATATTTTTAATACCATGGTTTTTTGCCAAATAATAAGCAGTTGTTAATCCATGACCACCACCACCGATAATAATAGCATCATATTCTTTTTGTATTTCAGGATTCCTCCATGCAGGCTGCCAATTTTCATGGTAACTAAGTGCATTTTTAATAAGTGAAAATACAGAATATTTCTTGGATCTTTTAATCATAATAATAGAATTCTATTTCTTATCAGCTTTAAAAGAGACCTTCAATTTCTCCTTGAGAATTTAACCTTATTGAATCTGCCGCAGGAACACTTGGCAAACCTGGCATAGTCATTATTTCACCACATACAACTACAATAAATTCAGCCCCACTTGATAAGCGCACTTCTCTAATAGGAATTGAATGGTTTACTGGAGCTCCCTTAAGTGTTGGGTCGGTAGAAAAACTATATTGAGTTTTAGCAATACAAATAGGAAAATTTCCATATCCCTGTTCTTCAAATAATTTTAATTGATCCCTAATTTTGGAATCCGCAATTATATCATCGGCTCTGTAAATTTCTTTAGCAATCTTTTTAACTTTATCGAGAAGGGGTATATTTTCTTCATAAATATATTTAAAATTACTTTCTTGATCAGTAAGTTCTGCTACTTTATTTGCTAAGTCAACTGTCCCATTACTGCCTTTGGCCCAATGTTCGCATGAAATTGCTTCAATATTTAATTTTTTGCACTCTTCTTTAAGTGCCTCAATTTCTTTTTCTGTATCCGCAACAAAATGATTTATAGCCACAACTACAGGCAACCCAAATTTTTGTATATTTTCAATATGACGTTTTAGATTTGAAGTTCCTTCAATTACCGCATTAACATTTTCAGTTTGCAAATCTTTTTTATTTACCCCACCATGCATTTTTAATGCCCGAATAGTGGCAACTAAAACAACAGCACTTGGTTTTAGTTCTCCTTTACGACATTTTATATCAAGAAATTTTTCAGCACCTAAATCAGCTCCAAAACCAGCCTCTGTAACAACGTACTCACTTAAATTCAAACTAGTTTTTGTTGCTATAATACTGTTGCAACCATGTGCTATATTTGCAAATGGACCTCCGTGAATGATAGCTGGATTATTTTCTAAAGTCTGCACTAAATTTGGCATAAGTGCCTCTTTAAGAAGGACTGTCATTGGTCCGTGGGCATTTAAATCTTTAGCAAAGATAGCTTTTTTATTTCTAGTATAAGCAACTGTTATATTTCCAAGTCTTCTCTCTAAATCTTCCAAGTCGCTAGCTAAACAAAAAATTGCCATGACTTCTGATGCAACTGTAATATTAAAACCATCTGTTCTAGGATATCCATTTGCAACTCCCCCAAGATTAGCAGTTATTTCTCTTAAGGCTCTATCATTTAAATCTACACATCGTTTCCAACTTACTCTTCTCGTATCAATTTCGAGTTTGTTTCCCCAATAAATATGATTATCTATTAAAGAAGCTAATAAGTTATTTGCAGAAGTTATTGCATGAAAATCACCTGTGAAGTGTAAATTAATGTTTTCCATAGGTACTACTTGAGCGTAACCACCTCCAGCAGCGCCACCCTTCATACCAAAGCTTGGACCAAGGCTCGGTTCTCTCAGACAAACAATGCTTTGTTTTCCTATTTTACATAATCCATCACTTAATCCAACAGAGGTAGTTGTTTTACCTTCACCTGCAGGAGTTGGAGTTATGGCAGTAACAAGAATTAATTTTGAGTTTTCTTTTTTTTCTTTAATTTTATTAAAATCAATTTTTGCAATATGGTGACCAAATGGGTGAAGATCATTTTCATCTAAACTTAATTTTGATGCAATTTCTGTAATATTTTTTTTTGTTGCCTTACGTGCTATCTCTATATCTGACATAAACTCCCTTAATTTTTAAGGATTTATAGATGATGTTTTTTAGGATCTAAATGCTTATTTCAAACTACGAAATAAAAATTGTTGATATATATTATAGTTAATTATTCAAATTTTTGACCATTATAACTTAAATTAGGCCTATCTATTGTTTTTAGCCAGTCACTTGTTTTTTTGATTCCTCCAAATGCATAAAAATGTATTTTTTTTAGTTTTGAGTCTGGATTTTCTAATAGGTAACTCGCTAAGTCATATATTAACTTATCAGGACTTCTTGTGGTTGCTAGCTTTGTAATATTTAGAGCTTGTTTTGATAAGAATCTTATAGAGTTACCAATACCGCATGAACGGGCATAACCCAATAAGGTTCTTAAAGTTGCAGGTCCAGGAATGCCTGCATGTATTTCTAGTTTATTATTTAACGTTTTTAGATGGGTCTCCCAATTTTTTATAGACTCAGCCTCAAAGAAAAATTGTGTAGCTAAATACATTTTAAAATCTGCATTTTTTGAAAAATTATTTTTTTGTACAATAGCCTTATCTAAATCTTCTTGCTTTACATCTGGGTTCCCTTCAGGATGCCCTGCTAGTCCAACTTCTCTAAAATTATATTTTGATAGTAAGTCAGTTTTAAGTATTTCGATTGAACTTGAAATATTTCCTTTTTGACTACCTCCACCTCCAATAACTAAAATTTTTGAACATCCACAATCTTCAGATAGCATCTTTAGGTATTTTTCTAATTCATTATTACTCACAATTGTTCTCGCGGGTAAATGAGGAATAACTGAATACCCTTCAAGCTTAAGTTTTTTTGCAGTATCAGTTACTTTATTCATCTCTTCATCTGGCAAATAAGTAATATAGATATTATTTTTTTTAGGAATTAACTCTGAAAAACTTCCATATTTAGCATATACATTTGGTGTGGTTTCTATTGAATAGCTTGATAAAAGATTTGAAGCAGCTTCAATTATATTATTTGTCATAGAAATATTTATTTTGTTATTATAATAACGGATGAATAAATGATATATTCTAAATTTACCATCGTTACTTTTTATCAATTTAAAAAAATACACGATATTTCAATATTTAAAAATACACTCTCTCATTTTTGTAAATTTAATAAAATTAAAGGTACTATTATTTTGGCAAAAGAGGGCATCAATGGAACTATTGCTGGAATGCCTAACAGCATTAAAGAATTTGAAAATCTAATAATTAAGATGGGGCTTAATGATCATAATCCAAAATATTCTTATTTAAAGTATATGCCATTCTTTAGGTTAAAGGTACGTGAAAAAAAAGAGATAGTTACATTAAGAACTAAGATTGCAGATCCAGAAAGTATTACAGGAAATAAAATAAAACCTGATCAATGGAATCAGTTTATAACTAAAGATGATACTATTTTAATTGATGTTAGAAATGATTTTGAGGTTAAGATGGGAACTTTTAAAGGCTCGGTAAATCCAAATACAAAAAGTTTTACAGAGTTTAAAGCATATCTAAAAAACAATCTTGAAGATGCAAAAAATAAAAAAATTGCTATGTTTTGTACTGGTGGAATTAGATGTGAAAAAATTTCTTCTTACATGATTAAGAAAGGCTTCAGAGACGTTAATCAACTGCATGGGGGTATTTTAAATTATCTTGAAAATACTCCTAATACTAAATCATTATGGGATGGAGAGTGTTTTGTTTTTGATAATAGAGTTTCTGTTCAAAATGAGCTTAAAGATGGAACATTCAAGCTATGTCATGCTTGTAGGCATCCACTATCTAAAAAACAGCTTAAATCAAA
>JABHWG010000103.1 GCA_018657885.1 Pelagibacteraceae bacterium
GTCATCGTCTAATAAACCACTCACATCTGTTGCTTCAAATCTAAACGAGTCGAAGTAATTACTTTTTTCTACCCTTAAAACACTAATTGAACCTTGTTTTGAATAACAAGAGCCTACCGTAGTGCTACACTCGGGTTCTTTTTCAGTCCATACAACACCCGCCTGTTTAGGATTAGTGACGACTAAAAAATCCATAACACCATCATTATTAAAATCAGTCATAGCAAAGTGTGTTTGAAGATAAGATTTCTCTCTTAGCAACTTTGATTTTTTTGCATAAACTGGAGCATACATTGGTGAACCATCCATAGGAAACCAATTTCCACTTGAAGTAGATTCTTGTACTGATATTTTTGTGTTTGAGTTTGAGGCTGTAAAACCTTGAGTAGAGAAGAAGAATAGTAAAACAATAAGAATTTTTTTCATAACTTCCTCACTATATCCTCTATCTTTAATTACTAATACCTAAATTGCGGTAACAATCTGTGGTGATATTGTGGTTAGATAAATACTAGAGGATAATTTTTAAGCTTATCCATAAATTTTAAGAAAGTCATCATCCGTTCTGTAGTCTGGCGCTCTATCCAATTGAGCTACGGGCACTTCTTATTTTTCAACCCTTTATCAAGTTACCTTTGAATATACAATATTCATGGTACCACCATTTATCTATTTTAACATATTATTAGAAACAATGTTTAAGATATCTGTATATTTATTACAGTAATCTTCATAAAATTTTTTAATTGTTTTTTTTTGCTTTTTTTATGTTATTTTTTAAAAAAACATAACGGGAGAAGATATATGCTAGGAAAACAAATCGGGTCACTTACGGCAAAGTGTAGTAATAAGGCTCTATCATCAAATGGTGGTGGTTTACCAAGAATGGAAACTAGGGCAACTGGCAACGGCAAATTAGCTGGTGTCGATGTCATGACCGAAGCTACTTATCAAGCAGAGATGATTTCTAATGGTTCATGGGTAGGAGAATGCCCAAATTCAGGAATTGTAATGACTTCTGATGGGGTGGCAACATTTAGGGCAAATGGATGTGGTAATATGACCGAAGATGGAGGGTTAAGATTTCGTGGATGCGTAATATTTGAAACAGTAGCTCCATCGCTTTCTTCTTTAAACGGTAAAGCTCATATGTATACATGGGATGTAGATGCGGAAGGTAATGCGAAGTGGGAAATTTGGGAACCTGCTTGATGAAAATCACTTCTTAGGCTGAGGTGTTTCAACCAAAACATTACAGCTGAAGATCAAAATAATTGATCTAAAATAAAAATAGCCTCAGGACTCCTGAGGCTAAAAAATTTTAGCAAATTTTCAGACCTTTTAACCTTTGGAAAAATTGTAATATACTCAATATATAAAAATTATTAGAACAAAATTTTATGCATCTAATATTAAAAATACTTTTATTTATTCCTATAGCTTTGAATTATATTATTAATCGTTTATTAATTATAAACCGTCTTCAACTTAGTCCTCGATTTTTTAATTTCTAACTTGATTAATGGATAATCTTCGTCTCTTGGCTTAACGATATCATATGTAAATTTGCCAGTACTCATATAAATCGCACCATCTCGTAGCCATTCTACTTTATCAGCCGCAGTTCCATCTATATAGATATCTACAAATCCATCTTCATTGAAATCACCAAACTTAAATTCACTTGGCCAGCAGTTCTGTGAACCACCTTCCCACTCTTGTAGGTCTTCTTTAGTTTTTGTTCCTGCACAAAACTCAGAATAAAAAACTTGTTTGAATTTTCCATCACCTAAGTTTTCTTCGATAGTCATTCCTGAGCCAGAATAGTTGAACCCCACGTGGCTTCGAACAACATCTAAGTCACCGTCATCATCTAAGTCAGCAACCGATATGTTTGGAACTCCGTGATGAGGTATTCCAGTACTCAGCAGAACTTCATCAGGAAATGAGAATCCACGTTCAAAGAAGTTACCATCGCCGTCATTTAAAAGAATACCGTTAAACGCACCGTTACATTTTGTTTTGCTATAACAACCAGGTATCTGATTTAACGTATCCCAGAATTTACCACCTGAATATGCCACTGAACCAAAGACAAGGTCTAAGTCACCATCGTTATCAATATCACCAAGTTCAACCTCGAAGCCCCATTGATTACCACACTTACGAACTACCATATGACCATCACCTTGATTGATGTAACAGAACATTTCACCATTCTGACTTTGATTGTGACCAACCCAATCGACACTTGTAACGACTGCATCAATATCTCCATCACCATCAATATCACCTGCGGTTAGACTATGTGAAAATGTTGCCAGCCCTTTGCCTTTCTTAACGGTCTCACCAGTGACGTGTGTTGCACTAGATTCTCTCCAGCCCTCGCCTTCATTTGATAAGTAATATACGTCATTCTTACCTGGCAATTGTCCATCAACCCACCAACCATTGTCATTAACCATAATATCTAATTTACCATCGCCATTAAAATCCATTAGAACAATTCTTGCACTACCTTGTCCCGCCATATCTAATGGATTGTCATTGTACAACAAATGACTTTCTTCTCGGGCTTCGTATGTTGTACTGGGATATTCGCGGTCTTTATCATCAGTTAATAACTTGATACGTTTTTTTTGTTTAACTTTGAATACTGCGACTGTTCCCGCCTGTGAGTAACATTTTGATTTGTCTTCGACATTACACATCTGCCCCTCATTTTCAAAGGTCATACCCGATGATAATGGACCCACTACTACAAATAAATCATCGACTCCATCATTGTCGTAATCAGCCATCGCAACACAACAAACAGTGGAATATTTTGCAAATGTAGGATTATGAATCATCTGGCGTTTAACATCGTGGGCGCTCCACATAGGCAAGCCTTTATCACCTGTTTCATTGGGTATCCAGTCACCTCTATCAGGTTTCATTGCTACTTTTACTTTTGAGTTTGAAGCTGCAAAACCCTGAGTAGAGAAGAAGAATAGTAAAAGTATGAGAACTTTTTTCATAACCCCTTCAATATACTCTTTGACTTAAGATGAGTATATCCAAAAAACATTCGTATATCCTTATACCCTAAATTTATGCAAATTCTGTAATACTTAGTGTGACTCAGTTGTGACAGAATTAGATGTCTTACTTATAAATTTTGTTCCATTAATTCTTCTTTTGCTTTTTTTTCACAATCATTAATTTTTTTAATTTTATCCATTAAAATAATAATCTGGAATCCCTTTGGTATCTAAATCAATAGCAAATAAACCCCCAGCTTGAGGATTTTTATCTATATTTTCTTTTGTCATACCCCATCTTGCTGATGTGATGAAAAGAGTTTGTAGGTTCGAGCCACCAAAAGTACAATTGGTTATGTTTTCAACAGGTAATTCAATAATATCATCAACATTCCCTTGCGGATTAAAACGGATAACACAAGATCCACCCCATCGACAACTCCACAAATATCCTTCACTATCCACCGTAGAACCATCTGGATAACCTCTATCGTGTTTGGCAAATTCCTTTTTATTTGAAATCTTTCCATTTTCTAAATCAAAATCATAAGAAAAAATTATTCCTGTTAATGTATCCGTAAAATAAAACTTTGTGTTATCAGGACTCCAAGTGAGAGTGTTAGAAATCCCAATATTTGTTTCATGTTTTGTAAATGATAAGTCATCTTTGACACAATATAAATTTCCAGAATTTTCTGTAAGAGCGATATCGGTTGCTTCAGGAGAAATATTATTTTGCATAGTTCCAATCCAAAATCTACCATGAGCATCTGAAGCACCATCATTACATCTATTTTTTGGCAAATCAGGTTCTAAGTCTATAATTTTTTCCAATTTCTTTTTTTCAAAATTGAAATTATTAATTCCATGATGAGAAGCTATCAATAGATCACCATTAGATCGAACAGACATGGCAGTTATCATTTCTGGCATATCAAAAATTGATAACTTGTTATTTTTCATATTTAATTGAAAAAGTTTCGATGGCATTGGCACATCTAACCAATAGAGCGTTTCTTGCTGTTTAGACCACAGAACACCTTCACCTAAATGGTTCTTGCAATCATTAAATAATACAGCTTTTTTCATAAATAATAGCTATTTTCATTAATAAAAATTAAATAGTCAACCTTTTTTGTTATTATAATTTATTTAAAAACATAATTAAAAAAATATTAATATAAAAAATTTCGATCGAGCATTTGTATAATTCTAAAACTCATCGAAGAAATCTTTGTTCATCAAGGTTGGATGAACAATCAATTGTATTCTAAGTATTTATTTGATATTTAAGTAAAATACATAACTGTATTATTATAAAATAATTAGATATTAATAACTATGACATATAAACCATCTCCAAAACCTGATTTTGATAAGCCTACTCATATTAAGTATGATTTAATTGAACCGTACATGTGGGGTGATGAAAAGACTGGAAAAGTCAAAGATTGGATATATGTATCCAATCTAAGCTTACACCAAATAATATTTGGCCTTGAACCAAAGGGGAATTTTAAACACTCAGATCAATACAGAACAATTTTCGGTGCAGATGAATTTTTATATGTTTTATCAGGTGTTCTGATTATCAATAATCCTGAGAATGGAGAAACTCACAAAGTTAATGCTGGTGAATCAGTTTTTTTTAGAAAAGATACTTGGCACCATGGTTTTAATTACAGTGATGATTATCTCCAAGTTTTAGAATTTTTTTCACCACCTCCATTGACTGGTACTTCAGGTTTATACGCTAAAGAAAAGAAACTATTAGAAAAATCGATTTATAAAAGACAGGATATTTCATTCCATAATAATGATTTTAAAAATGAAAATACTTTTAAAATAATTAAAAAAGATAATTTAGTTTGGTCTTTAGAAGGTCCCAATCAAGAAGTCTTAATTGGCAATTATGTAAAAACAGAGTTTTTAAATGTTAAATTAATTACTTTATTACCTTTCCAAAAAACTCATGTATTTGAATTTGATAACAATACATCATATTTGAGTTTAAATGATAATATAAAAGTAAGTATCAATAACAACAATCAAGAATACAAACTTAATAAAAAAGATGGTTTATATATTCCAGCTAACAATAAGTTTACTTTAGAGAATAAAAATGATTTTAATGTAGAAATTATATTATGTGAAGGTCTGTAACAGGACCAATATTTTATAAATTAAGAAATAAATAACAATACTAATTATGAAAATAGATAAAATAGAATTTATCCCTGTATCAGTTCCTTATAAACTTATTGAAAAAAGTTCACGCGTTTATCGAAGTGGTGTTTCAGATATTATTGTTAAAATATCTACAGATGATGGAATAGTTGGTTGGGGTGAGGCAACAAGAACCGCTAGTGCTAAAGTAATAATTGAAACACTAGAGGCAATGAAACCAATTCTTATGAATAGAAATCCTTGGCAGAATTTAGAACATGAAAAAAACATTTATGATGAGGCTCTATGGCACTGGTCCCCAATTACTGCAAATCTTGCTTATGGTGGCATTGATATGGCTCTTTGGGATATTTACGGGAAACAAACTAATAAACCAATCTATGAATTACTTGGAGGCAGCTTAAGAGATCAAGTAAATTATTTTTATTATTTAACTTGGACAAATATAAATAACTTAATTGAACAATGTGAAGATGGAGTAACAAAAGGATACGATGTTTTTTATTTAAAGATTGGAAAGAATGAAAAATTAGAAGAAGAAATGATTAAAACAGTAAGAAATACAATTGGACCTGATAGAAAAATACGACTTGATACCAATATGTCTTGGAATATTCCTCAGGCAAAAAGATTAATTAATCAATGGCATGAAAAATATACAATTGATTTTTATGAAGCGCCAGTTCGTATAGAGCCTTTATCTCAGATGGAAGAATTAAAAAAAAGCACAAAAGCATCCTTATGTGTAAATGAAGGTCTCTGGAAAGAAGATGAATTTATTAATATTATTAATAGCAGATGTGGTGACTATTTATGCTGTAGTCATTATTATGTTGGCACAATAAGAAAATTTATGAATTTGGCCTACTTATCTAATTATAAAGGTTGGATGGTTTGTAAACATACTCATGGAGAACTTGGGTTAACCGCAGCTATGGGACAGCATTTAATGCTATCAATACCTAATGCCTGTGATGGACATCAACAAACCGCTCAGAATATGGTTGATGATATCTTAACAGAATCTATTCCAATTTCATCTGGTCCCTCTTGGGGAAAAATTGATAAACCAGGAATAGGAGTTGATGTAGATGAAAAAAAAGTAAAATTTTATAATAAAAAATTTTTAGATGAAGGGGAATATTTACCGTATGGAAACTTATTCTAAATTTTTATGTTGACCTTTGTTTTAAAATCTATTTAAATTTAAAAAATGAATTTAGAAAAAAAATCTTTGTTAAAAATAACAAATGTATCTAAAAATTTTGGTGATACTGTTGCGGTTAAAAATATTAATTATGAAATATTTTCTGGAGATTTTGTTGCAATTTTAGGACCATCTGGTTGCGGAAAAACAACTTTATTAAAAATGATAGGAGGTTTTATAGAACCTTCATCTGGTTCAATTGAAATTGAAAATTTGGATATAACAAAAATGGGTCCTGAGAAACGACCTACAAATATGGTTTTTCAAGGTTATGGATTATTTCCTCACATGACTGTTAAACAAAATATAGCATACGGTTTAAAAATTCAAAAAATTAATAAAAATGAAATTAATGAAAGAACAAATGAAATTATAAATTTAGTTAAATTATCGGATTTAGCAGACAGAAATACTGAAAAATTATCAGGGGGACAACAACAACGTGTAGCTTTAGCAAGAGCTCTTATTATGCGCCCTAAAGTTTTGTTATTAGATGAGCCCTTAGCAGCTTTAGATTTAAAACTTAGACATGCCATGCAAGACGAATTAAGAAGAATTCATAATCAAATAGGTGGAACTTTTGTTTTTGTTACTCATGATCAAAGTGAAGCCCTTAGTTTAGCAGATAGGATCGCTGTAATGAATGAAGGAGAAATTATTCAAGAAGGAGATGGTGAAGAAATTTACTTAAAACCAAAATCATTTTTTGTATCTAATTTTATTGGTGAAACAAATACATTACCTCGTTCTTTTGTTGAATCAACAATTGATGAAGATAATTCAAAGATTATTGTAAGACCTGAGGCTATAAAGATATCGAAGGATAGTATTAATACAGATATTGTATTTGAAGGAGTTATTAATGAAATTTATTTTTTAGGTTCCAATATAAAATATGAAGTTTCTATAAAGGATAATCATACTTTAAATATTTCAAAAACATCAGATGATTTTGATATGAATATTAAAAAATTATCAAAGGTAAAAGTGGGATGGAATTTATCTAACCAAATATCTATTCAATAGTATTTATAAATATTATTTTTATTATTATGTTATTACGTTATTATCGTCAATTTTTTCGTTTCTATGATTATAACCAATTGATCTCTCCCAATTAATCATTTCTTCAGACCTATAATTTGTTATTAATGCCCTTCTTCTTCCTGCAGAACTGTTTCCTCTAGTATAATGCAGAGTTCTTCCATCGTGAACTATCATATCTCCTGCAGATATTGGGCATGCTACACCCTCGCTTTCATCACATTCAGTAACTAATGCATAAGATTTTTTTTCATCATTACCAGCCCAATTATGCTTTCGTGTAGGTTCCTTATGACTTCCTGGGACATACCACATGCAACCATTATCAAGAGTCGCATCATCAAGTGCAAGCCAGCAACTTAATGATCTGGTATCTTTCATGCCTTTAGGCCAATAAGCAGAATCTTGGTGCCATGGGGTAGGAACATTAGTGAAAGGAAATTTTTCTACAACCATATCCATATCTCTGTCCATATCGTTACCTAATAGGTCTCTTGCTACTATTTTAGATTTTGTAAAAAAACTTGAAGTATTTAAAGAGGGAATAAAATCAGAGGGGAACATAATCTGAGTAATATTCTCTTTTCCCGTCGTTGATTTTCCCTCGTGCCGTCCTAAATCATTTTTTTGATTTCCTGGATCAATAGTTCCATCATGTAATTTTTCTAAATTATTAATATAATCATTAATATCATTTTTATTTACGAAATTATTTAATATCAAATAACCGTTTTCTTTATAGAAATTAATCTGTTCTATTGATACTAAACTCATATAATTGAATTTATCATATATATATATTTTAAATTAAACAAAAATTACCTGAAAATATTATTGTATGAAATACATACTATAAATTACTAAAAATTTTACTAATTATCTTTTTTTATCTCTTTACACAGAACTCAATTAATGATGAGGTATGTTATGAAATGTATAGATTGGGAGGATTAAATGAATAAATATAAAAGTGGATTAAGACGTATAAGAAATTTTGGCTTATCAAGAAGAAATTTTAATAAAGGTGCTTTAGGTGCAGCAGCAGTAGCTGGTCTGGCAACTGCAGGTATACCAGGAATGGCACATGCAGCTACAGACATTACCTTTTTAGGCTGGGAAGGTTATGATGCAGGATTATTTGTTGATAGCTATTTAGCAGATAATGATATTAATCTTAATACAACATATATTGGAAATAATGATGAAATTGTAAGTAAATTAGTTTCAGGAGGAGTTGGTACAATTGATATTGTTACTCCTTACATGGGATATATTCCTATGATGGTTGCAGCTGATATTTTACAACCAATTGATGAATCTAAAGTACCTAATCTAGATAAAATACACCCATTCTTTAAAGATGATCCAAATATCATTGTTGATGGAGTTAGATATGGTGTTCCCTTCACTTGGGGTACTGCTCCAATGATGTACAATACACAAGTTATTTCAAGTGCACCAGAATCATGGTCTGATTTATTTAAGCCTGAGTATGCAGGTAAAGTTGGAATGATGGATGACCCTCTTGGAAATATTATGTTAGGAGCAGTAAATGCAACTGATGCTGAAGTAGCTACTTCGCTTACTAAAAAGCAATTAGATGAAACAATAAAGTATCTAATAAGTGTTAAAAAAGTTGCTAGACTTATGACGCCGAGTTGGGGTGATCTTGCGGATGCAATGGCTAGAGGTGATGTTGTAATTACTTTTAGTGGATGGGAAACTCTTAAAAAATTCTGTGCTGATAAAGGAGCAGGTCATATTGATTATGTTTATCCAAAAGAAGGAACTTTTGCTTGGTTAGATACTTTTAGTATTGCTAAAGATGCACCAAATGCAGATATTGATCATAAACTTTGTGACATGATAGTTGATATCCCTGCTCAAAAAATGATTGGTGATGAATTTATTCAAGGTATTACTAATTCTGATGCAATTGCTCAACTAGGTATTTCAAAAGATTTCTATCCTTATGATGATTTAGCAGGTTTAGCTAGTAAAGCTACTTTCTTTGCTTTTCCTCCTTTAGAAGAAGGTTCTGGCAAAACAACATTTAATGAATGGTTAGAGGCATACGAGACCTTTAAAGCTGCTTAATTATCTATATATTAGATGCTGCTGTTTTTTAATAGCAGCATTTTTTTATGATTAAAAAAAATTATCTATTAATCACCCCTGCTATCGCAGTTTTTATTTTTTTATTTGTTTTTCCATTTATTTATTTTTTTATGATAAGTTTGTGGAAAATAAAATTTTATAAACTTATAAGAGATTATAATTTAGTAAATTATAACAAAGCTATTTCTAATTATATTGAAATATTTATAACAACATATTCAGTCAGTATTCCTGTTGCTATTATTACAACCATAATTGGTTTTTATTATTCATATTTGGCAAGATTCAAAACAGGTAGATATGGTTTAGTGATGATTTTTATTGCTCTAATTACTCTTTTTGGTGGTTATTTAATGAAAATATATGCTTGGAAAACTATTCTGGGTAATGAGGGAGTGATAAATTCAATCTTAATTTATTTTCATATTATTAAAGAACCACTTACATTTTTGTTATATACTAAAGTGGGATTGATAATCACTTTTGTTCATTTCTTATTACCTTTTGCTATTTTGCCAACTTATGCTTCATTAAGAGGAGTTAATGCAAATGAAATTGACTCGATGAAAGATTTAGGAGCTAAATTTTATCATGTCCAATTTATGTTATTTTTTCAGAGATGTAGAATTGGTGTACTAGCCTCCTTTGTTTTTTGTTTATTGATTGTAAGTGGAGATTTTCTTACACCTTTTCTTATTGGAGGAAAGATTACTTTTATTGGTAATATGATAGCACCAAAATTCGGTCAATTTTTTGATTGGCCTTTAGGTTCTGCAATGTCTTTTACGATGTTAACTGTTTCCATTTTAATTATAGCAATAGTTTCTTATTTATTCAAATTAACTGATCCAAAATGAAAATTCAAAA
>JABHWG010000114.1 GCA_018657885.1 Pelagibacteraceae bacterium
AGAAATCATATTAGGAGAGATGACTTGCGTCTAATCGCCTATCAGACATTTATTATCTGCAAACTTATTCTCATAAGATTAGTTAGGTGTTGCGAACTAAACTTTTACTGCAATCTAAACACGCTAGGTTATTCTGTAACTGATAATAATAATTACAGACCTATGTTGGTTTAAAGTATTCCAACTCTTTCAGTTTATAAATTTTTAGATACGACCTTTACTGCTTATCGTATCATCATAATATAATATTTCGTTTCAATCTTCTTTACAATTCCCTGACTACTACTGTTTCATCGCTTCGATCTTGTCGCCTTGTCCAAGATAAACATGAAAAATATCTGTGTCGTTATATTGTTTGTTTTAAACACAACGACACAGTATTTAAAAAGGCATTACTTAATTTTTAAATAATACTCTTTAATATTATTTAGTCATCTTAGGACTTCACGCAGGCAAACTTTTCATTGCGAATTATTACATTACATCTGCGCAGTATATCTCTAAAGATGTTAGGGACCGTTTATAGATTAGAAAAGTTCTCCAGTTTTGACGCACGACCCCTTTATGTCGAAACAGATCCCTTAAAGTAGTGAAACGAATTATGCTGAGTTTTGACTTAACTTTATGCGTTACAACCTATGAGGCTAAGGACACACTTTTTCTCTAATATCTTCTTTATCTTAAATTCTGGACATAAATCTACAAATCTATGAGGCATAGGGTGATTGATAGTTTTGAATTGAAGATTATCATTACCAAACATAGATTGCTGACCATTCATCTCGTAAATTGGGTTGTTCACAAACATTCCAAATTTGTGCACGCTATATTAAATCAAAACTATTTAGTTATCAAATATTTCAGTTCTCCATCACCCCAAATAAATTTATTTTCTTCAACTACTTTATCTCTTAGTTTTTTAAAAGATTGCACTTTTAATCTTCGTAAAATTTCTTCTAATTTTTTTTGAGAAGTATATTTTTCAATTGGCGCGTACCAACAATCTTCAAATACAAACCTATTAATTGGCATATTTATAATTTTTAATACATTTTTAGTATAATATTGAGGAATACTCTGAAATAATTTATTCATTTTTTTTCTACTATTCCAATAGACTCCACCTGAACCGTAAATATATAGATACAGGTAACCACCTTTTTTTAAAACTCTCAATAATTCTTTCAAACCTTTTTCAATATTATTAGTATGATGAAGTACGCCATAACAGTTTATAAAATCAAATTCTGATGTTTTGAATTGTAAATTTTGAACGTCTGCCTCTCTAAAATAAATATTTTTAGGATATTTTAATTTGAGATTTTGATTTATTGATATTTTATGATCTACAGCAATTATTTTTTTAACTCCAAGTTTACTAATTAATACAGCATGTCGTCCTGCACCAGTGCCGGCATCTAAAATTATTTTATTTTTAAAATATTTTTTTTCTAAACCTAAAGACTTTAAACTTTTGAAATAATTTATTGAATGGTTATTATTATTTTTTTTTATAAAAATTTTACTAAAAATTTTGCTACTTTTTTTTCTCAGATCACTCTCAATTTCATTATTATCAAAATCTATTTTATAACTTCTGACTTTATTTAAAATTTTTAATAATTTTATTAAATTATCAAGTGTATTTATTATTCTTTTTTTATGATTTTTTTCTGAAAATTTTAAATAAGGATCTTCTTTATATAAGTTTCTAAAATACTCATGCAATATTATTATAACAAAATATGGTTTAGTTTTTACTATTGTATTAAGAAGGATAAAAAAAGAATCTACTTTTTTATTTATAATTTCCATTAATCAATATTTGCAAAGTAAATTATAATATTTAAAAATTTAAACATATATAAATTCTAAAAATTAATTTTTTGTAAAATCATTGTTAAAACTGTTTTCACAATTTTAATATTAGCAATTTTCTATTAAGGTTTCAAATTGTATATTACGACCATATAGTCGTTTAGCAAAGTGCAATACAGTTGCAATACAGTTTGAGTAGAATTTGTTGTATTACTTGGGATAGTTGAAGCGAGTGATGAATTCGAATCCCTTCGCCCGCTCCAAAAACAAAGTATCCTCTCAAAAATTAGATATGAGTTTCAATGCACTTTTATTTTTTTGAAAATATTCTTTCTTGTAACTCTACTGACTTAACTCTTCCTATTCTTTTCATGTATCTTTTAGTTGCCATGTTAGGACTAGAGTTATGTACTCTTGTAATATCATCTAAAGATGCATTAGTATGAATGTCCATACCAATCATTCCTGCTGCTCTTAATGCGTATAGTGATTTATTTCTACTACTGTCATCAACATAATAATAACCTAACTGTTTTGAAACTTTTCTAAAAACTTTATCAACCATATTTCTAACTTGAAGTCTGTTAGGATTGTTTGCAAAGAAAATGTATTCTTCTCCAGTTTTATTAGGATATCTTTTACTTATTCTTTTTTCGTAAATGTCTTTAACTATTTCGTTGGTTGGAATCATATCATTCTTTGTATCAACTTTCCTATGTGGTGGATCAATCATATAAAACTCTTGGTTTTTTGTATTGATGTAGTAGAACACATACCCTAAGGTGATGTTATAAGTTTTAACTAATATTTTTTAAATGTTTTTTTCGTAGATCATAATTTTAATTGTAATTTTGATTAATTTTATGAATAATAATGTTTAAATAAAAAAATGAATAATAAAACAAAATTTTCTAGTGACTATTATAACTTAGTCAATCAATATAAAATTGCACATAAAAATGGAATTAAAAAAAATAATTTTTATTTATCTAATAATATTACATTTGATGGTAAATCTTTGGCACCTTGGATACAGTATTTAAAAAAAAAAATTAACAGCACAAACTCTAAATCTATCCTTGATTATGGTTGTGGTAAGGCAAAATATTATAATAATCAAATTCAGTTGGGGGATAAAAAATATAGAGATGTTGTTGATTATTGGGGCATTACAGAGGTAAAATTATTTGATCCAGGTATTGATGAGTATGATACATATCCAATTAAAAGTTATGATGGAGTAATATGCACAGATGTATTAGAACATATAGGAATAGAAGATTTAGACAGTGTGGTCAAAGACATATTTAGTTTTTCAAATAAATTTGTTTTTTTTGTAATTTCAACTGTCTTGGATCAAAAGATACTTAATGACGGAAGAAATGTACATCAAACTGTAAAAAGTGAAGACTGGTGGAATTTTTTTTTTACTAAATTTGAAAGTTATTTTGTAAATATTGATTGTACCGTTATGCTTACAAACCTTGGCGAAAAATCCGATAAAGTTAAAAGAATAATATAGAATTTGTTATAACTTTAGTCTAAGTAATTACTAATCTGATCATCAAATTGAAGCGGAATAAGTTCAATTTTTCTATTCTCTAATAGATACGAGCAAATACAAATAATTTTGAGATGTGGGTATTTTTTCTTAAACGCTAAAATTTTGTTAAACCACCAATCTTTGTCATTTATATTAATGTGAGCATTTGACCCATCAGGCAATAAAGCATTTGAATAATAACAGGCTACATTTATGAAAATATATTTTTTAGAAATTGCAAAAATTTTATTTAATAACCAATCAATATCTTGTCTTGGTACGTGCTCAAGAACATCAATGCATATTATAAGATCATAAATTTATTAGTTGATAGATGAGAATATTTTTCATAACATGGATCATAGAGATCAATATCAATATTCCATAATTTTTTTAGAGGCTCAATTTTTTCCTAAATCGATTCAAAATCATCCCATATTATCCCATAGTTAACTCTAGAGAATCTTAAAACCTTTTTTTACGATGAGGAATCTAGAGAATTTTTTTTTGCATTGTGAAGCAGATATTGAATCGTTTTTTCACGTCCCACATACGTCCCAGTTCGATGTTTAATTTTAATAAAAAAATGTTATAGTTTCTTTAAGAAAAGGCAAAGCTCATCGGTACACTCGCACCTTGCCAAGGTTGAAGTCGAGGGTTTGAATCCCTTCGCCCGCTCCAAAAACACTGCAATTATTTATTTTTTTGAAAATTTTTTCAATACACTTCAATACATTTGTTTTTAGTGTTAATTGAATAATTAATGAATAATAAGAATAATTCTTTTAGCAAAGAATATAAAGACACCCTTGAGATTTATAAAAAATTACATCTTAATGGAACAAAGCTAGATAGTGCTGAAAATACATTTGATGGAAGATCACTCAAATTTTTTTTTCACCCAATAAAGCAAGTTATAGATCTTACAAAAAGTAACTCAATTATTGATTTTGGTTGTGGAAAAGCAAAATATTATTTTGAAGAAATTGCCATCAATAATAACTCTTATGGTAACATTACTAATTATTGGAATATTAATGATGTATATTTGTACGACCCAGGTGTTAAAAGTTTTTCTAAATACCCAACTAGAAAAGCTGATGGAATTATTTGTGTTGATGTTGTAGAACATATACCTGAAAGTGATGCCATAAGTTTCATTGAGGAATTGTTTAAACTTGCTAAAAAATTTGTTTTCATAGTAATAGCGTGCTACCCTGCTAAAAAAACTTTGCCAGATGGAAGAAATGTTCATTTGTGCATTAAGTCTGTTAACGATTGGAAAAAGATAATCAAAGACATAAGACCAAAATTTTCAAATATATCTCCATATGTTATTTGTGCGACTGAAAGGAAAGAGTTTATAGCAGTATCATAATTAATAATGAACTCACCATACCTCCAATACGCTTTTCTAAAGAAGTATTATTTGATATGCTATTCTTAATAATTGAAGTATTCGAAACACTGCGCTCATTGCAATAAATCTCTAATTTTTAAATTTATGAAGTGCTCTTAAATACTCACGTCCCAATATAACACAAACTTTTTTATTTAATTATATTAAAAAAAATTAATGGTAACCAAATTTATTCATATACTCTCTAAAATTGTATTCAATTTTAGATCTTTGTGTTTTTTTTAAAACATCCTTCCATTGTCCTTTTTTTCCTTCCTGAAAAAAACTACTCCATAGCATTGCTTCATCAAAACCATTTTTTATTTCAGCTTTTTTCATATAATCAAAACTTGTTGTTTCAAGAATGTTTTCTAATCTAGTGTTAAGATTATTAATTTTAATATTAAAATTTTCATAAAAAAATTTTAATATCTTTTTAATAACGATTTCTTTATTTACAATCAAATCTTCATATTTGATGACCAGTTTTGGAATATCAAAGTCATTTTCAGTCCATGATTTTACATGTTCTTTCCATGAAGAAACAAATTGGAGAGGGAATATGTTTTTTGGCACCATGCTATATTTACTCTTGTTTACCCACTTTAAAACAGAAAGAGAGTTGCATAAAAAATCAATTGATTGATCAATACTGTAATTTGAGTGCTTGGCCCACGAAATACATAAATCTCTTGGATCTCTTATTATGTAAATATAGCCTTTTGAAATATCCTTAGTGGTAAATAAGTTATTTTTTATAGACACTAAACAAGAATGTGTTTTAAGAAAGCCAAAACCGTTTACAATTTTTAATTCTTGGCTGACTTGAATCTTTTGCCAATACTTTGATAAAACTGTTAAATCCCCCAAGTTATAAAAATCTTTTTCATTAATTGACTTTATGAAATTTAATCTTCGGGTTGTTTCAAAAAGACCAATATTTCTCATATTCTCAAATTTAACTTTTCCATCATTTGAAAAAAATAAGCCAGTAAGTATAGCCCTAACTAACGTATTTCCACTTTTAGGATATGAGCTTATCCAAAAAATATGTTTATTCATTATTTTAAAATATTTTATTATAATTTCTATATATTTATTTAGTTACACTTTTGCATACAGATTAATAATATTTTTAATTTTATAATTTTGTAAATTCAATTCTTTTTTTAAATCTAATACATCAAAAAACCTATAAGAATATTTATTTAAAAAGTTACCAATAAGAATTTTATTCTCTTCCCTTACTTCGATAATAATTTCTGGCTTATATTTCTCTATTATTTTTTGAGAACCTTTTAAAACCTTGTAGTCTTCGCCTTCTGTATCAATTTTTATCCCCTTTATTTCTTTGTCTGTGGTTTTGGAGTATAATGAGTCTAATTGATAAACATCTATATCTAAACCATGATCGCTAATTTTTCCACCTTTAGACATATAAGATTTTTCAGTTGTTATGTTGAATTTAGATTTTCCATCAAAATCTGAAATAGCACCCATAATTGTTGTGACATTTTTATAAATATTATTAAGTCTTAAATTAGTAATTAATCTAGACAGATTCATAAAATATGGCTCAATACTAATAACATTATTTTTGGAATTAGCTTTTATAGCTGTTAGTGAATAGAGACCCGTATGAGCGCCCACATCAATAAAGCAACCTTCATTTTTTGTAATTCTGTACCAGAGGTCTAAACTTTCAATATCATGAGAGTTTTTCCAAAAATATTTTACTGCAGAAGAGTCATCATTTAAAATATTAAGAATTAAAAAAGATGTTTCTGAAATTTTAAAATTTAATATTCCGTTATGTTGAGGAAGCTTTTGCAGTTCAGCTAAGCTCATTTTTTTAAAAAAAGATTCATCTCGCGAGGATTTAAATTTAATAGCTTGTTCAGACATTTTATTTAATATTTAAACTTTTAACTTTAACAAATTAAAAAAATATTTTTTAATTATTTTTTTATTATCATAATTTATAACCAATTAAAATCTGAATGGTAGTAAATACTAATTCTTTATTTCAAATTTTTTTAAAACAATAAAATTTTAAATATTTAATTGTTTAACTTTCATATTAAATTGACTCAATAATTTATCAAATTTTACATATTTACATATTTAATTGTATTAAAAATAGCAATTAAATCATTATACAAAGGTTTAAACTCTGATCTATTGATAAAACAAATTGAAAATTTGATTCAAATATTTATATTTATTCAATTTATATTAATTTAAAATTAAATTTTAATGAATCCAAAATACCTAATATTGCAAGTTGACATTGGTCCTGGTACTCAATGGGGAGATGAAAGAACAATTGATCCAATAAGAAATATTTTCATCCCCTCAGTCGAAAATTATTGTAAAAAATATAATTATGATCATTTGGTTATTACAGAGAGTGTTTATGAAAAAAAATTTCAAAAATTTGATTTTTTAGCAACTAAAAACAAACATTATTCTTTTGAAAGATATTTTCATTTTGATAATGATTATGAGTATACAATATATTTAGATAACGATATTTATATTTACCCTGATTCAAATCCATTACCTGAATTTACTGGCTTAAGGAATGCCAGAGAGGCTGAAGCCAATTCATCCAAAGTTTTTAGAGAAGTAAACCTTTTAGACAACTCATATCCTTATTATAACTCAGGTGTAACTTTTTGTGATAAATCAACTGCTCAAATACTTTCTCATTACATGATACATAGGTTACAAAATAAAATTAGACCCAAGGGAAAAAATTCTGACAACATGTTATTAAATGAATTTATACTTGAAAACAAAAAGTTATTTAACGAAATGGGGAATGAATGGAACTACATGCCTTTTTCACCAAATTTTACAAAAATTAAAAAACCTAATTTTTTTCATTTTGTTGGCATGGTTGGAAAAGAAATAATTAACAAACTTCAAGACAAAAACATCAATGTTGAGTTCTTTTTAAATGAACTAAAAAACGAATAAAAGATTATTATTTTTTCTTGGCTGTTTTGTTAATTTAAATAAGTTATATAACATATTACATGTGTGGAATTTACGGAATAACTGAAGAAAATCCAAAAATAATTAGAGAGATAATTAATAAATGTTCTCATAGGGGGCCAAATGGTTCTGGTATCTATTCATCAGAAAAAGTAACTCTTGGTCATAATTTATTATCTATAACTTCAAAGCCTGATGATGGAAAGCAACCTTGGAAATCAATAAAAGAAAATATTTTAATCTATAATGGAGAAATTTTTAATTATGATGAGCTTTTGTTAAAGTTTAAAGATAAATTTTATCCTAAATCTACGTGTGATACTGAGTTACTAAGTTGGTTATTGGATGAATTTTCCTACGAAACAGTTGTTCAAGATATAATTGACTCAATGCATTCTTTTGTTTTCTACAATAAAAAACAGAATGAAATTGTTTTATCAAGAGATCATGTAGGAATTAAGCCACTTTTTTTTTCTAATATAAAAGAAGGTATAATTTTTTCTTCAGAAATCAAAGGATTGATTAATTTTGTAAATAATTCAAATAAAATTGATAGATTGTCACTTGCATGCACTAGTATGTTGGGGGTAAATGTAATGAGGCAAACAGTTTTTAATGGGATACTAAAAGTTCTACCTGGTGAAACAATCGTTTATGATCTTAGCTTAAAAAAAATTAAAAGATCATTCAGAACTCTCATTAAACCGTATTCAAATAAAAAATTTATTAAAGAAGAGTTTGAAAATATTACATCTAAAGTTATTAGAAATTCAACGCTTGGAGAAAGAAGATTTGGGATATTTTTATCTGGAGGTATTGACTCATCATTAGTAGCTTATGAATTAAGTAAACATATTGATAATCTTAATTCTTTTACTAATAAAATGGAACCAAATGTAATTATTGGAGGAGAAGATCATAATAGTGATGCCTATATTGCAAAAAAATATGCTGATAATTTAAATTTAGATCATAAAGAAGTTAAAATTACTCCAAAAACTATAGTTGATGAGTGGGATAAGGCAATTTGGTCTATTGAAGAACCAAGATATAATTGGAATTTACCAATGTATTATTTTACAAATAAATTTTTATCTAAAAACAAAATAATTATCACAATGGCTGGAGATATTGGAGATGAAATTTTTGGAGGATATAAAAAATATTACACCATAAAACAAATGCCTAATAAGCCAAAAAAGTGGAGAGATTTTCTGAAAATTTGGGTAAAAAAATTTTCTGCCCCAATAAAGTTAAATATAAAATTTAATGAAAATGATCTTATTGATATTTTGGAAAAAACTTTACCAGAAGAAATATGGAATCCAGAAGATATAGCTAACTCTTCGATGGCGTTAGATTGTATAACCACTGTTTCTGAGGATTTTTTTTCAAGAAATGACAGATATGGTATGGCTTTTTCTATGGAAGGCAGATTCCCTTTGGCGTCAAAAGAATATATGCAGCATTGTCTATCTATAAGCTCTGATTATAAGATTGGTGATCATGAAACAGCTACTAAACTTCCTGTAAGAAACACCTATAAAAACAAAATACCAAATTATATTTTCGATAAATTTAAAACTGGTTGGTCAGTTCCTATTACTAATTGGCTACAAAATTCTGAAATTATCAAGAAGAAGTATCTTGAAACTGTTAATGCAGATGATGGTATAAAAGAAATTTTGGATAAAGATAATTATTCAGGAAATGCAAAAAGAGTTATAATTACTTGGATGATAAGAACTTGGTCACAACAATATAACATGATACTTTAGTTTTTTAATAAAGTGTACTAACCTAAAAGTATATTTCTAAACTATAAAATCACAGCAAAACCCTCATTTATATTTTAATTCTTGAACAAAATTTTCTACTAATTTAAAATTTAAATATGATTGTTTTACAAACTGATCACATTAACAACAAAAGAATAACAAATCATTTTGCCAAAGGATGTAATGGTAAAATTATTAACATAAAAGATTATGTTTTCGATATAGAGGACACTGTTTCAAGTTATGGAATATTAAGAGGAACAGGTAATATTTTTAAAAAATCAAATAATTTTTATTATATTGATCACGGGTATTTATCTGCAAGCAAAAGGTCATTTAATAAAGATAAGACAATGTTTAAGGATTTTGATGGCTATTTTAGAGTTGTTCATAATGATCTTATTGGTTTTAAAACTAATAAAAAAGATAAAAGCAGATTAGAGAAATTAAATATTGATTTTAAAAAAAAGAGAATAGCGGGTGAATATATTATTTTATCAGAACCCTCAGCATACATGGTAAAATATTTCAATTTAACTAATTGGGTAAAAACCACAATAGAGGAAATACAAAGGTATACTGATAGAAAAATTTTTTTACATAACAAGACTTCAAAAATACCACTAGATTTATTGCTTGATAAGGCTTGGGCATTTGTGAGCTTTCAATCAACAGCTGGCTTTAAGGCTATGACAAGTGGTGTTCCTGCCCATTTTACATATGAAAGTCTTAAAAATATAAATTCAATTGAAGAAATTGAAAATGGAAAAATTGATAAAGATATTTTTGTTAGCTTATCTTATAATCAATGGACATTAAAAGAATTTGAATCAGGTGAGGCTTGGGAGTATATTTCTAAAGATTAAAGGATGTTTTTAATTGCTTTAACTACTTCAGTGACTGATATTTTTTTTAAACCCTCTTGACAATGATCACAAATAAATTTGCTACCACAAGGTGACATTGGATGTTTGTTGTATAAATTTGTATGAAAGTTATATCCAGTAATATCAGGACTAATATGCCCCCCCCAAATTACTACTGCCTTTTTGTTTGTTGCAGCTGCAGCGTGAGCCATTCCTCCTTCAGCCCCAATAAATAAATCACACATTGATAAGATTGCGGCACTGCTTCTAAAATTTAATCCATCTAAGTTTATACATCCTTTAATTAGCTGTCTCCCAAGATAAGTTATTTGAATAAACTCATAGTAATTATTTAGTTCTGCAACTACTTTTTTCCATTTATCAAATCCCCAATCTCTATTTTCATAACCCAATCTTTTTTTAACATGTGGCTCCATGAAAATTAATTTTTTTGTTCCAATTTTTTTTTTAATAGTTGATAGTATTTGTTTGGCAAAATTAGTTTCTTCTTTAGAGAAAAAAAATTCCCCTTTTTTAGGTTTAAATTTTATCCAATTATATTTATTTTTTGGAAGATTTTCGTCATAATTTCTATACGGCCTATTTCCTTCATAATTTTTTATCCAATAAACTTCATGGTGTTTATTAATATCTGAATGTTTAATTATATATGGATTATTATCAAAAACTTCACTCCAGTAGGATTTTACACCATCACCTATGATAAATTTTGCAGACGGTTTTTTTATTCTTAATTCTCTAACTTCACCACTTGCCATAAGTGCATCGCCTACACCCATATTTAGTTTTTCTCTAAATTTATATTAAAGCTGATTACTATTCTTTTCTTATCGGACATGTTAGGGTTTACAGAGTGTTCAAGATAGCTAGGAAAAAGAACAAGCATCCCAGCCTCAGGTTTTATAGAGTTTACAGTGGCATTTAAATTATTAGGGCTTTTAGGAATAGGGTGTTTATAAACTGGTGCTGGTCTAGGATCATAAAAAACAATATCACCACAGTTTTCATGAGCGCTAACATAATATGCGGCACTTAAATCACTGTTGCTATGGTGATGTTTTTGATTCCAGGCAGCTTGTTCATTTATAATAGCCCACATGCTTTTAATACTTACAGATTGTTTAGTAACATCCCAATTCATGTCATTAAGAGAAATATTTATATTTTTTTTTATTGCCTCTACAAATATTTTTGGTTGTTCATCTTTTAAGTTAAAATCTTTAGAGTGCCATCCTTTGAAATTACTTTTAATAAGTCCCACAGGATCTTTTTTTTGGAGATTAATAATGTAATTGAACATTTCGTTATTAATTCTTTCATAATTGTCTATTTTTGATGTCCAAACCGCGGTAGAAAAAAATAAATGCATATTAAGTTATTTTATTATAAATTTTATAAAATTTATACAAGTTTATTTCAGAGGTGGATTGTTCTTTTTTTTAAGATATTTATTGGTTAAATTAAGATTTCTTTTAATTCTACTTTCAAATAATTTAAAATTTTTTCTTCCACTAGCAATATCAGGAAACATTTTTATAATTATTTCTATATAGTTTTTTTTCATGTTATTTATTAATGTTTAAAAACTCTATTTTTAACAAAATATAAAGATAATTTATTTTTTTTTGCAAAACTAATTATTTTATCATCGTTTTTTGATCCATTAGGCTGGATAATTGCATCACATTTTAATTTTAACAGCATTTTTATACTGTCTGTAAAAGGAAAAAAGGCATCTGAGGCACAAACAAATTTTTTTTCTCTAAAAAAATCTTTATATTTTATTATAGCCATTCTCGTCGAATCCAACCTGCTCATCTGTCCGGCACCGATTCCAAGAGTTTGTTTGTTATGTGCTAATACTATAGCATTAGATTTGACATGTTTTGCTACTTTGAAAGCAAAAAGCAAATCATCTATAGTTTTTTCTGAAGATTTTTTTGTAGTAACAAGATTAATTTTTGTTTTTGATATTTTATATGAATTTTTTTCTTGATACAAAACTCCTGAATTGACTGATTTGAAAGTTTCCCCTTTTTTTTCTATTAAGCTACCTGAATTAATAACAATTAAATTTTTTTTAGATTTTAAAATATTAATCGCTTCTTTAGTATATTTTGGAGCCACTATTATTTCAAAAAACCTGCGATTAATTGTTTTTGCTAAACTTTCATCAATTTCTTTATTAATTAAAATAACACCACCAAAAGCACTTATGGGATCGGATTTTAGTGCCTTTACATAAGATGTTTTAATATTATCAGCTGATGCTACACCACAAGGGTTGTTGTGCTTAACTATAACACATGTTGGTTCTATAAACTCATTTAAACAACTTAAGCCCTCACATATATCTAAAATATTATTATAACCTAGTTCCTTACCACTTATTTGAGAAGTAAAGATGTTTGATTTGGAGTTTTTAATAAAATAAGCTTTTTGATTTGGGTTTTCTCCATATTTAATTTTGATTTTATTGCGTTCTTTTTTTTTCTTATCACTTTTATTAAACCATTTGTAAATTGATAAATCATAATCACTTGTTAGTTTAAAGTTTAGTTTAGCCATTCGTTTTCTAAAAGCCAGTGTTGTCTCACCATTATTTTTTTCTAATTCTTTTATAAGCGATTCATAATGTTTTATTTTACTAATAGAAGTTACAGAATTAAAATTTTTACTTGCAGATCTTATCATCGCAGGACCACCAATATCTATCATCTCAATTTTTTTAGTTACCATTTCTTTATTTGAAATTTTTGAGAATGGATAGAAATTTGCTATTACAAAATCTATTTTAGGAAAATTAAGTTTGTTAAAGGTATTGTTATGAGTGGCATCATTCCTTTTAAATAATATTGAAGCATGAATTTTAGGATTTAATGTTTTAACTCTTCCATCAAGTATTTCTTTAAATCGAGTTAAGTCAGAAATTTCTTTACATTTAAATCCTAGTGAAATTATTTTTTTAGCTGTTGTGCCAGTTGAAATAAGATCAATATTATATTTTGTCAGAGTTAAACATAATTTTTTTAATAAAGATTTATCATAGACAGATATGAGAGCGTTTCTTCTTATATTTTTTCTAACGACCATTTTATTTTATTTTTTAATAAGGATGTTACCCCACTGATTACAATTTGAGATGTTTCAATGGCCATATCATTTTTAACATATATACTTTTTTCAATCATAATCTCATTATCTGATTTAAACATCCATATATTGTTTTTCTTTGTTTTGATTATAACATTTTTCTTATTTTTGGTCATTGTTGTTGATATTTCAGGCGTCAAATGAAACCTAATATGATAAACAGTTTTTTCTATATTTGACTTAGTTGAGATTATTGTATCCTCTCCTTCGAATAAACTTCTATTTTTATTAATAATTAATTCCCTTTTACAAATTTTCCTATAATTTTTTAAGTAACCATTGTGAGATCCGGAAATTGAAACCCAGTTATCATAATCTTTTGTTTCGAAAATAACTTGCTTTGGAAACGTTTTATTGATGTAACTTTCTTTTATTTCACTTATGTTGGTATTGTTAATAATAATAGTAGAGTGAGCAGCACTATATTTAAGGTAGCCTGGATTTTTTCCACCAGCTTCTGTTCCACCACAGTTAGTTATAATTTTTTCATCTTCAGCACTTATTTCTATCGCTAGTGAACCAGCACATAGCTCTTTGTTAAAACCATATTTAGTTGGCTGAACTACATCAAAAAAAATACTTTTATTTTGATCTTTATAGAACGCGATACCATTTATAAATTTTTTTAAAGATACATTTTTAAGAAATTGCTCTTCCTTAAATATTTTTCTGATCTCTATGTTATGGTTATTATTACAGCCATTAAAAAGAGGTAACGATAGATCATTATGTTTGTAAGAGTTTAATAAAGCCGTCATTGCTAGAATTTTGTTATTAAGTATTTCTGAAGTATTAAATTTAAAAAATAATAAAATATTTTTCACTTCATTTAAGTTGTTTATGCATTTTGCATGCTCTAAGATATTATAACTTTTATGCATTGAGTTCTCATCAATTTGTGAGTTAACTATTTCTATAATATTATTAAAAGAATATTTATTAAAATTATTATTAATAAATTTAATTAATACAAACGCAAGAACATCATATGAAGAAACATCTTCAATTTTTTTTCTTTTAATATCAAAAACTATTCTTTGGATATGAAAATTTAAAATATAATTTATTTTTTTAATTTCTTTGTTGTTTGATGTTGAGCATATAAAATCATAATTATACAATATATTGATAAATCTTTTTGATGCATAATCGTCTTTCCAAGGAAAATTCATATAATATTTATATGTATCAAACCACCCAAATATATTTTCTTTAGATAAATCAATTCCTTTTTTTCCGCCAAGTTTTTGATAAAATAAAAGAAAATTGAAACTATGAATATCCTGTATGGTAATATTGTTAATAAAGTTATTTTTTAGTATGTAATGTTTTATAATTTTATAGTTTGTAAAATCATTTTGTTTAAAATTTAAATCTTTAAAATTTTCATAAGTATTTTTTCTAAACCTTAATCGTAGAAGTAACAAAAATAAATATTTGGTTAAATTTTTAAAATAATTATTAATCATTTTTTTTAAATTTTGTAGCATAGAAGCCATCAATCATGTGATTATTAAATTCTGATGGGGTGGTATAAAAATCACCCTCATTATCAATAAATTTATTTAACTTACTATTTTTGTCTATTTTAAATTTATAATGAGAAAAATTTTTATTTTCAGCAAGAAATTTATTTTTAACCGCTTTAGTTTCTTCAAAAAAAAAAGAACAAACCATATAAATTAATATACCTTGTTTTTTTAAAAGTCTCGCAGCTTTGTTAATTAAATTTTCCTGAATATTAACAAGACTGTTAAAGTTTGGGGGATTTTTTTTAAATAATATTTCTGGATTTCTTCTTAACGTTCCAATTCCTGAACAGGGTGAGTCTAAAATAACAATATCAAAAAGTATATTTTCGCCTATATTTAAAGCATTTGTGTTGGAAATATTATTCTTATACCTAAGTCTGTTTAAGTTATCTTTAAGTATATTAATTCTTTTAATACTTATATCGTTTAAAATAACTTCATTTCCTCTCGATATTGCTTGAAAAGCCTTACCTCCCGGAGCAGAGCACATATCGATAATATTTTTAGATTTAAATTCAGGACTTAGATAAATAGGTAGCATGGATGAAAAATCTTGAATCCACCAATGCCCCTCATTGTAATTTCTTATCTCTTTAATTCTTTTTTTTTCTAAAATAAATGCCGATGTGTCTGTAGTTTTAATATTTTCTTCTTTGAAATTTCGTAATAATTTTTTATCTTTAAAAACTAGGTGTAAAGATGGTTCCTTACTAATATTTTCTATTATGTTATTTAAATTAATATTATTTTTCTTTATTTGATCAATAAACCAAATAGGAATGCTTGAATAATCGATTTTTTTTTTGTTAATTATTTTAATATCATTACTAATGTTTTTAAGAAGTGAATTTATTAAACTGGGATTTAATTTTTTAATTTTTGCCACCTCTACAGTATCGTTTGTGACAGCATAACTTTTAAAGTCTAAAAATAAAATTTGGGTTATTGCAGACAATAATAATATTTTAACCCTAAAACTTGTTCTCTTTCTTAAATATTGATTTAAAATATTACTAATATAAAAATTAGACCTAATACTGTTAAGAGTAATATTATAAATCATAGATCTATCTTGATCATTTAAAGAAATATTTTTTGTAAAAAATAAAAAACCTTCATCAAAGTTTACATTTTTTTGATGAATGTCATAAAGAATTTCAAAAATTATCTTTCTAATTTTAACACTCTTTTTCATAATAAGATATAAACCTTTATGGCATTTTTTAGTTTTTCATTATTAAAAAACCGATTAACATATTTTTCTAACGAAATTGAGCCAAACCAAAAATATTTTTCAAAGGATATAACTTTATGGAAAGAATTGAAAAATAGAAACAAAAAAAAACAGATTTGTGTTTTAAATCATGAAAATCGCCTAAGAATAAACTCTTTAGGTAAAAAAATATTAATATTCCTACCCCCAAGATTTGGTTTAGGTGATGCTATTGAATATAGTATTGCTATCAACTCAATAATAAAAAGTAAAAAGTTTTTTAAAATTGGAATTGCTTTTTGTGATAATCATTATTTTATTTTTAAAGAATTATTTTTGTTTTCAAATATTTACCCATTAATTATTTCAGAAAAAGAAATACAGAAATACGACACTATATTTCATATTACTCTCGAAATAGAGTCATTAAAATTTCAAAAATATAAAAGATCCAATATTGTAGAAGAGGTCTGTAAATATTTTCAAGTTCCAGTTCTTGATTTTAAATTTAAACAAAAGAAAATTGTTAAAAAAACTATTAAAGAAATAGCAATTTTTCCAGTTTCTACTTCAATGCTTAGAAGTTTGCCCTATAATATTTTGGAACAAATAATAAAAAAGTTTCAAGATGAATTTATTTTTAAGGTATACATAGACGATTCTGATTTCTCAAAATACTTAGAAGAAAAAAATAAAAATAAAAATTGTGTATTTGTTAAACCAAAAGATATTAAGAGTTTAGTTTTAGAAATTGAAAAGATAGATTTTGGAGTATTTGTGGATTCTGGTCCACTACATATTGCAAAAATTTTTGATAAAAAAGGAATCTTAATTGAAACGAGTGTATCGAGTAAAATTTTATTAAGTAATTCAAAAAAAATTGATAGAGTTGAAAATAAATACCAGTCTAATTTTTGTTATGGTCCATGTGGCTTAGTTGATGTTTTTTCTTTGAATAACAGGATAGGTTGTTATGAAAACCATAAAATATCTTTTAAATATATTAATAATCTTAGTAATTTTAAAAGCTTACAAAGATGGAATAAGAAAAATAATAATTCACAACTTATTTCAAACCCTGTTGGATGTATAAGAAATATTAATGTAGAGAATATTTTAAAAATATTAGAAGATAATCTAAGGGAGTATTAATGAGAGGATCTTTAGAGACAATTGTAGGTGCTATGTTTGCTGGTAAAACAAGTGAGTTACTTAAAAGAATATTGTGGGCAAAACATCAAAATAAAAAAATTGTTGTTATAAAACCAAGTATTGATGATCGATACTCTGAATCAAAAATTATTACTCATAATGATTTGAGCCATGAGTGTTTTTCAATGAAAAATTGGGATGATGTAAATAAAGAATATTCTTTTAAAAAAGATTTTATTGATATGGTTTTTTTAGATGAGGTTCAATTTTTAGACACATCTGAGACTATACAAAATGTTGAAAATATTTTAAACGAAGGCATTGATGTTGTTTGTGCAGGTTTAGATCAGGACTCAAGGGGTAAACCATGGGAAACATCTTCAATGATTTTAGGTCTTTCAGATAAAATATTAAAGATATATGGTTTTTGTAATGTGTGTGGCATGGAGGCTACAAAAACGTTCAGAAAAGAAGAAGGTGGAGGAAGAACTCAAGTGGGAGCAGCTAATATTTATGAGCCTCGGTGTTTGAAGCATTGGAAGCCTCAATAAATTATTTATTTAACCTATTTTTAACTAAATCATCAACAACACTAGGATCTGCCAATGTAGAAGTGTCCCCAAGTTGATCTTGTTCATTTGCTGCAATTTTTCTTAAAATTCTTCTCATTATTTTACCTGATCTAGTTTTTGGTAAACCACTTGTAAAATGTATTAAATCTGGCGTAGCAATAGGACCAATTTTTTTTCTAACAACTTGTTTTAATTCATTTTTTAAATCATCAGTATACTCTTCCCCAACCTTAAGGGAAACATAACAATATAAACCGTTTCCTTTAATATCATGAGGGTATCCAACAACAGCAGCTTCAGAGACTTTAGAATGACTTACAAAGGCACTTTCAATTTCTGCTGTTCCTAAATTATGTCCAGAGACAATAATTACATCGTCAACTCTGCCAGTGATCCAATAATAACCATCAGAGTCTCTTTTACATCCATCACCAGTAAAATATTTTTCATCAAATTGTGAAAAATAAGTATCAATAAATCGTTGATGATCTCCATATACAGTTCTCATTTGTCCAGGCCACGATCTGTTCATACACAACATTCCTTCACATTCCCCCTCAAGAACTTCACCTTTTTTATTAACTATAACAGGCTCAATACCATAAAATGGTTTTGTCGCTGATCCAGGCTTAAGTTCAATAGCACCTGTTTGGGGAGAGATTAAAATTCCACCCGTTTCAGTTTGCCACCATGTATCTACAATTGGAGATTGTGAATTACCCACTATTTCATAATACCACTTCCAAGCTTCTGGGTTTATTGGTTCCCCAACAGTTCCTAAAAGTTTTAAAGACGATCTTTTTGTTTTTTTGACGTAATCATCACCTTCTCTCATAAGAGCTCTAATTGCTGTTGGAGCAGTATAAAAAATATTCACCCCATGCTTATCAATGATTTGCCAAAATCTAGAGAAATCTGGATAATTTGGCACACCTTCAAACATCAAAGTGGTGGCACCATTACTTAAAGGTCCATATACAATATAGCTATGTCCAGTTATCCAACCAATATCAGCTGTACACCAATAAATATCACCTTTATTATAATTAAAAACATACTCATGTGTCATTGATGCATATACTAAATATCCACCAGATGTATGAAGAACTCCTTTTGGCTTTCCAGTAGATCCAGAAGTATAAAGTATAAACAATGGGTCTTCTGCAGACATTACTTCAGGTTCACAAAAGCTATTAACATCTTTAGATAAATCATCATAAAAAACATCACGACCTTCAATAATACTAATATCTTCCCCGGTTCTTTTTACGACTAAGCATTTTTTTACATCAGGACAATTTTCTAATGCTGTATCTGTAATTTTTTTAAGAGGAATTTTTTTCCCACCTCTAACACCTTCGTCAGCAGTGATAATAAATTTTGAATTACAATCTAAAATCCTGCCCGATATAGAGTCTGCGGAAAAGCCTCCAAAAATAATTGAGTGAACAGCACCAATTCTTGCACAAGCAAGCATCATATAGGCAAGCTCAGGAATCATAGTTAAGTATATTGTAACTATGTCTCCTTTTTTGACACCTAGTTTTTTAAGAACATTTGAGGCTTTGGAAACATTAGTTAACAATTCTTGATAACTTATTTTTTTAACATTGTTTGGGTCGTCACCCTCCCATATTATTGCTATCTTGTCAGGATTATTTTTTGCATGTCGATCGATACAATTATACGATACATTAAGATACCCATCGTAATACCACTTGATATCAACATCATTTTTTGAATATTTTACATTTTTAATTTTGGAATAATTTTTTACCCAATCTATTCTCTTGCCCTCTTCTCTCCAAAAATTATCATTATCCTCTATTGAGTTTTTGTATTTTATTTCATAGGTTTTTGAATCAACCTTTGCTTCTTTTATCCAGTTTTCTTTTATTTCCATTGAAAGATAGACTAATTCTAAAACTACAAAAATTCAATCTTTAATTTTAAATAAAAGAATGAAATTTATTTATTTAATTTTCTGAAATTTTTATAATTATATCCCACTCATTTTTTGTAAGTGGCATTACTGATAATCTTGATTGTTTGATTAAAGCTATATTTGAGAGTTTGGTTGTTGATTTAATTTCTTCAAGTGAAACTGGTCTTTTTAGCTTTTTTTTAGCTTTTACATCTGTAACAACAAATCTCCCAGTTTTATCTGTGGGATCTGGATAATGTTCTTTTATTACTTCAACAATTCCAATTATTAATTTTTCAGAAACTGAGTGATAAAAAAAACAAAGATCTTTTTTCTTCATATTCATTAAGTTATTTCTAGCTTGGTAATTTCTTACACCATCCCACATCTCTATACCTCCCTTAACTTGATCTTCCCATGACCAAGTTGAAGGTTCAGATTTTAATAACCAATAATTAATTTTCATTAACTTATTTTAAATTTTTATAATCCTTATGTCAAAAATTAATTGATTAAATAGTTAGTCTTGGGTTAGGCTTAAAATTAAGATTATGATCTTTTACGTGTTTTAAAATAGTTGCCCAAGCAATCATTGCTGCATTATCATTCATCATGTATTTTGGTGGATAAACAAATTTAATATTTTCTTGTTCTTCTATGTTTTGAAAACATTTTTTTAGATAATCATTATTTGCTACACCACCAACTACTGAGATTGACAAATTTTTAGCATTATCTTTATATAATTTTTGAATGACCTTATTTAATTTTGAAACGAGAATAGATCCCACACATTTTTGAAAAGATGCAGAAATATCTTTGATGAAAATTTCATCAATTACATTTTTTTTTGCTATTAAATTTATTGAGGTCTTAAGTCCTGAGAATGAAAAGTTAAAATTATCTTCCTTAATTAAAGGCTGAGGAAGTTTAAAAGAGTTTTTATTCCCCTCTAATGCTTGTTTTTCAATTTCTTGACCACCTGGATAAGGAAGACCTAATATTTTAGCAACTTTATCGAACGCTTCCCCTATTGCATCATCTATTGTTTCGCCAATTAATTTTATGTTGTTCAAATTTTCTAAAAAATATATCTGTGTGTGACCACCAGTTATGAGAAGACATAAATGTGGAAATGAAATTTTATTATTATAAAAAGAAGATAAAACATGAGCCTCTAAATGATTAATAGGAATAAATGGTTTACTATTTCCAATTGAAAGTGATTTTGTAAAAGTCGAGCCTATTAATAAACCACCAATAAGCCCTGGTCCACACGTAGCAGAAAATAAATTAATCTCGTTTAATTTTACACCTGACTCTTTAAGTGCTTCTTTCGTAATATTTTGAAGTATTTCAAGATGGGCTCTAGAAGCTAATTCAGGCACAACACCGCCATGTTTTTTGTGAATCTCTTGTGAATAAACAATATGAGACAGAATACTTTTATCTTCCTGCATTATACAAACTGACGTTTCATCACATGAAGTTTCAACAGAGAATACAAGCATTTTTTTTTGGTATATTAATTTCTTCTGTTAAACAACTGGGTAATAATGATAAAAAGTCTCAATGAAAAAAACACTTGATTATCTATATATTTTTTCAAAACTAAGCACATCTTTTATATTATTATTTCTACTATTTATTCTTGGATATTTTTTTTATGTGAGCTTTAAGAACCAAGAAGTATCTAATAATGATCAATTAGAACTTATTAATAAACTTAATCAGAATGTACAAAAATTATCTAAATTATCTGAAAAAATTGAAATCACAGAAAATTCACTTGATGAAATAAAAATATCTATTCAAAATATTGCCAATTCCGATCAATCTAAAGAAGTTATATTGCTAAATAAGAAAATCGAAGAACTCGATTTAAGTCTAAAAAATATTTCAGATAATTTAAAAGAAATTAATACAATAAATATTTCAGAGTCAAACAAAACTCTTTCCAATAATATTTTAAGCTCAGTTACTAATAAAAATAAAAAAGATATAATAAGATTGACAATTTATAAGTTTGAAAACAATTTAGATTTTACTGAAGAATTAAATATTTTGCAAAGTTTTAAAAATAACAACAATCAACATATTTTTGAAAAAATTGATTTAATTAGATTAAAAAATTTTAGAGGTAATGAATTTTTAAAAGATATTTTTTCTCAGGAGTTAGATTTATATTTAAAAGAAAAATTTAATAAAAACTCTAGTAACTTCATTTCAAAATCTATAATGAAGTTTGTGGTAATTGAGCCTTCAAAAAAAAATACCATAAAGAATAATGAAACTCTTGTATTAAAAGAAATAAATACTTTTCTAGAAGAAAAAAATTATAAAATGTCTTACAAAAAGATTATAACTATCGATAATTATGAAACGTATTTTACAGAAACAATAAACCAAATCCAAATCGCAAATGATTTCAAAGAACTAATTAACAAAACAATCTAGATGTTAAGATTTTTAATAATTTCACTACAATTAATTTTATTATTATCAATTACATTTTTTTTAATATCAAATTCATTTAATATATTTTTTGATATAGGCGATCTTAGTTATAATTTTAGCTCAAATCTATTAGTAATTGCCTTCGTTGTTTTAATTTTAACAGTAGTTTTGATTAATTTTATTTATTTCAAAACTAAATTTGTTTTTCAAAAATATTCCTATGTTAAAAAATTAACTAGGACGCAAAAAGGTTATGATTTTTTTGTTGAATCAATGATTGCTCTCCTCAATAAAGATAATAAAAGTGCTACTAATTCAGCTAGAAAGATGAAAGGTATACTAAAAGAGGACACAAGCCTGAATTTACTTTTACAATCTGAAATCCTTAAAATTGAAAAAAAGTTTGATGAATTAAATAATGTTTATGATCTGATGATAAAAAATAATAAAACCAA
>JABHWG010000081.1 GCA_018657885.1 Pelagibacteraceae bacterium
AGAGCTAATAAATTCAGCTGTTTCCTGATTTGTAATATCTAAATCTTCAAACATTTCGTTGCTCAAAACTTCCATAACATCTGACAGAATTCTTTTATTACTTTCTAATGTTAAGTCCTTAAGTGAAAGACCTAACTCATTCCCTACTTTGATTAATAAAGGAACAGTAATAGTTCTTCTGCCACTTTCTAATAAATTCAGATAACTTGCAGATATATCTAATTTTTTTGATAATTCAGATTGAGAAAAACCTTTAGTTCGTCTTTCTTTTCTAATCTTAGAGCCAATATTTGATATTTCGTTTAATTCCATAATTTACAAAATTTACAAAATTACATAATATATAAATACGTTCTTTACAAGCTTTACCTATATTTTCCGGAATTTAATTGATTATTTATTACTTTTGTAAAATATGTAAAGAATGAATAAAAATAAAAAAACTTTTGAAGATTTAAAACAAAACGATCACTTAGATAATTCTACTCTTGAAAATAAAGTAGTAGAACAATCGTTAGAATCGCACACAAATTTAAATGCTATAGATGAATCTAATGCTTATTATTCCGAGAGATACGGATGGACTTTAAGAAAAAATTAAATCTTTAAAATATTAATAAATTAATCTAGTTAAGGTGTATCAATGACTTACACTGCTAACTCTTCTAGATATTCATACAATAACTTTAAAAGATGTGGGGATAGTGGTTTAGATTTACCACAAATAACATTAGGTCTTTGGCATAATTTCGGAGGAAATAAATTAATTTCTGAGTCCAAAAAAATGATTTTTAGAGCCTTTGATCGTGGCGTAACTCATTTTGATTTAGCTAATAATTATGGACCTCCATATGGTTCAGCTGAATCAAACTTTGGAAAGCTGATGGCCACAGATTTAAAAAAATATAGAGATGAATTGATTATCTCAACTAAAGCGGGTTATGATATGTGGCCCGGACCTTACGGTGAATGGGGATCAAAAAAATATTTGACCGCTAGTTTAGATCAAAGTTTGAAAAGACTTAAAATAGATTATGTTGATATTTTTTATTCTCATAGATTTGATCCCAATACCCCATTAGAAGAAACAGCGGATGCATTACATCGTGCAGTGCAACAAGGTAAAGCTCTTTACATTGGTATTTCTTCGTATTCATCAAATCAAACAATAAAGATGAATAAATTATTAAAAGAAAGAGGTATTAAATGTCTAATTCATCAACCTTCTTATTCGATGATCAACAGATGGATAGAAAAAGATCTATTAAAGACATTAAGCAAGCTTAATTTAGGTTGCATAGTTTTTTCCCCATTAGCTCAAGGTATGTTATCAGAAAAATATCTAAATAAGATTCCTGCTAACTCTAGAGCTAAAAAAAATTCTTCACTTGATCCAAAAATGATTACAAAAAATTATAAAAATAAAATTATTAATTTGAAAAAAATAGCCAAGAACAGAAATCAGACTATTAGCCAAATGGCATTAGCTTGGGTTTTGAGACATAAACAGGTTACATCAGCTCTTATTGGTGCAAGAACATTAAAACAACTAGATGAATGTCTTGATAGTTTGAATAACTTAAAGTTTTCAAAAAATGAACTTAATTCAATCGATAAATACGCAAAAGAAGAAAACATTAATTTATGGGCAACATCAAGTAAAAATTAAGAATAGTATTCTGCATCTATTACCTCTTCTTCATTCCCTAAGATCATGTCGGATATTTTTTCAGCAATCATAATAGTTCCTGCATTTAAATTACCACTTAAAATATCAGGCATGATTGAAGAGTCTATGATTCTTAAATTTCCAATACCATAAACTTTTCCCGCCTCATCAACTACTGACATATGATCGATTCCCATTTTATTAGTACATGAAGGGTGATAAGCCGTATCGGCCGTATCTCGAATTATATTATCTAGCTCATCTTGGGGACAATCTTTACCTGGCCGTATTTGATCCCCTAAATATTTTTCCATACTAGGTTGTGTAAGAATATTATTAGCAATTTTAACACTGTCTCTCATTTGTTGAAGATCTTCTTCGTCTTCTAAATAATTGAATTGTATTTTTGGACTTTCTCTAAAATCATTGGACTTTATATTAACAAAACCTTTACTTTTTGGACGATTAGGACTGGCGTGGAATTGAAATCCATCAAATGAAGGGCTTGTTAAACCATGATTAATAACTAAAGATGGGAAAAAATGAAACTGAATATTTGGATGAAGATACTTATCTGAAGTTTTAACAAAACCACCAACTTCAAGATGAGAATACGTTAGCATCCCTTTTTTTAAGACAAACCATTTAATTCCTTCAATTGCCTGAGTTATATAATTTGTTGAAAGATTGAATAGAGTTTCTTTTCGTTTAGATTTATGCTGGATATATATTTCAAGATGATCTTGCAAATTCTTACCTACACCAGGAAGGTCCTTTACTACATCAATACCATTTTCTTTTAATATAGCTGAATCACCAATTCCAGATAATTGCAGTATTTTTGGAGAGTTTATTGACCCAGCAGATAATATTACTTCTTTATTTGCATAGTATATTTCTTTTTTTTCACCCTTTGTAATTTCAACACCTTTTGCAATTTTTCCTTCAAAAATTATTTTAGAAACATCTGTATTATGTTTAATTAAAACATTTTGATAATTTTTTATTTCTTCTAAATAAGCTCTTGCAACCCCTTGTCTAATTCCGCCATCTATAGTTACATCAAATGTACCGAAACCATCTTGTTTATAACCATTTGAATCTTCAAAAGTTTCAATTCCTGCTTCAGCAGCAGCTTTTATTAAAGATTTGAATAAAGGAAAATTATCATCAATTCTTGATCTATTTACTTTTAAAGGTCCCCTTCCTCCTCTGTAAAGATTTTCACCTCCCGACCAAGTTTCAAGCTTTTTAAAATAAGGTAAGACATTCTTATAGCTCCATTTTGGCAAACCATATGATGCCCAGCGTTCAAAATCCATTGGATTACCTCTAACAAAAACCATTCCATTATGAGATGAGCAACCACCAATCATTTTTCCTCTTGGGCAAAATAT
>JABHWG010000123.1 GCA_018657885.1 Pelagibacteraceae bacterium
TATCCTCATGAACTATCTGGGGGAATGAGACAAAGAGTGATGATTGCAATGTCAATTATTTGTAAACCAGAAATAATAATTGCAGATGAACCAACAACTTCATTAGATGTTACCATTCAATCACAAATTATGGATTTATTTAATGATATAAAAAAAGAATTTAATTCTTCAATAATCTTAATCACTCATAATATGGGTATAATTAAAAATGTATGTGATAACATAATGGTAATGTACGGAGGAAAAACAATGGAGTTAGGAAAAACTAATGAAGTGTTTTCTAATCCACTTCATCCTTATACAAAAGGTTTATTAGAAACTGTTCCAAGTATAGATCAAGAATATAAAAAATTAAAAACAATAAAAGGAAATCCAATTAATATGATTAGCCCTCCAAGTGGTTGTATTTTTCGAACAAGATGCCCTGATCCTTCTCATGAATGCTTGGAAGGAACTTCAACAAATGCTCTAATTAAAATTAAAGCAGATCATTGGGTAGATCAATGTTGTGTTAATTGTCATTAACATGTTCGATAAACTTCTTTCCGTTCAAAATATTTCAGTTGATTATACTTCTAATTCTTTTTTATTTCCTTGGGAAAAAAATCTAACTTTTAGAGCTGTTGATAATGTGAGCTTTGATGTTTTAGAAGGTGAGACATTAGGTATGGTTGGTGAAACTGGATCTGGCAAATCAACAATAGCAAAGGCTATTATAAATATTTTAAAAATTAGCTCAGGTGAAATTTTTTTTCAAAACAATCAAATATCTAACTTAAATGAAAAAAAAATTAAAAAATTCAGGAAAGAAATACAGATGATTTTTCAAGATCCTTTAGCATCGCTTAATCCACGAATGAATGTGGGTGAAATTATTAGTGAACCGTTAAAGACTCACAATTCAAAATTAAGTAAAAATGATATCAACTTACAAGTTAAAGAAATTATGGAAAATGTTGGTTTATTATCCAATCAAATTAACAGATATCCACATGAGTTTTCAGGTGGTCAATGTCAAAGAATAGGAATAGCAAGATCTGTAATCCTTAAACCAAAATTAATAATCTGTGATGAGCCAGTTTCATCTTTAGACGTATCAATTCAAGCTCAGGTTATTAACTTGTTAAAAGAACTGCAAAAAAAATATAATTTAACATATCTCTTCATTACTCATGATTTAAATATAGCTAAACACATGAGTGATAATATTATGGTTTTACAATTTGGTAAAATGGTTGAAATAAATAAAAGTAATGAAGTTTTTAATAACCCAAAGGAAGATTATACAAAACAACTAATATCCTCAATACCAAGAATAAAATAATTGTTTGAATATATTTATTTAATTTTTTATATAAAAATGTAATGTATTTTTATGAGTGATTTATCAATCAGTCTTGAATGGAACTTACAAGAAGAAGAATTAAAACCTGATGTTTTTTCTAAAAACCATAAGATTGAAATTAATGATAATTTTTTTAATGCAGGATCTGCTCCTGAGTACGGTGGTAGGGAAAATGAAATCAACCCTGAGCAATCCCTTGCTGCAGCTATTAGTAGTTGTCATATGATGACTTTTTTAGCATTAGCAAGTAAAATGAAATGGCCTGTTAAATCATATAAAGATAAAGCCCATGCTTTTCTTGGTAAAAATACTAAAGGAAAAATGTGTGTTAATAAAATTGAATTAAATCCTCAAATTATTTTTGATAAAGATTTTTCTGTATCAAAAGAAGACATGGATAAGATGCAAGACAGATCACACCGGTATTGTTTTGTTGCAAACTCTCTGTCTGATGATGTTGAGATAAAAATTAATATATGAATGAGTTTATTTCAGAAAATATTCAAGATAATATATTAAGAGTTACTTTAAATAATCCATCAACTCAAAACACTTTAAGTTTAGATATGATTAGGCGCCTTCAAACAGTATTTGAAAATGCTGATAAAAATCATGATATCAAGGTTATTATATTAGCATCTTCAGGAAAGATATTTTGTGCTGGACATAATTTAAAAGAAATTAATAATCACAGAAGTGATCCAGATAAAGGTTTGGGTTTTTTTACCATATTAATAAATAGCTGCTCAGAATTGATGTTAACAATTTTACATAATTCAAAACCAGTAATAGCTGAAGTAAATGGTGTTGCTACAGCTGCAGGATGTCAATTAGTTGCTAGTTGTGATTTAGCTTATGCTAGCACAAATGCTAAATTTGCAACTCCAGGTGTCAACATTGGTTTATTTTGCTCCACACCTATGGTGGCGTTATCAAGGGCTGTAAAAAACAAACATTCTATGGAAATGCTTTTAACTGGAGATTTAATAAAAGCCGAAAAAGCAATAGAAATAGGCTTAATTAATAATATTTTTATAAATAAAGATTTGACTAAAGAAGTTAATTTAATTGCTGAATTAATATCAAAAAAATCTTCTTTAACTTTAAAAGTTGGCAAAAAAGCATTTTATGAACAATCAGGAATGAAAATTGTCGAAGCTTATAAATATGCTTCTGAAGTAATGATAAAAAATATGATGGAAGTAGAATCTGAAGAAGGTATCTCAGCATTTATTGAAAAAAGAAAACCTAATTGGGACTAATGTGAATTCTTTATTACTTGATAGAAATTTAGCATTAGAGGCAGTTAGAGTTACAGAAATTGCAGCAATAGCAAGTTCATTCCATATGGGAAGAGGTAATGAGAAAGCTGCTGATCAATCAGCTGTTAATGCAATGAGAGACTTTTTAAACGATCTAGATATTAATGGTAAAGTTGTAATAGGTGAGGGTGAGAGAGATAAAGCTCCAATGCTTTATATTGGAGAAAAAGTAGGTAAGGGTGGTGTTAATGTAGATATTGCTCTTGATCCTCTTGAAGGAACGACAATTACTGCGCAGGGTGGAGAAAATGCCTTATCTGTCTTAGCAATTGGCGAGGAGGATAGTTTTTTACATGCCCCTGATATTTATATGAAAAAAATTGCATATGGTTATAAATATGAAAATTTAGAAATCAACATAGATGATGAACCAAAAAAAATAATAAATGATTTTTCAAAATATTCTAAGATTAGACAAGAGAATATAGTTGTGTGTATTTTAGACAGATCAAGACATAATGATTTAATTGATAATGTAAGATCAACTGGCGCAAGAATAAAACTTATACCTGACGGTGATGTAAGCGCAGTAATAGCTACATCTATGGATGATAGTGGTATCGATCTTTATATGGGTACTGGTGGATCACCTGAAGGTGTTTTGGCTGCTGCTGCACTAAGATGTTTGGGTGGTAAAATTTATACTAAATTAATTTACGATTCAGATGAAAGTTTTGAAAGAGCAAAGAAGATGGGAGTTTTGCAAAAAAATAAAATATATGAGACTAATGATTTGGCTAAAGGGGATGTTATGTTTTCTGCGACTGGGGTTACCGATGGGACTCTTCTAAAAGGAGTAAGAATTATTGATGATATAGCTCATACTCAATCAGTAGTAATGAGATCTCAAACTAGCACTGTAAGAAAAATTAGTGCAAAACATAACTTAAATATTAAAAAATACAGGTCTTACTTTCAATAAAAATTATAAATAATTGAATTTACTGATTAATTTTTAAATAAATAAAAAAGAATTTTCTTAATTTTCAACTATAAGTAAAGCTGCGATCCTAAACTCTATTGATGCTCTACGTTACGAATAATCTATTCAAAATTATTTTTTTCTAATATGTAAAAAGATTAAATGTTTAAACCAGGTCTAACTATTAAATCAAAATCTAGAAATCCTGATTTAGATGAAGGAAGACACGCTAGAGCTAAGCTTGGTTTTATATTAATGTCAACAGATCTTGCTGCTGAAAGTGATTTTTTTGATATTGCCCCTAAAGATGTTGCAATTCATATTACTAGATTAAAAACAGATGATTACACTACTAATGAAACTTTATCACGTCATATTGAATTTATGGCAGATGCTGCTTCAAGAATACAACCAGACACCAAACCTAATGTAATAAGTTATAGTTGTACCTCAGGATCTATAGTTATTGGAGAAGAGAGAATTAAAGAAGAAATAAAAAAAGGAGCACCTTATACAATCCCAATGACATTAGTTACTGGTGTTGTAGATGCATTAAAAGAATTAAAAATAAAAAATTTAGTAGTGGGAACTCCATATTTAGATGAAATAAATACCAAAGAAGCTGAGTTTTTACACAGTAAAGGTTTTTCTATTTTAAATATTCAAGGTCTTAATTTAACAAAAGGTGTTGAGTTTGGAAGAGTGACACCAGAGTATTGGATAAAATTTGCGGATGAGATTAATGATAAGAAAGCTGATGCTATATTTCTTAGTTGTGGGGGCATTAGATCAACTGAAGTTATTAATCAAATAGAAAAAAAACTTGGTAAGCCAATTATAACAAGTAACCAAGCACAAATGTGGAGTTGTTTAAGAAAAGCTGGAGTAAAAGATAAAATTGAAGGTTTTGGTCAATTATTTAATCATCAACTAACTTATTAACTGTTTTATTGTGATTGATGTCGTTGCTGCAGTAATTAAGAAAAAAAATCAATATTTAATCGCTCAACGTAATAGACATAAACATTTTGCATATTATTGGGAGTTTCCTGGTGGAAAAGTAGACAATGATGAAAATTTTGAAAATGCACTTAAGAGAGAAATAAATGAAGAGCTATCAATAGAAATAAACATAAGAAGTAAAATAACTTCTGAAAAATATAAAGATAAGAAAATAGATATTAAAGTTCATTACTTTTTATGTGACACACTAGATGAAAATATTATCTTATCAGAGCATGAAGATATGAAATGGGTTTATAAAGAAAGTTTGTTTGATTTTAAATTAGCTCCTGGAGATGCAAAAATAATTAATTTATTATGATTGTTTTCTGGTTGCTACATAAACTCCAATAGTTGCTATTATTAGTCCCAATATATCATTTTGATATAGTTCTTCACTGAGAACTAGCCATGCCATTATCGCTGTTGTTGGAGGCACAAGAAAAAATAGGTTTGATGTCTTTGATGCAGAGCCAACTTTAATTAAATACATAAGGATAGTAAAGGCTCCAAAAGAAACCATAATGATTTGCCAACTCATTGATAAAATGAATGATGTTGTAAAATTAATATAAGAGGATTCTAAAAAAATTGAAAGAAAAAATAAAAAAAATGAAGCTGCAATAGCTTGATAAAAATTATTTACTGTTAGAGATAATTCATTTGTAAATTTTTTTTGCCAAATAGTAGCAGTTGTAACACCTATAAGAGCAATAATTGAGGCTATTACTCCAATAATAGGAATATTATTACCGATATCAAATCCTATTACTAAAACTGTTCCTATAAAACCTAAGAATATTCCAATCCATTGTATCAATGAAACTTTTTCATTTAGGATTGGGCCACTTAAAATATTAGTTAATACTGGTTGTAGACCTACTATTAATGCAGATATTGTTGCTGATAAGCCGACACTAAAAGAAAAAAATACTCCTCCTAAATAAAATCCATGAAAAAATATTCCTGTTACCGCAGATTGAAAAATTAATTTCCTTTTAACTAATATTTTATCCTTAAATATATATGCGAATATTAGAAACCCTAAAGCGACAATAATAAATCGAAATGAAAGAGAGGCAAAAGGGCTTGCTGACTGAACAATAATTTGACCACTAATAAATGCTGAGCTCCAAAAAAAAACAAATAATAATGGAAATAATCTTAACATTTACTATAAGCACATTACACTAAATTTACTAAAAAATAAGGAGAGACTATGTCAGTATTAGAAAAATACATGAAAGTATTTGAGGAGAAAGATGAAGCAGGAATGAATGAAATAATTCATGATGATTTTAAATTTACGATGCATGCATCTGGTAATGTTTTATCCAAAAAAGATGTTATTGCTTGGGCTATGAGTGATGATATTAATGATGATAAATCAAGAATTGTGTATGAAAATGATGAAATTGGAATACACCATGCCTTTGTTACTTTTAAAGATGGAAATACTCAAGCAGTTATGGCAGTTTATAAATTTAAAGATGGTAAAATCTTTTCTTTAGAAACTGGTGCAACGAATATGCCAAAATAATATATCTTTTTAGCAAGTAATTTTATTGCTTGCTTTTAAAATGAACTTTTTATTTAACATTTTAAAAATAAAAAAAATTCCAGATCTTTCTTGGAGTTCTTCAAACCCTCTTAATTTTAAACCAAAATTAATTACTCTTTTTTATCTTATAATAGGACTTTCTTTATTTGCGATTGGGGAAACTCTTCTTATAACTGCAAATCAAGGTGTAAGTCCTTACACTGTTCTTGCTCAAGGTATTTCTGTTCAAACTAATTTATCAATTGGTGTAAGTACTTTTATTATTAGTATCATTGTATTATTTTTTTGGTATCCTTTAAAACAAAAGCCAGGTTTAGGAACTATCTTGAATATTATTTTAATTTCAATAATAATTGACTTATCAATTCCTGTTTTGCCATATCCAAAAACTTTTTTTTATCAAATAGTTCAAACAATTATTGGAGTCCTTGTAGTAGGTCTTGGTAGCGCCTTTTACCTTACAACAAATTTAGGTCCAGGACCTAGAGATGGATTAATGACTGGATTGCAGAAGTTAACCAATAAGCCAATAGCTCTAATTAGAACCTTATTAGAGGTATCTGTGGCAATAGTTGGATTTTATTTGGGTGGTGTTATTGGTATTGGTACTTTATTATTTGCCTTTGGTATTGGCCCAACTGTTTCTTTAGGAATTTATTTTGTAATGAAATATTGTAAATAATTTATTAATTTATGGAGAAATCAAAAAAAGAAATATTTAGTTGTCCAGAATGCACATCTGATACTATCAAATTTAGATTTAAAGTTAATTATAAAAATGATGTTTATGCTGATGTAACTGAAGAAATACAATGTGCTAATTGTTTTATGGATGTTCCTGCTAATCTATTTATAGTTAATGAGAATACTAACATTGATGATAATAAAAAGATTTGGAAATCATTTTATAAACCTGAGCATATTAAGCAAGCTGCTCAATGTTCAAAATGTGATTTATATTATTGGGAAATTGAAAAAAAGTTATTTAGTAAAAATATAACTTCATCAGATATTTTTTATCAAGCCTATGATACTAAAGGTAGTGGTGGCAATATGATTTGCAGATTGTGCGATCCAGAAGCATTTAAAAATAACAAACAGTAAGGAGAATTTATGCCTGTAATAAGAGTAGAGATGTTTAAAAGAACTCAAGAACAAAAAAAAAATTTAGCAAAAGAGTTAACTGAAGCTTTTGTTAGAACTTGTGGTGGTAATAAAGAAGCAATAAAAATACTAATCACTGATGTAGATAAGAGTAATTGGGCATCTGGAGGTATAATAACTGCTGATAAAAAAGATTAATATGAAAACTGCAATTTTATTTGGTGCTACTGGATTAATTGGCAGTCATTTGCTTGAAGAATTATTAAATAATGAAGAATACTCAAGAGTTAAAATATTTACCAGAAAAGACATAAAAAAAATTCATTCTAAACTAGATATTTATAATATTAATTTTAAACAATTAGATAATTATAAAGATAAAATTATTGGAACTGACTGTTTTTTCTGCTTAGGCACTACAAGAAGACAAACTCCTAATAAATTAGACTATATTGATACAGAATTTAATCTACCAGTTTCAATTGCACAGATAGCAAAAGAAAATAAAATTAAATCCTTTATTTATGTATCCTCAGGGGGCGCTAATGTACAAAGCAAAAATCTTTATTTGCAAAATAAAGGTAAAGCTGAAAATGAGATCATCAATTTATTATTTGATTTTACTGCTATTATACAACCTTCACTTTTATTAGGAAACAGGTCTGAGTTTAGAATAGGTGAAAGAATTGCGCAATTTTTTTTTAAATCACTTTCATTTATTTTTGTTGGAAAATTAAGACCTTTTAAAGCAATACATGCCTTAACTGTCTCTAAAGCTATAATTAAAATAATTAATAAAAAAGAAAAAAATTTATATTTTACTTCTGATAAGTTGGAGATTTTAGGTAAAAATTAGAGTATACTAATTTTTAAAAATTTTAAGAGTATGCTCTAGTCCTTTTAATATATGAGTTTCAAGAGTTTTTGACGCCTCTTCAGAATCACGATTGATAGCAGCATTAAAGATTTTCTGATGTTCTTCTTCAGCCCCTTTCCCTCTATATTCTGTCACTGCCATTTGATAACGAATATATTTATCATATAAAATTGAATGTAAATTTAGCAAATTTTTTGAGCCACAATTTGATACTAAAGCTAAATGGAAACCCCAATCATATTTTTTCCATTCCTCTCTGTTTTTTTTGTAATCAATTTGCATTTTTTTTTCTAATAAATGCAATTTATGATGTGAGGCTACTAAATTACCTTCCCAGTCAGTATCCCCATTGTTTATTGATAATTTAATAGCATGACATTCCAGTAGAACTCTTAAATTAGCTATTTCTATTAAGTCCTCCTTTCTAAAAGAATTAACAAAAAAACCTCTTTGTTCTTCTGCTTTTACAAATCCTTCACTTGCTAATCTATTTAAAGTCTCTCTAATTGTAGAAAGGCTAGCGCTATATATATTTTTTAAGTTATCTAATTTTAATTTTGATGAAGGTTTTAACTTACCAAAGATGATGTCTTTTTTTAATAAATCATAAGTAATTGTGCTGATTGTATTGTTTTTTTCATTCATATAAAAAAATCATATATTTTAATAATCATAGCATAATCTTAATAAAAAAGATATTATCATTAAATATTATAATTTAATTAAAATAACATTTATTGTGTGTGTAAAAACAGAGGGTCCAATTAGAATTAATAAACAAAATCAACATTATAAGGAGTTAAATATGAGTAAAGTAGGTTTTATAGGAGTTGGAACAATGGGTTGTCCCATGGCATCCAATATTGTTTCTAAAGGCAATGATTTAAATTTTTATGATCCTTATGTTCAAGAAAATAATAAAACTAAATTATTAAATCTTGGTGCTAAACATTGTTTATCTATTAAGGATCTCGTGCAAGATAGAGATTTTGTAATCACAATGCTTCCTAATGGAACCAATGTCAAAGATGTTTGCTTTAATAATGATAGTTTGTTGCAACAAGAGCAAAAAAATTACATTTTTATTGATATGAGTACAATTCTTCCTTCAGATTCAATTAACATTAATGAAGAGTTTAAATCAAATAATATTTTTATGTTTGATGCTCCTGTGGCCAGATTAGTTAATAACGCTATAGATGGAACACTTTTAATTATGGTTGGTGGAGATAAAGAAAAATTTGATACAATTAAACCCTTGCTTGAAACTATGGGAAGTGATGTTATTTATTGTGGTTCAAATGGATCAGGTAGTAAAATGAAAATTATCAATAATTATATGTCTATTGTATCGAATATAGTAACTGCTGAGTCGCTTTCCTTGGTTCATAAATCAGGAATTGATTTAAATTTAGCAATTAATTTACTAACTACCACTGCTGCTGGCAAGGGGCATTTAAATACCAGTTACCCAATGAAAGTTTTAAATAATGATATTGCCCCTGGTTTTAAAAATACTCTAGCCTTAAAAGATCTTAAATTGGCATTAGAACAAGGTGAGATCGATGGTATTGATTTAAGGACAGGTAAAAGTGCATTAAAGAATTATGAAGATGCTGATAAAACTAAATATAAGGATCTAGATTGGACTTCTATGTTTAATTATATAAAAGAAATAAATAATCTTGATTAAAATTAAAAAAATCAAAATTTATCATTTAGAATACCCTCTTAAAAATTTTGTTATTTCTTCTTTTGGCTTAATGAAAAGTAGACCTGCGCTATTAATAGAAGTTAAGGATTTTAATAATAATGTAGGTCTAGGAGAAATTTGGTGTAATTTTCCATCTGATGGTCCTGCTTATAAATTTAATTTATTTAAAAATATATTTATTAATAAATTAATTGATATTAACATTAACGATCCCATTCATGTTTATAAAATCTTTAATTCTATTAAAACAATATTTGTGCAATCTGATGACTTAGGATCTTATAACTCTATATTATCTGCTATAAATTGCGCTATTTGGGATTTGTTTTCTAAAAATAAAAAAAAGCCTCTCAATAAATTTATAAATACAAAATCATCAAATGATATTAATACTTATGCCAGTGGTATAAATTCTAATGATGCAATTAATACGATTAAAAAAGCAAGAATATCTGGATTCAACTCATTTAAAGTAAAAATTGGCTTAAATAACAATCTTGATTTAAAATTAATTGCCAAGATTTTTAAATCTAAATTGCCCAATGAAAAAATTATGCTCGATGTTAATCAGGGTTGGGAGAATAAAAACGCTTTAAGTTATTTAATAAAAATTAAAAAACATCCAATTTATTGGTTAGAAGAACCAATATCAGCTTTAAGTAAAAATCAAGTATATTTAAAATTAATTAACTCAAGTCCAGTCAATATAGCTTTAGGTGAAAATATATATGAGGAAGATACGTTTGACTTATTAATTAAGAATAAAAATTTAAATTTTTTACAACCAGACATTACAAAATATGGAGGAATATCTTTGCCAATTAAATATATGAATACAAAAAATATAAATAAAGTTTTTTTACACTTCCTTGGAAGTGGAGTTGGATTGATGACTTCAGCACATGTTATGAGTGCTATAAATGCCAATGGGCTATTAGAAACTGATTTTAATGTAAATCCTTTACGTGATTTGATTTTCAAAGAACCATTAAAAATTATAGGAGGAAAAATTAAATTAAACTCTAAACCTGGAATAGGTTTCACTCTAAATAAAAATACTATACATAAATACTTAAAAAATCAATTTGTAAAATAATTTTATATGAGTTTAGAATTAATTTCTAAAAATTTAGTAATAAAGAAACCTTCAAAAGAGCATTTAAATTCCTTAGTACAAGAATTAAATAATTGGGAAATAAGTAAGTGGTTAGTTAGAGTTTCTTATCCCTATAAATATGAAGATGCAATTAAATGGTTAAGATTAACTGAAAATAATGAATTGTGTTTTAATATTTTTATAAAAAATATTTTGATTGGTGGAATATCCTTAGATACAAAAGAAAATAGCTCACATTTAGAATTAGGATACTGGATTAGTGAAAAATATTGGGGAAATGGTTATGCTCAAGAATCATGTCTTCTATTAATAAAATATGCTTTTAATAATACATCAATGTCAATAATTCACGCTAGTCATATGGCAGATAATAATAAATCAAAAAAAATATTAATAAATCTTGGTTTTAAAGAAATAGGTAAAGGAAAAAAGTTTTCAATTTCAAGAGGAGAAGATGTTGAGGATATTGACTATGAATTATTAAAATCTTAGACTTATTTAAACTTAAGTTAAAAAATTAATTTTTACAATTTTATTGCCTATTATGATAAGTCGATATTTAATTTATCTAATATGAAAAATATTTTTAATCATAACTCTCCAATTCTAATGTTGATATTAATGTCAATAGCTACCCCAATTGCTTTTAACGGATGGTCTGCCTTATTAAATAATTTTGTAGTGGAGAGAGCAAATTTTACTGGAGTAGAAATTGGTATCCTGCAAAGCATAAGAGAAATTCCTGGATTTTTAGCATTCTCTGTAGTTTTTGTTTTGCTGATTATTAAAGAACAGTCATTTTCTGTGATTGCACTTGCTCTTATGGGTTTGGGCGTGTCTTTGGCTGGTTATTTCCCGAGCACATACGGCTTGTACTTTACAACTATTGTCATGAGTACTGGATTTCATTACTTTGAAACTATTAAAAACTCTCTAAGCCTTCAATGGTTATCCAAAGAAGAGGCCCCTCAAATTCTTGGAAGACTTATTGCTGTAGGATCTATTACTTCATTAATTTTATATGCAGCTATTTGGTGTTTATTGGAAATATTTAATATTGATTATGTATATATTTTTCTAATTTGTGGAATTATTTGTATTGGTATAGCTTTATATTTACAATTATCCTTTCCTATTTTTAAACCTAAGAATATTCAGCATAAAAATATAATATTAAGAAAAAAATATTCTCTTTATTATATTTTAATTTTTTTATCAGGAGCTAGAAGGCAAATTTTTATTGTTTTTGCTGCATTTCTTATGGTTGAAAAGTTTAAATATAGCGCTTCACAAGTAACGTTACTATTTTTAATTAATTATTTATTTAATTGGGTTTTTGCTGAGAAGATAGGGAAAGTGATTCACATTTTTGGTGAAAAAAAATCTCTTACTTTTGAGTATATTGGTTTAATCATTGTTTTTATATCTTATGCAATTGTTACTAACGCTTATATAGCTGCGATGCTTTACGTTATTGACCATATGTTTTTTGCTCTAGCAATAGCCATAAATACTTATTTTCAGAAGATTGCTGACCCAAAAGATATTGCTAGTTCTGCTGGGGTATCTTTTACAATTAACCATATAGCTGCTATTTTTGTACCTGTATTATTAGGCTTTCTTTGGATTTATTCTCATTCATTAGTTTTCTTTATTGGTTCTATTTTTGCACTTTTATCCCTTATAGCTACTCAATTTATACCTTCAAATTTAACAAAAATAGAATTAGTTGAAAATAATATATAAATTATTATAAATCATATACTTGCAATAAATTTATAAAGTAAGAAAATAAATATTACCCTTCAAAAGGCATGATTCTTACTTCAGAACCATAAATAATAACAACTCTTTGACCATTTTTAATAGCTTCTGAGTCACCTTGCATCAGGGCTATATCATTTTCATTATTATCTAAATCAACAATATATTGAAAACCATCGTGATCACCTAATTTAGCCTGAGTGACACTTCCAATTGCAGCTCCGCCAATTGTTCCAAATACAACGGCGATATCTTGACATTTAGTTCCTATTATTTCTTCTTCACCACATATTTGTGTTCCTAATAATCCCCCAATCATTCCACCAGCTGTAGCTCCAATCCAATTAGACTCACCTTTAATTTTAATTGGTGAAGAGTTTTTTATTATCCCATACTCTATTGACGTTATTTTTTGCGCATCACTAGTTTTAACATTTGTAGGTGAGGTATTAGAACATCCATAAAAAAAAATTATTGGTATTAAAATTAAAATTTTTATCATTGGTTTATGGTTACTCCTGATTTTTTATTAATATTAAACTGAACATTATTAACTTTATCATTTTTACTTTTATTAGAATTCATACTACAGCTTAATAATGAAAATATTAAGGCTAAAAGTAAAGTTTTTTTAAATAAGTTAATTGTCATAAGTAGTAATATTAATCATTAAAGATAAAGTATGGCTGGTTCCCTAATTTTTTATCTATACCTGGGCAAAATGATGAATATTTATCTTCTATAAATTCAAAATAATACTGGATTGGGTATTCACTAAGAACATATTTTTTTGATATTTTTGCAAAAAACATTTCATCATTAGAGAAATTCCTCCTTTTCCATTTTTCAGACTGGTTTACATGTCGATAATTAAGTAATAATTTATCTTTAGATTTCTTATTTTGTTTTAGTTTTATAACCAGTTCTCCATTGTTATTTTTATAAATTTTATGTTCAATTTTAAATTTTTGATTATTTTTTATTTCTAATATTTTATTATTATTTGTTAGCTTTGTTTTTTTGACAATACTTTTTCTTAAAATATTTTTCATTTTTATTACATCTTCTTTAATTGCTGGTAATCTATCATCCCACCTTCCTCTTAACCAGCTTTGTGGCCCATATGTAAGATCTTTTAAGTAATATTTTTTTGAAATTTCAGCAGTTTCAGACCAAGCTTTACAAGCTTTTTCATAAAATCTCACTGCTCTAAATCCTAATTCATAATTCTTTTGTTTCAAAAATAATTCCCAATAACAAGCTGATTTAATTTTATATGAAAAAAATTTTCCCATAGTAGATAATATTTTAATATCTATTTCTAATCTTTTAAATTCAGGATTATTTGATTGCTTATAATTTTTTAATCCTCTTGATAAAAACTTTTTTGCTTTATTAGCATAATCAGCAAACCAGTTTGACATGGTGATAGGTGAATAACGATTAATACTAATTTTTTTATGTATACAATTAGCAAGTTCTATTGGTGACATTATTAATTGTGGATCTTGACTTGTAGCCATACCAAACCTACTTGGTTTTTGTAAGTCATAACTATAAGGGAGATGTGGGGCTTTTTCTACTATACTCATATTTTCATAAATCTCTGGCCAATAAGAATTATTTGAAGCTGAAACACCGTGCACTAATGTAAATAAAGGTAGAGTTTTACTAGCATATGAAAGTGCGTTAATTAAATCATCTGCAGAATTTCCAAACAATTTACTGTAATATCTAGAAAAATTGAGGTTATTAGATTTGTAATTATAAGTACATCGACCCCATACTTTGTAAGTATAAATATATTTTTGCCAGTCATATGTTGTTCTTAAATTTTTTGATAAATAATTAAATCTCCCATTTTGTATTCCTGTACCCATTCTGCCCTTAAAGGACAATGGCTCACAAAGCTCAACCCCTAATGAATTACAAAATGTTGAATGCTGCCCATAGCCTCTAGCTAAATCTGGGTCACCCCAAATAAGCACTCTTTGTGTGCCAGGCCATATTCTATATAATATTTCATATTTTCTATTTTTTGTTAATAGGTCTCCATAACTGTATCTCAAAAATTTTCTTTTACCTTCACTAAAGGTCCATTTTTTATCAACTATTTTTTTAGGTGGCATTTCCTGTTTTCTAATTGATGCCTGATGATAGGGGAGACCCATATGTTCTGCTGTGTACTTTGGTGAAATAGATACATTTGATGATGCGTTAAGTGCTATATTTATTAATTTTTGATCTATACCCTTAGCATGAAGATCAAGATTAATATTTCTTTTTATTTTTTGTATGGCCTCAAAATATGTTTCCCAAAATTTGTAATTTCTTTCTTCTATTCCACATTCAACATGTACTCTTAATGTTAATCCACTGATACTAGGACATTTTTTTAAAATTAATTCTAGAGAGTCTCTGCAATATTCTGCATATTTTTTAGGAATATTTTTAATTTGATAATTTGCATTGGGAGCATCATGAAAATCATAACGTTGTGTCCAAATAGCTAATTGAAATTCTAAACCTCTTCTAGATGCTTCATTACTTATAAATTTTAAAATTTTTAAATTATTTGACCTTTCTTTTATGCTTAAACCTTCTGCATATATTTTGTAATTTTTAGGTTTTATTAAAAACGGGTAAGCGCAGTATAAATACACATCTTTAATAAATTCATTTCCATAGGGATAATTGTACTGCATCCCAACAGTAAAAGTTAATCTATTAAATCTATTGGTAATGAGCATATCTAAATACTCGACCCACATTTTCTTATCATTAAACCATTTTAAATCTTCCACATTACTTTCAAAACACTTAGATATACTTCTAATTGATGTCTTAGGACTTTCTATAGTTTTACAGAAAATATTACCTAACAGTTTTTTTCTAGATAATAAATTTTCAATTCTATCCGCCAATTCAGTAATCGCATAGATAATACCTCTGGTGTCTGCACCGTATATAATAATTTTATCAAATTGTTTATCAAGAGGAATTATAGCATAACTCTCCTCTTTTTTTGGAAGGTTTACTAAATTATTAAATTTTACAAAAATTTTGGATCTACTATCTATTAAGACACATTTTATTGTTTTGATATTATTTTTTTTTTCTAATTTTAAATTTATATTATTTTTAATTTTTTTTTTAAGAAAACTTAAGGACCAATTTAATGAAATTTGTTTTATATTAGAAGAAAGTTTTTTTTTATCAAATTTAATTTTTATATTTTTCATTATATAAAACCTTCATCATAATTTCATTTCTTCTTAGAAAAGGAAGAGTTAAAGGCCCATTATAAGTTGCTCTAATGCCAGGCTTAATAAAATCAATGTTATTATTATTTAAATAATTTTCTAGTTTTATATAATGTTTTTGATAATTCTTATTAGTTAACCTACCAGAATATTTAATGACTGCATAATATCCTCCTTCAATTACCACTAAACGAACTCTTTTATTTGTTGGTTGGGGAGCATTTGCCAATGTAAATTTTGATGGAAGAAAAAATTGCATTAACATTTTTCCATTTTTAACTGATTGAGTTACCGGTGTAGTCATGTCTATTTTTACTGATTGTGTAACAGGGATAGTCATTTTAACTTTTTCAGAATTTGTGTTTGCACCGGCAATGTATTTAAATAAATATTGAAATCCAGAATCCTTGTTTGTGTATTCAATTTCCACCGCTAATCTATAATCATATTTTCTGATTTCATATTCATCA
>JABHWG010000052.1 GCA_018657885.1 Pelagibacteraceae bacterium
AAATAATATAGATAAATTTATAGAATACGTAAATATAAAAGAAGAAATAAATTCATATGAAGACTTACATAAATGGAGTGTAGAAAAAAAGGAAATATTTTGGGGGAAATTCTGGGAATTCTCAAATATTATTGGTGAAAAAAAAGGTGATATATTTAAGGATTCAAAAAACTTTATTAAGACAAAGTTTTTTGAAACATCTTCATTAAACTACTCAGAAAATTGTCTTCAAATTTATAATGATAAAGATGCTATAATTTTTTATAATGAGCAAAAAAACTCAAGACGTATAAGTTGGAAGCAGTTGAGATTAAATGTTTTTAAAATTTCACATTATATGAAAGGCAAAAATATTAAACCTCTTGATAGGGTAGCAGCTGTACTTCCTAACATTCCTGAGACAGTTGAAGCTTTTCTAGCTTGCGCACAAATTGGTGCTATTTGGTCATCATGTTCGTCAGATTTTGGACCGCAAGCTATCATAGATAGATTTAAACAAATTAGTCCAAAGATTTTAATTATTACTGATCATTATTTTTATAATAATAAGAAAATTGACACTTTAAAAAATATTAAATCAATTATTTCGAAAATACCTTCTATTGAAAATGTAATAGTTATTCCTTTTGGAAAAAATAATATTTCAATTAAAGAATTCGAATACACTAATTGGAATGGAATTTTAGAGAGCAAAAATACCTATGAGGTCTTTGAAAAGTTCAATTTTAATCATCCTCTTTACATTTTGTTTTCGAGTGGAACCACAGGTGTTCCTAAATGCATTGTTCATGGCGCAGGTGGTTCATTAATTCAGCATAAAAAAGAACATCAATTACATTTAGACATCAACAAAAATGATAAAATTTTTTATTTTACAACTTGTGGCTGGATGATGTGGAATTGGCTGATATCAAGTCTAGCATCAGGCGCTTCAATAGTTTTATATGATGGCTCTCCTTTTTTTCCAAACAATGATTATCTATTTAAAATTGCTGATAGTGAAAATATTAATTTTTTTGGAACAGGTGCAAAATATATTGATTATTTAAAACAAAATAAAATAGTAATTAAGGATAAATATAAATTATCAAAACTAAAAACAATAGCCTCTACAGGATCACCCCTTGTCCAAGAGTCATTTAATTATGTCTATGAAAATATAAAAAATGATATCCACTTAGCTTCTATTAGTGGTGGAACAGATATTGTCTCTTGTTTTGTTACTGGAAATCCAAAAATGCCTGTATACGCAGGAGAAATACAATGTGCTGCTTTAGGCATGGATGTAGATGTTTATGACGATGAAGGAAATTCAATAGATCAGAAAAAAGGTGAGCTTGTTTGCAAAACACCTTTCCCATCTAAACCAATTTATTTTTGGAATGATAAAAAAAACATCAAATATTTAGAGGCTTATTTTCAAAAATATAAAAATACATGGCATCATGGAGATTATTGTGAAAAAACTAAAAATAAAGGTTATATTATTTATGGTAGATCAGATTCTACTCTGAATGCAGGTGGTGTTCGTTTTGGCACAGCTGAACTTTATAGAGTTGTTGAAAATATAGATAATATTATAGAGTCTGTAGCTGTTGAACACAATTTATCTAATGATACAGAAGTTATTTTATTTTTAAAGTTAGACCTAAGCCATAAGTTAAATGAAGAATTTATAAAATTGATCAAGTTAGAAATTAAATCTAATCTTTCTCCAAAACATGTTCCAAGTAAAATATTTCAAGTATTAGAAATTCCAAAAACAAAAAGTGGTAAAATAGTTGAGCTAGCAATTAAAAAAATAATTAATGGTTTAGAAATCGAAAATAAAAATGTTTTAGTAAATCCTGATTGCTTAAAAGAATATCAGAATATATATCATTATCTAAACAAAGGTTAGTATTATGCCAAAACAAATAGTTATATCTGAATTAGGTGGTCCTGAGGTTTTAAAGTATCAAAATTATGATTTGCCTAGTAATATTAAAAATAATGAGGTTAGAATTAAACACACAGCAATTGGATTAAATTATATTGATACATATCATAGAAGTGGAATATACCCACTACCATCAACATTACCAGTTTGTCCTGGTTTAGAAGCGGCGGGTGAAGTTGTTGACATAGGAGTTAATGTAAAAGCTTTTAAAATAGGAGATAGAGTTGCTTATGCCTCCCCTCCAATGGGTGCGTATTGTGATATTAGAGATTTTCCTGAAAATAAATTAATTAATATACCAAATTTTTTGAAAAACGATGATGTTGCATCAATTCTTCTTCAAGGTATGACCGTCGAATATTTGTTTGAACGCTTATATAAAATTCAAAAGAATGAATTTATTCTATTTCACGCTGCAGCAGGAGGCGTTGGCTTAGTGGCTTCTCAATGGGCTAAATCTATTGGTTGCAAAATGATTGGCACTGTTAGCACCAAAGAAAAAGGTGAACTCGCTAAAGAACATGGTTGTGAATATATAATTAATTATAAAGAAGAGAATGTTTCTAAAAAAGTAATGGAAATAACAAATAATGAAGGGGTACAAGTTGTTTACGATGGAGTTGGTAGGGATACTTTTCTTGAATCAATAAATTCACTTTCTGTTAGAGGACTATTAGTGTCATTAGGTCAATCTTCTGGAATGGTTGATAAACTAGATTTACATCAAATATTTAATCCAAAAAGTTTATTTTATACTCGTCCAAATCTTATGAACTATACATTAAACAATGAAGAGCTTAAGGAATGCTCAAATAAATTATTTGAAAAAATGAGAATTGGTGAAATTAAAAGTAATATATTTAAAAAAATAAAATTAGAGGAAGCTCAAAAAGCTCATGAAATACTTCAATCAAGAAAAAGTTTTGGATCGATCATTTTAGAGCCATAAAATGGCGACCCCTAGGAGAATCGAACTCCTCTTTCCTGGATGAAAACCAGGTGTCCTAACCGATAGACGAAGGGGTCATGTGAGAAGTTATATACATATTAAACTTAATTTTTCAAATTATTTAATCAATTTTCATTATATCTTTAACTATTAATTGAGGTACTTGTTTTGTGGTAAATTTATCTAAAGTTATAGTACAGGCTATAAGCAACTTATATTGATTAAACTTCTCAAGATAGTCCCCCAAAATTGTATCTTTAACATTAAAGGAAATACCTTTAATTTTTTGACCTAAATCATTTTCAAAAAATAATAATATATGTTTGTTTTTAATAACTTTAATAGAATCAATTTTAATATCATTGATGACAAATATAGGTTCAGGATTAGCTTTACCATAGGGTTCTATTTTTCCTATTCCTTCCAATAACTCAAGATTAAGGTCATTAACAGAAATAAGAGAGTCAAAATAATCTGTCCTTTCAAATATTTTATTATCATAAGAAAAAAAAATTTTATCTAAAAATTGTTTAAATAGATCCAAATTGGAATTATCTATTTTTAAACCAGCAGCCATAGAATGACCACCACCGCTAATGATAATATTTTCATGTTTGGCTTGAAAAATTATTTTACCTAAATCAATATTATCAATAGATCTAGCTGAACCAACTCCAATTTTATTTAAAAACGAAATAACTATTACGGGTTTGTAATAAATTTCTAATATTTTACTTGCTATAATTCCTAAAACTCCCTTGTGCCAATCATTTCCATATACTAGTATATATTTAGAGTCTTCCTGTTTTGATGCCTGTTTTTTTGCATCATCAAAAATCTGACTCTCAATTAATTTTCGTTTCTCATTTAAGAGAAATAATTTTCTACTAATACTTTCAATTTGCTCAATATCATTTGTTATTAAGAGTTTAGATGCAAGAGAGGAGTCATCTATTCTGCTTGCAGCATTAATTTGAGGGCCAACAATGAAACCAAGATCTTGAGAAGTCGGTGAAGAGGCGATTTTAGAATTATCAATCAATTTAGAAATACCTTTGTGATATCTTTTATGGATGAGTTCCAAACCTTTTTTAACAAAAAATCTATTATATTTTTTTAATTCGACCACATCACAAACTGTCCCTAAAGCAACTAAATCTAAATATGACAATAAATTAGGCTCCTTTTGTTCCTGAAACATATTTTGTTCTCTTAATGACTTTCTTAAATGCATTAAAAATAAAAAGGTGACACCGACAGCGGCTAGTTGTTGACAATCACTTGTATCATCATGTCTGTTAGGATTTATTATAGCATGAACATTTGGTAAGCTCTCATCACTTAAGTGATGATCTATTACGATAACATCAATTTCTTTAAATTTTTTATTATCAATAATTTCATTTGAAGTAGTTCCACAATCTAGAGTAAATAATAAATCAATTTTATTATCTAACATTTCTTGCATTAATTTAATATTAGGTCCGTAACCATCAATCAATCTATTTGGAATTTTCAAAATTATAGATGTAGTAAAATTTCTTAAAAATTTAAATAAAATAGACGCAGATGTAGAACCATCAACATCATAATCTGCAATAATACCTATCTTGTGTTTCTTTTTAATAGCTTCAATCACTCTTTCAGAGGCCTTATTAATATCTTTTAGATCATCGGGGTTTGGCAAATCTTGATTAATGACTGGATTTAAAAATGTTAAAATTGTTTCATCAGTTACCCCCCTAATAACGAGTAACTTAGAAACAATATATTTTAAATTATATTTCTGCGCTAAATAAATAACATTTCTTTCATCAACTTTTTTAAATTTCCATTTTCTATTAGATAATGAAAGAGATGACTCAATTTTTGTTATATTAATATTCAATTGGAATTAGGGAGATTTTTTTAAGAATAAAATCAAGATTTGATATTTTTTTTACTGAACTTAACAATTCACAAGTTTTGATCTTATGAGTTGTTATTACTATAGGTGTACTATCTGTTTTATTATCAGGAATTTGAAGTATTTTTTCAATTGAAACACCAGCATCATTAAAATAAGCTGTAATCTTAGATAAAACCCCAGGTTGATCTTTTGCTCGAATTCTTAAATAAAATTTGCATTCTATATTAGATGAGTCAAATTTTTCAAACTTAATAAGGTTTGAGCTATTAAAGCCAAGGGATTTATAATCACCTTTATTTATTATTTCATACACATCAGATAAAACAGAGCTTGCGGTTGGAACACCTCCAGCTCCCTGACCTTCAAGATATAAATTATCAAGTTGATCAGTCTGTATATTAATTGCATTTAAGGCACCATTTGTGTTAGCCATTGGCTTATCAATAGAGATTAATTTTGGTTTAGTTGAACAATAAATTTTATTATCAACAATATAACTTTCTGAAATAAGCTTAATTCTAAAACCTAGTTGCTTTACAAAATTAATATCTTCAATTGTAATATCTTCTATTCCCTCA
>JABHWG010000107.1 GCA_018657885.1 Pelagibacteraceae bacterium
CTTTCTTCTGTTGTTGTTGCCCAAGTAAAGTCACTCCCACTATGACTCTTTGAAATTTCCTCAACAATTTCAATAGATTCTTTATTTGTACTTTCACTCCCATGAAATTCATAAAATAAAGTTGGTAAAGATTTTAGATTTTCTAATTTTGAATATTCAATACTTATATCAATTTGGTCCTTATTTAATAACTCAACTCGAGCAATAGAAACTCCGTATTGAATAATTTCTTGTGCTGTTAAAACAGCGGATTCTAGATCTTGGAATTGACAGACCGCACTCATAATACTCTCAGGGATTGGGGATAGTTTAAGTTGTACTTCAGTAATAATTCCAAGTGTTCCCTCTGAGCCAACAAATAGGTTAGTTAAATTATAACCTGCTGAGGATTTTTTTGCCCTTGTTCCAGTGTTGATAATATCTCCATTAGCTAAAACTACTGTCAAACCCATAACTACTGTACGCATAGTTCCATACTTAACTGCCATTGTTCCAGAGGCAGAGCAGGCGGCCATACCACCCAAAGCTGCGTTGGCTCCAGGGTCAATTGGAAAAAAAACTCCCTTGTCTTTTAAATTTTCATTTAATTGCTCTCTTGATACATTCGCTTGAACCCTGCAATCAAAGTCTTCAGCATTTACTGCTAAAATTTTATCAAATTTTTCTAATGAAATTGTTATTCCATCAGCATTTCCTACTGCATGCCCTTCTAAGGATGTTCCTGTACCATAAGGCACGACTGGTGTATTATGCTCATTACAAAGTTTTAAAACTTCTGATAACTCTTGATTAGTTTTTGGAAATACTACTGCTTGGGGACTGATAGGATCATAAGCATCTTCACCTTTGGAAAAGTTAACCAAAACAGATTCTGAAGTACTAAATCTATCTTCTAACAAATCTATAAGTTTTTTTTGCAATGCAGTATTTTTCATATAATGAACTCATATTATCAAAAATAAAAAAAAAAGGAAATTTATACTATGGATCAACTTAATAAAATTTTTACCAAACATATTGATGAAGGTAGATTTCCAGGAGTGCAATGGCAAATTAATATCAAAGATGAAACTTATTCTGGTAATGTAGGATATAATAACATTGAGACAAAAGAGCCAGTTTTAGATAATACTATCTATAGAATATGGTCCATGACTAAGCCAGTTGTTGCGGTAGCTGCACTACAATTACTTGAGCAAAACAGAATAAAACTAGATGATTTAGTTACTAAATACCTTCCTGAATTTTCTAATCTTAAAGTATTAAAAAAGGAACACTCTTCTATTGATGATGTTGAGGACTTAAAAAATAACCCTACTATAAAAGATCTTTTTCTTCATACCGCTGGATTTTCATATAATTTTTTAGCAGATCCTATTGGAAAAAAGTATGATGAAATAAAATTATTTCATTCTGATACAACAACATTAGAGGAAGAAATAAGAAAATTAGCTGAATTACCATTGTTGAATCAACCAAAAACTAAATGGGTTTATTCTGTGTCTATGGACGTTTTGGGTAGAATTTTAGAAGTGGTACTAAATGACACTCTTCAAAATATTTTACAAAAAAATATTTTTGATCCATTAAAAATGAATGAAACTAAATTTACAATTCCTCTAGACTCGGAAAATAGATTAATGCAAACATATGAGTTTGATCAGGTAAATTCTAAATTACATGGACAAAAATCTGAACCTCAAAAAATAGGAAATTATAAATATCCTTTGTATGAAAAAAACTATGCAAGAGGAGGACATGGATTATTTTCAACAATTAGTGATTATTCTATTTTTGCTAAAATGTTACACACGGGGAAAAGCTTAAGTGGTCATACTATTTTACAAGAAAAAACTCTTAATTTAATGTCTAAAAATGCATTAGACGATTATTTTTTTCCTATCGAAATTCCATCTATTGGTATGGTTAGGGATGAAAAGTATGTGAATGATTTGCAAGCTTATGGCTGGGGATTAGGTTGTAGAACCTTAATGGATCCATCGAAAAATAATAATTTAGGTTCAACAGGAGAGTTTGGTTGGGCAGGAGCGGCATCTACTTATTTTTTAGTTGATAATAGCAAAGCAATGACAGCTTTAGTTATGACACAGGTTTTAAATGGCAGTCCTGAATTAAAAAATGATTTTTATAAGTTCATCTATTCAAATTTTTAATTATTAATGTTCAAATTTAAATCGGCTGAAAGCCTTGGAATGCTATTTGCCGTGATGGCTTATTTCTCATTTTCTCTTTTAGATACTGTACAAAAAACAGCCATCATTTACCATTCTGTTTTTCAGTTATTATTTATTAAATATTGTTTTGTATTAATTTTATCTTTTATTGAGTCACGAAGAAAAAAAAATTATTTATTCTATAAGTCAGGTAATATTAAAATTCAATTATTTCGAAGTGTTTTATCTATTATTGAATCTGGATGTTTTATTTTATCTTTTCGATATTTATCTTTGGCAGATGTTCATAGTATAGCATCCCTCACCCCAGTCTTAGTAGTTGCATTATCAGCGATTATTTTAAGAGAACATGTTTCA
>JABHWG010000109.1 GCA_018657885.1 Pelagibacteraceae bacterium
AATAATGATGGGTCTATTTGTAAATTGTATTTATTAATCATATAAGAAATTTCTTATAAACGTATTAATCCAAAAATAAAATTAATTTGATGCATATGCAACGGCATATTCTTTGATTTTCATTAACATTGAATAAACGCCGTTTCTTCTTCCTGGTGTTAATAAAGTATCTAAACCTAAGGTTGATAAAAGTTCAAAGTTTGCTTTTGCAATTTCATCAGGATTTCTTCCTCCATAAATATCACAAAGAATTGTTACCATACCTTTTGAAATAAATGCGTCAGAATCTGAATGAAAATATAATTTGTACTCTTGGATAAATGGAACAAGCCAAACTTGCGCTTGGCAACCATCAACTTTAAAACTATCTTGTCTAAATTCCTCTGGGAATGATTTAGCATTCTTTGCTTGGTCTAAAAGATATTTATATTTATCCATATCATCATCAAATAATTCTAAATTCTCTTTAAAAAAATTAATTTTTTCTTCAATAGTGTTCATGACATGTGCTTTCTAAGTTCTAATGCTGACTCTTCAGGTAAAACATCCATAATAAACACCCCAGCCATTGATTCTGAACCAGCTAAGATTTTCGGTTTATCACCATGTCTAAGAGGTGGATAAAATTCCATATGAAAATGAAATTTTTTATCATCAATTTTTGGAGCAGCATGCAAGCCCATTATATAAGGACATCTTCTTCCTAAAAAATTATCATAACCTTTAACTACTTTTTGAAGAGCTTGCGCAAAAGATTTATATTCTTGATCTGTAAATTGCCAAGGGCCAGGAATTTGTCTTTTTGGTATAATCCAAATTTCATATGCATATCTAGCAAATGGCGGTACAGCAGCGATAACAAAATCATCTTGATAAACATAATACTTTTCTTCCAAGTTCTTCATTAGTTTTAAAATAAAATTTTCTTTACTAAAAGCATCTATTTCTTTTTTGATCACCGGAGGAATAAATGGAAATGCATATATTTGACCATGAGGGTGATGAAGAGTGACACCACATTCCTCGCCTCTGTTTTCAAATGGCATTACATATTTTATATCATTTTTGGAAAGTAAATTTTGATAACGATCAGACCATGAGTAAAATAGAAGTTCTATTCTATCTAATGACATTTGTGCAAGAGTATCTGAATGGTTAGGTGAATATACAACCACTTCACACTCCCCATCTGATGATTTAACGTCCAAACCATCAACTAACATTTTTTCTGTATTTGTATTAAAGCTAGCCCATCTGTTTGGGAATATAGCAACTTCAAAATCTTTAAATGGAATTTCAGTTGGAAAGTTAAGTTCAGCTCCTGGGCATAATGGACAATATTCTTTTGGCGGAAATGCTGTCCTTACTTTTCTTGTTGCTGAATAAGTTACCCATTCTTCTCGAGATGGGTTCCAGCGCATATGTGGCGTAGGAAGAGGGGTTATATCAAGTTCTGTTGAATTTAACTCAGTATGTTTCTCGTATCCATAGAGAAGCAATTGCCTCTTATCATTTCTTTTAAATTTCCTTTTATAAATTTTTTTCATTAATTTTTTTTTCCCAATTGATGGCTGTTTGAATCATGTAATTCAAATTATCAAATTTTGGTTTCCAATTGATATTTTGATGCAGTTTATCAACATTAGAAATTAGTTTTTCAGCATCCCCAGGTCTTCTTTTACTATATTCAAATTTAATTTTATTTCCAGTAATTTTGTTCGCAGTATTTATAACTTCTAAAACTGAGAAGCCTTTTCCGTAACCACAATTAAATATGTTGCTAATTTTTTTTTCATTTAAATATTTAGATACCTCTAAATGTATATCGGCTAAATCACTAACATGGATATAATCTCTAATAGCTGTTCCATCTTCAGTTTTATAATCATTCCCATATATAAAAATTTTGTCCCTTTTACCAACAGCAACTTCACTTAAAATTTTTATTAAGTGTGTTGGTTCATCTGATATTAGACCTGATCTTAAGTCAGGATCAGCTCCTGCCACATTGAAATAGCGAAGTATTACTGAGTTAAACTTATGCTTGTTTTCTAATAAATATTTTTCTGTATTTATTTTTGATTGACCATATGGATTTAGGGGATTTAAAATTTCATCTTCTCTAATTGAATTATTGTTAATGGGATTTCCATATGCAGCAGCTGTTGAAGAAAATATAATGTTTTTAAGTCCATTTTTATGGCAAGTCTCAAAAAGTTTTATGGCATTATCAGTATTGTTGAAAAAGTATTTATTAGGATTTTGAACAGATTCTTCAACTTTTATAAATCCTGCAAAATGAAGTAAAATATCAAATTTTTGTTTTTGTAAAAGTTCAGATATCTTTTCATCATTGTTAATGTTGCATTGAAGAAACTCGATATTATCAGGTATTAAATGTTCATTTCCTGTAGATAGATCATCAATAACATAAACTTCGTGATTATCTCTTAAAATAGATAACAAAACATGACTACCAATATACCCTGCTCCACCTGTTAATAGAATTCTCATAATTTATGTATGATCATATCATTATCAATTTTTTGATATTTGTTATACATAAACTTTAATAAATATGGAAACAGCTTTAGGATTAGAAAAAAAAATTAATAATTTAATAAAAGAATTTAATGCTAAAAATTATGAGTTAGTAATAATTCAGGCAAAAAAAATTATTAATAGTAATTCTGAGATTTCTATTATTTATAATTTATTAGGTGCTTCATATTCTCTAGTTAATAATCATCTAGAAGCTATTATTGCTTATCAAAACGCTTATAGACTTGATGCTAGTAATGAAGAAATATTAAGAAATATGGGAAAATCCTATAGTAAGTTGGATGAAGATAAAAAAGCTTTCGAATGTTTTAAGCAAGCTAACTCAATTAAGCCAAATAATGCTGACACTATTTTTAATATGGGTCTTTTAGATTTAAAAAAAAAAAAGTTTCAAGATAGTATTGATAAATTTAATTTAGCAATTGAATATAATGAGAATTTTTTTCAAGCATTTTATAATATAGCAATTGCTCAAAATCAAATTGGTAATTTTTTGGAAGCACAAAATAGTTACTTGAAGGCAATAAAAATAAATAAAAATTATTATCAAGCATATAACAATCTTGGATCTATTTTAATTAAAACAAAAAACACACATGATGCAATTAAAATCCTCGAGAAAGGTATTGAAATAAAACCAAAATATATTGAAGCTTTAACAAATTTAGGGGTCGCATATTTAGAGCTTAAAAAATATGAAGATGCACTGAAGTATTTTAACAAGGCACTAAAAATAGATTCTTTCTATGTAAGAGCAATAAGTCAAAAATTATATGTAATGCGAAAAATATGTGATTGGAGTGAAGATAATTTTTTAGAAAAAAATCTTAAATTAATTAACAACAGCAAAATTTATGTTGCACCCTGGCAAATATTATCATTAGATGACGATCCTAAGACTGAATTTATTAGGGCAAAAAAATATGGAAATCAATTTGGTTTTGAGGATTTTCATTCGACTTACAAGAATTCCAAAATTAAATTAGCATATTTCACTTCAGATTTTTATGAACATGCTGGAATGTTGAACATGGAGGGTATTTTTAAATATCATGATAAAAATAAATTTGAGATTTATGCTTTTGATTATGGTAATTTTCATAATGACTTGACTCATCAAAAAATAAAAAAATATTTTGATCATTTTATTTATATTGATAAATTAAGTGACGATGAAATAATTAAGATAGTTAAAGATTTTAAAATAGATATTGCCATTAATAGAAATGGATATAGTCAAAATTCAAGAAATAATCTTTTTGCTAAAAAAATTGCACCCCTTCAGATAAGTTTTTTAGGATATCCTGGCACAATGGGTGTTAAATTCATGGATTATATAATTGCTGATAAAATGGTTATTCCTAAGGAGAATAGGCAATTTTTTTCAGAAAAAATAATTTATATGCCAAACACATATTTTCCAACCAATAACGAAAGAAAAATTGGTGAAACAAATTATAACAAAGAGTATTTTAATATTCCTGAAGATGCATTTATATTTGGTTCTTTTAATAATAGCTATAAAATATCTTCTAATGAGTTTGCAATATGGATGAAATTATTAGCACAAATTAAAAATAGTTATTTATTCTTATTAGTGAGTGAAGATATAACAAAAGAAAATCTGATTAAAGAAATAATAAATTATAATGAAGATCCTAATAGGGTTAAGTTTTTAACTTTTGTAAATAATGACGAACATCTGGCAAGACATCAATTAATTGATTTATATTTAGATACATTCAATTATAATGGCCATACCTCTGCAGTTGATGCATTGTATGCAGGAGTACCAGTTGTAACCAAAAAAGGAAAAACTTTTACATCAAGGGTGTGCGCAAGTATTTTAAATGCTCACAATATGGAAGAATTAATTACTAAAAATGAAGAAGAGTATTTTAATTTAATATTAGAAATAGCAACTAAAAAAGAAAAATTTAATAAACTTAAATTAGATCTCAAATCAAATCTTAAAATAACAGCATTATTTAATACTAAAAAATATGTTCAAAATTTAGAATTAGGTTATCAAATTGCTTTGGAAAATAAAATTAAGCAAAAAAAAGTACAAGATATTGAAATTTAAATCTATTAAATAACTTATATATTATTTTAATATATAAACTTTACAGCACAAGTTTTTGTGTTAGTATTAATTATGATCAAATTATTGGATACACATCAACATTTAGTTTATCGCGATGCAGCTAGTTATAGCTGGTGCAAAGATATACCTCCACTTGCAGAAGACAACTTTACTGTTGAAGATTATAAGAAACTTACTGAAGGACTAGGTATTGGTGGAACTTTATTTATGGAAACCGGGGTTGATGATCCTGATTATCAAAGTGAAGCTAAGCATGTACAGGTTTTATCAAAAAATCCTAGCAATGGAATCAAGGGTTTAATAGTTTCTATACGCCCTGAAGATGATACTTTTAATAGTTGGCTTGAAGAGACATTAGATATGGGTGTATCTGGTTATCGACGTATTCTTCATGTCATGCCTGATGAAACATCTCTTGCTCAAACTTTCATTAATAATGTTAATAAAATTGGCAAAGCAGGTAAGCCTTTTGATATTTGCTATCTTCCAACACAATTAACTGTAGCATATGATTTTGCTAAAAGTTGTGATGAAACAAATTTAGTTTTAAATCATTGTGGTGTACCATCTATAGCAGCTGGTGAAATTGATCAGTGGAGTAAGGATATTAAGAAGCTTTCAGAATTACCAAATGTAACATGTAAATTATCAGGTCTCATGGCTTATTGTACGCCTGGAACATCTTCACAAGAAACAATTCAACCATATGTTGATCATGTACTTGAATGCTTTGGTCCAAGTAGAATGGTATGGGGGAGTGATTGGCCAGTTGTCAATCTTGGTAAAGGAATCCAAGAATGGATTGCAGTAACTAGAAATATTTTATCTTCACTTTCTGATGATGAAGCAAGTGCAATAGCTAATGGAAACGCTCAAAAAATTTATAAAGTAAATCTATAAAAAATTATTTAATGCTTTAAGGCTCCCATTGTCATCCCTGCAATAAACCATCTTTGAAAAATAGCAAAAATAAGCATTACTGGAATTATCGTAATCATTACAGATGCACTATAGGTTCCAATATTAATATGGTACCTACTGGTTCCAATCTTAGCTAATCCTACTGGCACAGTATGAATAGTAGGATCTTGCATAAATATCATTGCATAAATAAATTCATTCCAAGTATCTAAAAATAATAAAATAACACACGTTGCAATAGCCGGTTTAGCAAGTGGTAATAATATTCTTAACAGAAGTTGAAAATCAGTGGCTCCATCTACAATACCTGCCTCTGTTAACTCTTTAGGTATTTGTTCAAAAAACATTCTTAAAATTAATATTCCTATTGGTATCAAGAACCCAGCATACGCAAGTACTACAGCAGTATAGGTATTAATAATTCCAAAATAAATTAATAGATAAAACAAAGGTATTAACAATACTTGTGCAGGCATTGCTACACTTGCTATCATAACATTATACAAACTTTCTTTCATAGGAAAACGTAAATGACTAAAACTAAAAGCTGCAAATATTGATAACGTGATAATTAGTACAACAGATGAAGTTGTTACAATCATACTATTTAAAAACATTTTTGGAAAAGATACTTTCAATCTTTCTTCAGCATAAAAAAAAGCATCATAATAATTTTGGAGAGAAAACTCATATGGTATTAAGAAATATTTAGCACTATAAACAGTGTCAGGTGAACGCACAGATAGTGAAAAAGTGTATAACAAAGGAAAGATTATAATTATTAAAAAAAATAAAATCACTACTCGAGTTAAGATAAAAAAAATAGGACTTGTCTTAAAAGTTGCTCCATAATTATTTTTTAATGAAGTTGGCATTATTAATTTTTTTCAATCCTTTTTTGTATAATTACTCTTGCTATTGCAATAGTTAAGATACAGGCAAAAATTACAAAAGCAACTGAAGCACCAACTCCCATTTTATTAGGACCACCAGCAGCAAAAGAATAATAATATAAATAAGAGGCTAACACTTCAGAGTAATGAGCAGGCCC
>JABHWG010000088.1 GCA_018657885.1 Pelagibacteraceae bacterium
ACCTTTTAATATACCTATATCTAATAGTGATCTGGCAACAGATTTTACTGAAAGCTCTACATCTTCCCAAGAAAGAGATTTAAAAACACCATTATTTTTTATCCATAAGTAAGGTTTGTTTTTTCTTTTTTTTGATTTATCAAAAAACATACTGATAATATTGCTATACTTATCGAAATTTATGGACATTTGACATTACCTCCCTACAAACACTATAATTAATACCTATATTGATTTCATACTATGAATGCTAAAAATAATCAAATTAATGAAGAAAAAAATCTTGGAAATCTTCCTATTTGGAACTTAAAAGATCTCTATCCTTCTCAAAATGATGAAAAATTAATCAAAGATTTAAAAAGCATAAAATCTCGAACTTCCAAGTTTGAAAAAAAATATGCTAATAAAATAAAATCTTTAAGTTCTAAGAATCTATTTCTTGCAATAAATGAACTTGAAAAGATAGATATTTTGATGGACAAAATATTATCATATGCTCATTTATTAGTTGCGGAAAATGGCAATAATGAAAAAAATAAAATTTTTTTTCAACAAATGCAAGAAACAATCACAAATTATGCTTCTTCAATAATTTTCTTTACTTTAGAGCTTAATCAAATTGCAGATAATGCGCTTATAAAACTTTTTAAAAATCAAAAGTTAAAAATTTATCAAAATTGGATAATTAATAAAAGATCATTTAAGCCTTATCAGTTAGATTTAAAGATTGAAAAAATTTTGCAAGATAAAAGCATAACATCTCATTCTGCATGGATTAGATTATTTGATGATCTAATTGCATCTCTTAAATTTTCTTTTAAAAAAGAAGAGTTATCAAGTGCTCAAATTTTTAATTTTTTATCAGACAGCAAGGAAGCTAATAGAAAATTAGCAGCTAAGTCGGTTGGCAAAGTTTTGGGAGATAATATAAAAATATTTTCTTCTATAACTAACACTCTGGCAAAAGATAAATCTATAAATGATGATTGGAGAAAGTTGCCTAACCCTGTGAGTGCTAGAAATTTATCAAATGTTGTTGAAGATTCAGTTGTTGATAGTCTAGTAAATTCAGTTGTAGACTCTTATCCAAAATTATCACATCGATATTTCACTTTAAAAGCAAAGTGGTTTAATAAAAAACATTTAATGTACTGGGATAGAAATGCCCCCTTACCTTTTCAAAGCTCAAAAACTTTTACTTGGAAAGAAGCAAGAGATACAGTCATAGAAGCTTATTCAGAATTTAACTCTGATATAGGAATTATAATTAAAAAATTTTTTGATGAAAAATGGATACATTCTCCTGTTTTGGATGGAAAATCACCTGGCGCCTTTGCAGCCTCTACAGTTTCTTCTGTTCATCCCTTTATTTTGGTTAATTTTCAGGGGAAAGCTAGAGATGTAGCAACATTAGCCCATGAACTAGGCCATGGAGTTCACCAATATCTAGCTGGAAAAAATCAAACACACTTTAATGCATCAACTCCTTTAACTTTGGCAGAAACTGCCAGTGTTTTTGGTGAAATGTTAACTTTTAAATCAATTTTAAAACAAGCAAACTCTCAAAAAGAAAGAAAAGCACTATTAGCAAATAAAGTTGAAGATATGTTAAACACAGTTGTTAGGCAAATAGCTTTTTTTGAATTTGAAAAAGAAGTGCATACTCATAGAAAAAGTTCAGAACTAAGCATTGAAAAGATTTGTTCTATTTGGATGGAGGTTCAAAGTAATAGTTTGGGACCTGCAATTAAATATGAGGATGAATATAAGTATTTTTGGAGTTACATACCGCATTTTATCCATTCACCATTTTATGTTTATGCTTATGCATTTGGTGATTGTTTGGTAAATTCTTTATTCAGCACTTATGAAAAAGGTCTAAAAGATTTTGATATAAAATATATTAATTTATTAAAAAGTGGCGGTTCTAAAAAGTATGATGAGCTATTTAAACCATTTAATTTAGATTTATCTAAAAAAACTTTTTGGAAGCAAGGGTTAGGTGTTATCGAAAATTTGATTGATGAATTGGAAACTCTTTAGATGAGTGATGTTGAATCAAGATCTATTGCAAAGCAAATAAAAAGGTATGCTCAAGTTGGTGGTGTTGTCGGGAAGCTTGCTACAAAGTTGGCAAGTCAAAAATATTTAGGTGTTAAACTAGATAAGGAAAAACACGCCTTAGAAATCAGAGAAGCTTTGGGTGGAATTAAAGGACCTTTAATGAAAGTAGCACAGTTATCTGCAACTATACCCGATCTCTTACCAGAAGAGTACACCAAAGAATTATTACACCTACAATCTAATGCACCTCCTATGGGATGGCTGTTCGTTAAAAGAAGAATGGCAACTGAACTTTCACAAGACTGGCAAAAACAATTTAAAGAATTTGATAAGAATGCGTCTAGAGCTGCATCATTGGGCCAAGTGCATAAAGCTGTTTTGAATAATTCTGAAACTGTTGCTTGTAAGCTTCAATACCCTGATATGCAGTCAGCTGTAAGTGCAGATTTATCCCAGTTAAAAATTATCTTTTCAATCTATCAGAGTTACAACAAAGCTATAAAAACCGAAGAAGTTTACAAAGAAATTACAGAGAGATTAACTGAAGAGTTAGATTATGAAAGAGAAAAAAAATTAATGCATGTTTTTAATTTAATTTTTTCAAAAGATAGCTTTATTCATGTTCCAAAGACAATTGATAAACTTAGTACAAATAGATTGTTAACTATGAGTTGGTTAGAAGGTAAATCAATTTTAAGCTATAAAGATGCAAAAAAAGAAACAAGAAATTTATTAGCTAAAAATATGTATTATGCTTGGTATAAACCTTTTTTTGAATATGGTGTAATTCATGGTGATCCTCACATGGGTAACTATTCTGTTCAAGAAGATCTAAGTATTAATTTATATGATTTTGGCTGTATGCGAATTTTTAAATCAAAGTTTATTCAAGGAGTTATTGATTTGTATTTTGCTCTCCAAAAGAATGATGAGGCACTTGCAGTTCATGCCTATGAGCAGTGGGGCTTTAATGAAATTACAAAAGAAAAATTAAAAATTTTAAGTAAATGGGCAAGTTTTCTATATGCTCCCTTATTGCATGATAAGGTCCAAAAAATTCAAGAAAGTGATAGCGGTATTTATGGAGCACAGATAGCTTCAGAAGTTCACAAGGAATTAAAGAGAATTGGTGGAGTAAAACCTCCAAAAGAATTTGTATTTATGGATAGAGCGGCAGTAGGACTCGGATCAGTATTTATGCATTTAAGAGCTGAAGTCAACTGGTATAGAGTTTTTCATGAATTAATTTATAATTTTAATGAAAAAAAATTAACACAGAGACAACAAAACACTTTAAAATTAGCTAAGCTATAATTATAAGTCCCTATGCAGATAGCTGCCTTAAAAGAGAGTCATAACGATGAGAATAGAGTCTCATTAACTCCTGACACTGTTAAACTTTTTCAGCGATTAAATTTAGAAGTTACTATAGAAGACGGAGCAGGTCTTAATTCAGGATATCCAAACGAGTTATATATAGAAAACGGAGCAAAAATTGTTTCGAGAAAAGAGTGCTTGAATGCTGACATCTGTTTATGTGTAAAGATGCCAGAAGAAGTAGATTTAAATATTTTAAAAGATAAAACAATTTTAATAGGTATATTAAATCCTTACGAAAATAAAAAACATATAAATGCCCTTAATAATAAAAAAATTATTTCTTGTTGTATGGAATTAATACCTAGAATCAGTAGAGCCCAAAGCATGGATGTATTATCTTCACAAGCAAATTTAGCTGGTTATAGAAGTATTATTGATGCTGCAGAACAATTTGGAAAAGCATTTCCAATGATGATGACTGCTGCAGGTCGTGTCAACCCAGCTAAGGTAATGGTGTTAGGAGTTGGGGTTGCTGGATTACAAGCTATAGCAACTGCAAAAAGATTAGGCGCTGTTGTGTCAGCAACAGATGTTAGATCTGCAACCAAAGAGCAGGTAGAGAGTCTTGGTGGTAAATTTATAATGGTTGCAGAAGAAGAAAATTCAGACTCTGAAACAGCAGGTGGATACGCTAAAGAAATGAGTAATGATTATAAAAATAAGCAAGCTAAGTTAATTGCAGAAACAATTGCAAAACAAGATATTGTAATTTGTACCGCATTAATTCCTGGCAAAACAGCACCAACTTTAATTTCACAAGAAATGGTTGAAACCATGGCCCCTGGTTCAGTTGTTGTTGATTTGGCAGTTGAAGCTGGAGGAAACTGCCCTCTTAGTAAATTAGGTAAAGTAGTGGATCATCGGGGAGTTAAGATTTTAGGTTATGCTAACGTACCAGGAAGAGTTGCTAAAGATGCCTCAGCCTTATATGCAAAAAATATTTTTAATTTTTTGAGTTTAATTATAGATAAGGAAAACAATAAAATTAACTTAAATTTGGAAGATGAAATTGTTAACGCAGTCGTTTTAACTCAAGATGGCTCATTAAGATTGGAACAGTTTAAATAAAATGGAAGCACATAGTTCAGAAGTTTTTGTCATTGGCTTAACTGTGTTTTTCTTAGCCTGTATAATTGGTTACTATGTTGTTTGGTCAGTTACACCTGCATTGCACAGTCCTTTAATGGGTGTAACAAATGCAATTTCAAGTGTAATTATAGTTGGTGCAATTCTTGCTGCAGGACCTCTTGGTCATGATACTTCTAAAATTTTTGGTATTATAGGAGTTGTACTTGCTTCAATAAATATTTTCGGAGGATTCATAGTAACTTATCGAATGCTATCTATGTTTAAGAAAAAACCTAAAAAAGAAAAAAAGGTTTAATTAATGTCAGCTAATATGGTTGCAGTATTATATCTTCTTTCAGCTTTATTATTTATATTTGCTTTAAGAGGTCTTTCTCACCCTGAGTCTTCAAGATTAGGCAATATCTTTGGAGTAGTAGGCATGGTTATTGCAATCATAACAACACTAATGTTTAAATCGGTTCTAAGTTATGTTGAAATAGGTTCTGCAATCTTAGTTGGAGGAGCAATAGGCACATTTATTGCATTACGAATAGAAATGACAGCCCTTCCTCAATTAGTAGCTGCTTTCCATAGTTTAGTAGGTATAGCTGCTGTTTTTGTTGCAGCAGCTGCATTTTATAATCCTTCAGCCTTCGGTATTGGTAATTATGGTGAAATTGGCATGAGTAGTTTAATTGAAATGAGCGTAGGAACATTCATCGGTGCTATTACATTTTCAGGATCTATATTAGCATTTGGTAAACTACAAGGAACTGTATCTGGCAAACCAATTGTCTTTAAGCTCCAACATACAATTAATGCTCTAATTTTAATTTTTATAATTTTTCTTATTTTTTTATTCGTGACCAATCAATCCCCAACTATTTTTTGGACAATTGTTTTAGTTTCAATTCTACTTGGTTTCCTGGTTGTCATACCTATTGGTGGAGCTGATATGCCAGTGGTAGTATCTATGTTAAACTCTTATTCTGGTTGGGCAGCTTGTGGTATAGGTTTCACTCTAAGCAATAATTTACTTATTATAACCGGAGCTCTTGTTGGTGCATCTGGAGCTATACTTAGCTACATAATGAGTAAAGGAATGAATAGATCTATAATCAGTGTTGTTTTAGGAGGTTTTGGTGGTGAGCAAGCTGCTAGCTCTGCTTCAGATAATTCTGACAAAATTGTTAAACAAGGTAATGCTGAAGATGCAGCATATGTCTTAAAGAATGCAGACTCAGTAATAATAATTCCAGGTTATGGTATGGCAGTTGCGCAAGCTCAACATGCTCTAAAAGAAATGGGAGATATTTTAAAAAAAGAAGGAATTAATGTTAGGTATGCAATTCACCCTGTTGCTGGCAGAATGCCAGGCCACATGAATGTTTTGTTAGCAGAAGCTAACGTTCCTTACGAGGAAGTTTTAGAGTTGGATGAAATAAACCCTGACTTTCCTATGACAGAAGTATCTTTTGTAATCGGAGCTAATGATGTTACTAATCCTGCTGCTAAAACTGATGAGACTTCGCCAATTTATGGAATGCCCATATTAGATGTTGAAAAATCTCAAACTGTTTTATTTATAAAAAGATCTATGGCTACCGGATACTCTGGTGTTGATAACGAACTTTTTTATCGAGACAACACAACTATGCTTTTTGGTGATGCTAAAAAAATGTGTGAGGATATAGTTAAAAGTCTAAATTAAATATTATTTCGTCTAGCAGTCTTTCTTGCTCTTCTGATATTCTCTTCTTTTTCTCTAGCTCTTTTAAGGCAAGGTTTTTCAAAATGCTTTCTAAGCTTCATCTCTTTGAATAGGCCCTCTCTCTGTAATTTTTTCTTAAGACTTCTTAATGCCTGTTCTATATTATTATCTTTTACGTTTACATGTATTGTCATATTTGATGGGCATTTACCACATAGTTTATTATAATGCAAATAATCAAATAAATTTCAAAACCATTGGTATATTTAAGTTTATCGACTATATATTAATTGTGTCAATTCTAAAAATAGCAAAATTAGGACATCCAGTTTTATTAAAAAAAACTAAAGAAATTAATAATTTAAGTAGTATTGATCTAAAAAAGATAGTCTTCGATATGTCCGAAACTATGATAGATACTAATGGCATAGGTTTAGCAGCTCCACAGGTGCATCTAACTCACAGAATATTTATTTATAGGAATCCAGAAATAGAGGATGGTGAAAAAATTAATATTTCAGTGTTATTAAATCCTGTAATTGAAAAAATTAACGATGAAACTGAAGATGACTGGGAAGGGTGTTTATCAATACCTGGAATGTTAGGTTTGGTTCGAAGATATAAGCAAATTAAGTTTACAGCATTAGATTTAAGTGGAAAAAAAATTACTGGGGAAGTTAAAGGACTTCATGCTAGGGTTATTCAACATGAATTTGATCATTTAAATGGTATCCTATATACTTCTAGATTAGCGCATAAAAATGCTTTTGGTTATTTAGAAGAGATAGAAAAATTTTGGAAAAATAATAATGATAAAGACTAAAAGTAAATATCTTCTACGTAAAAGATTAGAGGTATTGAAATTTTCAAAAATTTTAGTTGCTGCCAATGGTTTTACAACTAATACCCTTAAAAGTGTGTCGAATAAATTTAACTTAGACACAAATGAGACTGAAATTCTATTTCCTGAAGGAAATAATGATTTAATCAAATTTGCTTTAGAACAACTAAATGTCGATCTTGAAAATGCTTGTAAAAAAATTGATTTGATTAGGTTGCCTGTTCACAAAAGAATAAGAAAAATATTACTTTTAAAATTATCTATGATGCATAAAGATAAAAGCTTTTATAAGAAAATTTTTTTAAACTTATTAATTCCAAAAAGAAATATTTTGATGCCGATTCAACTTTATAAATCTATCGATCAAATATGGTTTATGGCTGGTGATACGTCAACAGATTTTAATTTTTATACTAAAAGGTTAATTTTAGGTGGTATCTATACTAGAGTTGTTTTGTTTTTTTTTAATAACGATGATCAAAGTGAGTTGGAAAAAATCTTAGATACAAACTTAAGAAGAGTTTCAAAAATTCCAAAATTAAAATCAAAAATAAATATTTTAAAAGATAGTTTTCCAAAAATTCTAAAATTTGTTAAAAATTTTAGTTAAGCGATACTATCTGGCTCCAATTCATTTTTAACCCGAATTATTTTATCTTTTAGTACTAATTTTCTTTTTTTTAATCTTTGAATTTGTAAAAAATCAACTGTTTGTTTTTCTTGCAATTGAATTAAGATCTGATCAAGGTCTGAATGTTCTTGTTCTAATTCTTTTAGTTTTTCTATTAATTTGTTGTGATCTATCATTAAATAAATTTATAAAGTATTAAATTATAGTATATAAACCCGTCATGGTAAAAAAAATAGGCATATTAACGAGTGGTGGAGACTGTGCTGGGTTAAATGCTGTGATAAGAGCTGTTACACTGCGTGCAATAAATGAATATGGTTGGCAAGTTTTTGGTTTGAAGGACGGCACTTTAGGTCTTATGAGAGATCCTATAGATGTGATTGAGCTTAGACCTTCTAATTTTGATGGAAATTTAATGCGAATGGGAGGTACTTTTTTAGGCTCAAACAATAAAGGGAATCCATTTGGAATTATAAAAAAAAATGGAAAAAAAATTGAAGCTTCAGACGTTATAATTAACAGTTTTAAGAAGCTAGAATTAGATGCATTAATTGGAATTGGCGGAGATGGTAGTTTAAAAATTTTACAAACTTTGACTAAAAAAGGAAATATAAATTTTATTGGTATACCTAAAACTATTGATAACGATGTTAAATATAATGAGTTATCTATTGGATACGATACAGCTGTAGATGTTGCTACAAATGCATTGGATATGCTTCAACCGACTGCAGCCAGTCATAGAAGGGCAATGATTTTAGAGGTCATGGGAAGAGATGCAGGGCATATAGCTCTCAACTCAGGTATAGCAGGTGGAGCTGATGTAATATTGATACCTGAAATACCATACACAATTAAAGGAATAGCAAACCATATTGACAAAATTAGAAGTGAAGGAAGAAATCATGCTCTAATAGTAGTTGCAGAAGCAGTTAAAAAAGAAGATGGAAAAAAAGCAACAGTAAAATTTGTTGATGGAGAGGTTAGGCTAGGCGGTATTGGTACTTATTTAGGAGATGAAATATATAAAATTACAGATGCTGAAACACGTGTTACTGTTCTAGGCCATGTTCAAAGAGGAGCACAACCAACGCACAGAGATAGATTAATTGCAAGTGCATTTGGAGTGAAAGCTGTAGATTTGATTGCAGATGGTAAATTTAATAGGGTGGTAGTGTGGCAAGATAGAGGTGTTAAAGACGTATCTTTAGATGATATAGCAGGTAAATCTCAAACTATAAGTATATCCGATCCTTTAATTGACGTAGCAAAGGGGTTAGGAATATATATAGGTGATATAAATTAGTTAGAACTTGCCAATTTTTTTCCATAAATAAAAATATAACCAATATGGAAGAATTCTTAAAATCTTAACAAAATAAACAATTAAAAAAGGGAAATAAATTTCAAATCTTTTTTTAAAAACTAACCCTTTGTATATCTGGTCTGCAGCAAATGATGCAGATTTCAAAAAAGGCATCTTAAAAGAATTTAATCTAGTTGCTTCAGTGTCAATAAACCCTGGACTAATAACTCTAATTTTAATTTTTACTTTTTTAAAATCAAAAAAAAGGCTTTCAGAAAGGTTTAATTGAGCTGCTTTTGTCATTCCGTATGCTCCAGAGGTTGGCCAACCTCTATAACCTATTGGAGATGAAACAATTGCTATGGTGTTATCTCTTCCTTCCATGACTTTTTTAAGGGAGTTAATACAGTAAAGCGTACCTTTTAAATTAACATCAATTAGGAGTTCATAGTTATCCAAGTCAAAATCTTGATTCTTATTAGGAGAATAGGCAGCTGCATTAAGAATAGCAATATCTATTTTTCCAATTTCATTTTCTATAGATAACACAATTTTTTCTACTTCAGATTTATTTGAAATATCACATTTTATGACATGTAAATTCTCAACTTTTGTTGTTTCAGCCATTCTTTTTTTTGCATTATTTAATTTCTCAAGATTGCTTGAGCTTATAATAACAATCCAATTATTTTCTAAAAATTTTTTTGCTGTGGCAAATCCTATACCTGAAGAACCACCAGTGATCCAAATTACTTTCATTTATAAATCCAATCCTTAATAGTAATAGAGATAGTGTGTTTCTTGCTTTTATAAACCCCAATCATTTCTGATGATAGATATGACATATTGTTTCTTGTCGTTAGGATTTATAAATTCCATTTTTAAAAGCTCATCATTATGATACCATAATGTATACGTAGGAAATGGACCTTTGTCTTTAGGGTTTTTTGAAGCATTAAAAATGAATTTTTCTGCTACAACTTTCAATTTCTTAATTTTTATTTGTTCGTCATCTAATTTTTCTACTTCAATTTTTCGCACAATTCCTTTTTGTGTATCAAAAACTTCATTTTCTTTAAGCATTTTTTTATTCCAGTAATTAAGAGGTACAATATTTACATCTAATTCTAATTTTCCATCCATACCACTAGCTGAAAAAACACCATCTTTATCCATTCCATCAATTTTATATTCCCTGTCATCTTCAAAATCAGTAAAACCATCGATTGCAATAAATTCATTATTTTTCCAAGTTTCTTTTGTTTCTTGAAAAAATTTATACGCGGGAATAAATAAAATTTTTACTTTGATATCAAGGACTGAATGTAAAACTATAGTGTCATTGTTTATTATAAACTTAGAAGTAAGGTTGCCAATTATTTTATTTTTTCTAATGACATCAAAGCTAACCTCATTATCTTCTGGTATAGGAAAAATCTCAGCTTTAATTGAAAAATTTAAACAAATTAATACAACTATTATTAATAAATATCTCATGCTTTTATTCTTAATGTAGATCTTTCTCTATCAATATGAAATATTTGTCCAGTAATCCATTTATTTCTTTCACTAAGAAGAAAACTTCCTAATTCACCAAAGTCACCACCTTCACCTATTTTTGGGATTGGGTGCATATTTTCTATAGCTTTTTTCATAGTTTCATTACTGAGTATTTTTTGTGACATTTTAGAATCAGTTAAGCTTGGGGCAATACAATTTACTTTAATTTTAGGGGCAAATTCAGCAGCTAAGCTAAGTGTCAATCCTTCAATAGCTCCTTTTGAAGAAGAAACAATAGAATGATTGGTAAAGCCTTGTTGAACAGCTATAGTTGAAAATAGCAAAATGGAACCATTATTTTTGTTTAGATTAGTTAGATTAGTTTTAATTGAGTTTATAGCACCTAAAGTATTTATTTTAAAACTCTCAATGTAATCCTCATTTTTACAAATTTTTAGAGGTTTTAAGTTAATTGATCCAATACAGTACGCTAGCCCAAATACGTCTTCATTATATTTTTTAGCTATTTCTTCAATTTGTTCGAAATTAAGCACGTCACAAATATAATATTCACAGTCAATTTCTTTGGCTTTATATTTTAATTCTTCTTCGTTTCTAGCTATAATTACGGGATCATACTCATCATCTTTTATTTTTTTTGCTATGGAGCATCCTATTGCGCCAGTTCCTCCAAATATTAATATCTTCTTTTTCATATTTAATTCCTTATTAATTTTGATTTAAAGTATGCAAATAACAATATAGATAATAAAATTATTGAATTAGTTTGATGCAAGCTACCATATTCAATTGCTACATTTGACCACAATGTCATTATACCTAAAGTGAATTGAAAGGTCAAAGCCAGTAAGACTGATACAATTATTATGTTTGATAAATTGATAAACTTATTAAATATTAAATATGTAAAAAGTGAAAATGTGTAAATAAAAGTAAGTGTAGCTAACCATCTATGATTAAAATTTATAGTGACAGTATTTTCAAAAATATTTAAAAATCCCAATTCTTCTAAAAAAATATCATCAGGAATAATTTTACCATTCATTAATGGGTACGTATTAAAAGATTGCCCAGCATGAGAACCTGCCATAAATCCTCCACTTAAAATAGTAATGAATACAAAAATGATTGAAATGAAAATCCAAAACTCATGTGTCTTAAAAAAGGAGACAAAACGTAAGCTTTTTTGATGAGAATACTCGATACAAGTCCATAATAATAAGCTGTATATTATCACAGCATTTGTTAAGTGAAATGTCAGCCTAAATGGGCTTACATAAGGGTCATTAACTAGACCGCTTTTAACCATCCACCATCCTATAAAAGCTTGAAATAAACCAAGAGTAAAAATAATACTAAATCTTTTGTAAAAATAATTATTAAGAAGTTTTTTAAATAAAAAGTAAAAAAAAGGAACAATAAATACTACGCCAATCAATCTTGCAAAAAATCTATGGAACCATTCCCACCAAAAAATATATTTAAAATCTTCTAATGTCATATTTTTGTTAACATAAAGAAATTCAGGGGATAATTTATATTTATCGAATATCTCTATCCATTGCATATCGTTAAGAGGAGGAATAGATCCAAGTATTGGGCGCCAATCAACCATAGACAAACCTGAATCTGTAAGTCTAGTTAAACCCCCTATAACAATAATTAAAAATACCATTAATGTTAGTGAAATTAGCCATATCATGATTGAAAGACGATAGTTTGATTGTATGTCGTTGGTTTGCATAATATTGATATATTATATAGATATAGTAAAAAAAGTTGTTATTTAAATGCCATGAATGAAAAAACTGATGTTATAATTATTGGAGCAGGACCTGTTGGGTTATTTGCTATTTTTGAGTTGGGTTTATTAAATATTTCTTGTCATGTAATTGATAACTTAGATAAACCAGGTGGTCAATGTGCAGAATTATACCCAGAAAAACCAATATACGATATTCCTTCTAGAGTTAATATAACCGGACAAGAGCTTACTAATGACTTACTAGCTCAAGCTAAACCTTTTAAGCCAGTATATCATTTAAGCCAACAGGTTGAAAAAATATCTAAACTTGAGTCAGATGATTGGCTGGTAGAAACCAACTTTAACAAAAAAATTCAAGCTAAATGTATAGTTATAGCTGCTGGAGCTGGTAGTTTTGTCGCACGCAAAATACCTTTAGATAATATTAGTGACATAGAAGATAAAAAAATCTTATATGCAGTTAGAAATAAGTCTCAATTTCAAGATAAAGATTTGCTCATAGTTGGAGGAGGAGACTCTGCCTTGGATTGGACAAATGAATTGTCAAAAATTTCAAATGTTACTTTGATACATAGAAGAAAAGAGTTTAAAGCAGCCCCTGACTCAGTATCTAAAATGTTAAAATTAGAAAAAGATAAGAAAATAAATTTTTCGCTTGGTCAAATTAAAGAGGTTGAAAATTTACAAAATGGTAAAATAAAAGTTGTTGTGAAAAATGAAGATATTATTAAAGAACATGAAGTTGATTTTCTATTACCCTTTTTTGGTTTAAAAATGGAGCTTGGTCCTATATCAACATGGGGGCTGAACTTAGATGAGAACTTAATAAAAGTTGATACTGAAAAATTTGAAACTTCCATACCTTCAATATTTGCTATTGGAGATATTAACACCTACCCAGGAAAGTTGAAATTAATTTTATCAGGATTTCATGAAGCTGCATTAATGGCCCAAAAATGTTTTAAATATTGTTACCCTGATAAAAAAAATATATTTCGCTACACTACGTCTTCAAAAGATCTGCAAAAAAAACTTAAAGCTATATGAAAATATTTGTAACTGACAGAGAAGGAAATAAATATACTCTCGAAGGGGATAGTGGCGATACTTTAATGGAAGTAATAAGAGATAATTCACTTGATATAGAAGCTGCTTGTGGCGGGTGCTGTGCTTGCGCAACCTGTCATGTTTATATAGAGGATGAATGGCTGGAGAAACTCTCTGCTAGAGATGACGATGAAGAATCCATGCTAGATCAGGCATTTGATGTGAAAAACACCTCAAGATTGAGTTGTCAAATTAGCCTAACTGATGATCTAGATGGCCTCAAATTAGAATTAGCAACAGAATAATTTATTTTTAAAAAAAATCCTTTACTTTATAATTTAGTTTGTATACAAATAGTTTGTATACAAATGGCAGACACTTCTCTTAATGAGAACAGAATTGGTTTATTAATTTGGCAGACTTCAAATCTCTGGCAATCAAAGATACGTAGCAATATCAATAAATATAACATTTCTTTTAACGAGTATCTAATACTAGAAACTGTATATAATTTAAGTAAAATATTAATTAACATTAGCCAAGTAGATATAGTTAAACATTCATTTATAGATAAATCAGTTGTTAGCTCAAAATTGACTCAATTAAATCAAAAAAAATTAATTAAAAAATTAACACCACTTGATAACAGGTCTAATAAAATAGAGCTTAGTAAAGAAGGGGTCAATATGGTTGAGAAAATGATAGAGGAAATAATTAAGACTGAACATAATTTTTTTAATAAACTAAATCATGAAACTTTTAATTTCATTAATTCTCTAAAATTGTTATTGGGTAAAAAAATTAGAATAAAAGCAAATTATAATGAATAAATTAGATTTACTAGACAAAAGCAATCTGAAATCATGGCCTTTTAAAGAAGCTCAACAAATATTAAAAAAAAATGGTGGTTTATCTAATTTTAAAACTCCTGAAAAAGGGCATATTGTATTTGAGACAGGCTACGGACCTTCTGGTTTACCTCATATAGGAACTTTTGGTGAGGTTGTAAGAACAACAATGGTTAGAAATGCTTTTGTATCTTTAATAGAATGTCCCACAAAATTAATTACCTTCTCAGATGATATGGATGGACTTAGGAAGGTGCCGGAAAATGTTCCTAATAAAGAAATGTTAAGTAAATATATCGGTAAACCTTTGACTTCTATTCCAGATCCTTTTGAAAAATATGAAAGTTTTGGGCATCATAATAATGCAAAATTAAGATCTTTTTTAGATGAATTTAATTTTGAATATGATTTCATTAGTTCTACAGAAAGATATAAAAGTGGTTTTTTTGATAATACTATCATTGAAATTCTTCAGAACTATGAAAAGATACTTGAAATTATGTTACCAACTTTAAGAAAAGAAAGAAAAAATACTTACAGTCCTTTTTTGCCACTAAGTGAAGAGACTGGAAATGTTTTGCAGGTACAAGTAGATGAATATAGGCCAAAAAATAATAGTATAATTTATACAGAGCCAACAAATCAAAAAAAAGTTGAAGTTTTAGTAACTGGTGGAAATTGCAAATTACAATGGAAAGTTGACTGGGCTATGAGATGGATGGCATTGGGTGTAGACTATGAGATGTGCGGTAAAGATCTAACCGAAAGTGTTGATTTGGCATCAAAAATTTGTAAATCTATTGGTAAGAAATCACCTGTAAATCTAATTTATGAAATGTTTCTTGATGAAAAAGGTGAAAAAATTTCTAAATCTGTTGGAAATGGAATTAGTGTTGATGAATGGTTGCGTTATGGATCACCTGAAAGTTTATCATTATTTATGTTCCAAAAACCAAAATCTGCAAAGAAATTATTTTTTGATGTGATACCTAAAACAGTTGATGAATATATATCTCACTATAATAGTTATGATAAGCTTGACGATATAAAAAAAATCGACAGTCCAATATGGCATATTCATTTAGGTAAACCAAAAAAATTTAAATCAGATATTACTTTTAACTCACTTACTAATCTCGTTAGTATATGCAATACTGATGATAAAAAAATAATTTGGAGTTTTGTTAATAAGTATGACTCAAGCATAAGTCCAGAAAATAATCCAGAATTTGATAAATTGATTAATTATGCAATCAATTATTACAATGATTTTGTATTACCAAATAAAAAATATTTAAATATTGACAGTACTAATAAAAGTGTTTTTGAAGAAATGAGAGACGTATTGAAATTAAAAATAAATGAAAATAATTCTGCTGAAGATATTCAAACTCTTCTTTATGAGGTAGGAAAAAATCATCATTTTGAAAATTTAAAAGATTTTTTTAAACTCGTTTATCAAGTATTGCTTGGTCAAGAACAAGGACCGCGTCTTGGGTCATTCATTAAACTATATGGAATTAATCAAACAATAAAAATAATAGAGCAAAGAATTGATTTTCATAAATCTTAAAGCATGTTAATTAATTTATTAAGATTACTCCCTCCTGAAACAGCTCACGATATAACAATTAAATTACTAAAATCTAATCTAGTATTTAAGAAAAACAAAAAAGAAGAATTTAGAGCATTAACACAAACAATTCTTGGTATAGATTTTCCAAATCCTTTGGGTTTAGCAGCGGGTTTTGATAAAAATGCTGAAGTAATAATGCCTATGTTATCCTACGGATTTGGTTTTGTAGAAGTTGGAACTATTACACCTCAATCTCAAAAAGGAAATCAAAAGCCAAGGGTTTTTAGATTATTAGAGGATGAGGGTGTAATAAATCATCTTGGCTTTAATAATGATGGAAGTGAAAAAGTAATAGAAAACTTAAAATCATTTTATAAAGCAGACAAAGCTGGAGGAATAATTGGTATAAATTTAGGAAAAAATAAATCAACTAAAAATGATATTGATGATTATTTATATTCTATTGAAAAACTGGGTATTTATGGAAATTATATAACAATAAATATATCTTCACCTAACACACCTGGTCTAAGAGATCTTCAACTTCGAGGAAGAATTGAAACTTTAGTTAAGAAAATACAAGATAAACAAAATGAAAGTAAGCAACTGGGAAATAAACCAATATTTATTAAAATATCACCTGATCTAGATGATGAGCAATTAAGAGATATTGCATTAATGTCGTTAGCTAATAATGTTAATGGGTTAATTATTTCAAACTCAACTATTAAACGCCCTAGTTCATTAGTTTCTTCATATAAAAATGAATTAGGAGGATTAAGTGGTAAGCCTATATTTGTGGACTCCACTATAATATTAAAAAAAATGTATTCTCTAACAAATGGGCAAATACCTCTAATAGGAGTAGGAGGTATATCAAATGGTTACGAGTGTTATGAAAAAATAAAAGCTGGAGCTAGTCTCGTGCAACTCTATACTTCATTAATTTATCAGGGACCACAAATTATCAATAAAATTATAAAAGAGCTTAATGGACTTATTCTAACCGATGGATTTAAAAATATATCAGAGGTAATTGGAAAATCTTCTTAATGATAAAAGTTATAAATAATATTTCTGAAATCATCGATCTTTATGATGTTTTTATTCTTGATCAATGGGGAGTAATGCATGATGGAAATAAGGGATATAATCATGCTATTGAAGCTATTGATAAGTTATTTAATGCAAATAAAAAACTTATTATCATTTCAAACTCATCAAAAAGAAAGTTAAGCTCAACATGTAGGTTAAAAAGTTTAGGTTTTAATAAAAATCATTTTATTGAGGTTATGACTAGTGGGGAAATGGTCTGGCAAGAATTAAAAAATTCAATTCAAAATTATGGAAGCAACCTAAATAATTGTTTTCATATTTTTGATGAGTCAAAAGAAGATGGTTTAGAATTTAGAGACGGTTTAGATAATTTTAGTTTTGTCTCTGATATATGTGAAGCAAATTTTATTTTAGCATGTACACCTTTTCAAAATATGAAGCCTATAGATTACATCCCAATACTAAAAAGTGCCTTAGATCATAATTTAATTATGTTTTGTGCTAATCCAGATTATATAACTATAGAAAAAAATAATATGAAAAATATTTTTTGTATGGGAACGATTGCAGATTTATATAAAAATATGGGAGGTGAAGTAGTTATTCTTGGGAAGCCATCGAAAGAAATTTATATTGAATCAATAAAAAAAATTAATGAATTAGATAAAACAAAAACAATAGCCATTGGTGATTCTATAGATCATGACATATTTGGAGCTTCAAATTTTGATATAGATAGTGTGCTTATATCAAGTGGTATTCATAATGAATTATTCAAAAATAGCATTGAAATTGGCTTAAATAATATAATAAGTAGTAATACATGGGATTGTAAACCAACATATATATGCACTAAATTTTCTATCTAACTTTGCTTGACAAATAAGCATTAACATTTACTAACCCCAATCATTATGACAATGAAATGTGAACTTACTGGAAAATCATTCCAAACTGGGAATAA
>JABHWG010000049.1 GCA_018657885.1 Pelagibacteraceae bacterium
ATTAATAAGAACTTTTGATCTGAGTTTATAGAGATTTAATTTTTTTAATAATTTTTTATAAAAAAAAGAGTGTATTTCAATTAAATAATTTTCATCATTTCTAAAAATAAAAAAATCAGAAATAAATTTTCCTTGAGGGGTGAGTAAGCAAGAGTATAGAAAATTATCTTTAGTACAATTATTAATGTCATTTGTAATTAAGTTTTGAAGGAATTCAGGACTATCTTCACCTTCTATGGATAAAAATCTAGAATTACTATTTTTATAAAAGTATGGCACAGTCATACTATAAGATATATATACAAATTATAAAATTGTAATGAAATTCCTGTGAAAATTTTATTTATTTGTTCAAACTTAATAGGAGATACGATTCTATCTTCTGGTGCAATTAAATATTTTATAGATCAAAATAAGGAAGCAAAACTTACTTTTGTTGTTGGTCCCACAGCAGCCCCTCTGTTGAAAAACTATAATAATATAGAAAATATAATAATCTTTAAAAAAAGAAAATTTAATCTTCATTGGTTTGATATATTCCAAAAAACTTACAACGTAAAATGGGATATTGTGGTTGATTTTAGATCTTCAGTTATCTCATATTTATTACGTAATAATAAAAAATATATTTTTAAAAAAAATCATAACATTCATCATATAGAGCAACTAAATTCATCTTTTGGATTTAATTGTTCAAACTTACTTATACCAACAAGTGATGATGAAAAAAATAAAGCTGATGAGGATTTGGATAGTTCATTTAAGCATATTGTTATTTTTCCTGGTGGAAACTGGGATCCAAAGTTATGGTCTGCGGATAACTTTAATGTAACTATGAAATTATTACTAGAGAAGTTTCATAAGATTAAATTTATTCTAGTTGGATCTTTAAAAGAAAAAAATAAATTTTATAATGAGTTAATTAAAGGTATTAAAGAGGACTTAATAATTGACCTATTTGGATTTAATTTAACTTTAACATCTGCCTATATGAAAAAAAGTGATATGTTTATTGGTAATGATTCAGGTCTCATGCATTTAGCAGTTGCGAATAAACTTAGAGTAATATCTTTATTTGGCCCAACAGATGATAATGTGTATGGGCCATATGGGGAGGGCAATATTGTAGTTAGAACTTCTGAAAGTCTTGAATATTTTAGATCTTTAAAAATTGATGAAAATAATTCATATATGAATACAATAAAGCCAGAGATAATAATCCAAAAATGTGAAAAAATCATAAATGACAAACTCAATTAAAATTATCCAGCCTGATGATTGGCATGTTCATTTTAGAGAAGATGAAATGCTACGAGTAGTCACAAAATATTCTTCTAGAGTAAATAGAAGATGTATAGCAATGCCTAATACGTCAAATCCAATCACTTCATCGGTACAAGCTATTAGTTATAAAAAATTAATAGAGAGTAATTCTCAAAGTGTAAATTTCGAAGCGTTGATACCTTGCTATTTAACAGATAGCATGAAGATTGATGACTTTGAATACGCGCTTCAAAATAATATTTTTATAGGAGGAAAATTATATCCTAATAACGCCACAACAAATTCTCATCATGGAGTAAACAATATTAAAAAAATATATAATATTTTTGAAATATTAGAAAAAGAAAATAGTGTTTTACTCATACATGGTGAATTAAACAGAAATGACATTGATATTTTTGATAGAGAAAAATACTTTATTGATGAAGAACTCTATCAAATAAGAAATACTTTTAAAAATTTGAAAATTGTCTTAGAGCATGTTTCAAGTGCTTATGGTGTTGATTTTGTTAAATCAAATAAAAATATAGCTGGAACTATTACGCCTCATCATATGCTGTTAACTAAAAATGACGTATTTAAAAATAAAGAAATAAACCCTCATCATTATTGCATGCCTGTAGTTAAAAATGAGAAAGATCTTTTAGCGCTAAGAAAAGCTGCTTGTTTTGATAATAATAAATTTTTTTTAGGAACAGATTCTGCACCTCATCACACAAACGACAAAATACAAAATGAATCTCTTAAAGCTGGGATATTTTCTTCGCCATGCTCTTTAGAATTATATGTTAATATTTTTGAAGAAGAAAAT
>JABHWG010000144.1 GCA_018657885.1 Pelagibacteraceae bacterium
AAGAAAATATCAATGATCAAAAAAGTTATATTGAAAATAAAGAGTTAGAAAAAAAATTAAAGAATGAAACTGTTGATGTGAGTTTGCCTCATAATGAAAGTTTAAATGGAAAAATACACCCAATCTCCCAAACAATTTTTAATATTATTGAAATTTTTGGAAGTTTAAATTATTCAGTTGAAGCCGGACCTGATATTGAAAATGATTTCAATAATTTTTCAGCTTTAAATATACCTCCCCATCATCCTGCGCGTGAAATGCAAGATACATTTTATGTAAATAACATGAATGAAGAGGATAGTGTTCTAAGAACTCATACAAGCCCAGTGCAAGTCCGAACAATGATGAGCTCTAAACCTCCAATAAAAATTATAGTACCTGGAAGAACTTATAGAAGCGATTCAGATTCCACACATACACCTATGTTTCACCAGGTAGAAGGATTGGTAGTTAATAAAGATGCAACTATGGCTGACTTAAAATCAACTTTAATATATTTTTTAAAAGAGTTTTTTGAAATCGATAATTTAAAATATAGATTTAGACCAAGCTATTTTCCTTTTACAGAACCAAGTGCTGAAATGGATGTTGCTTATACTAAAAAAAATAATGTTTTAAAGATTGGTGAAGGAGATGATTGGTTGGAAATACTAGGTTGCGGTATGGTTAATCCAAAAGTATTAGAAAATTGTAACATTGACTCATCCATATATCAGGGTTTTGCTTTTGGTATGGGTATTGAAAGATTATCTATGCTTAAATATGGGATAACAGATATGCGCGGTTTATTTGATCTTAATTTAAAGTGGCTTGACCATTATGGTTTTTCACCTTTGGATCTTAAAACAAGATCAGAGGTTTAGGCTCGTATGAAATTTACATTAGATTGGTTGAAGGATCACTTAGAAACTAAAAAAGATTTAGATACAATTGTAGATACTTTAACAAATATTGGTTTAGAAATAGAATCTGTAGAGGATAAATCAAAAACATTTAATGATTTTACGGTTGCTGAAGTAATTAAAGCTGAACAACATCCTGATGCTGATAGGCTTAGAGTGTGCAGTGTTAAAACAATAGATGGAGTTTTTCAAGTAGTATGCGGTGCCCCTAATGCTCGAACAGGAATGAAAGGCATCTTTGCTCCTGAAAATAGTTTTATCCCAGGAACAGGCATAAGATTAAAAAAATCTAAAATTAGAGGTGTTGAGTCATGTGGAATGCTTGTCTCTGAAAAAGAAATGGATATTTCTGATGAGCATGATGGAATTATTGAAGTTGAAGCAAAATATAATTTAGGAGATAAATTTATAGACGTATTTAATCTTAATGATCCTGTAATAGAAATTAATATTACTCCTAATAGAGGAGATTGTCTTTCAGTAAGAGGTATTGCAAGAGATCTTGCAGCTGCGGGTTTAGGTAAATTAAAAGAAAATACTTTAATAAATAATATCGCAGGTACATTTGAGAGTCTGGTTAAGTGGGAAAAAGATTTTAAAGGAGATGAAGAATATATTTGTCCAGGTGTAGCTGGAAGATATTTTAAGAATGTTGTTAATAAAGAAAGTCCATTATGGCTTCAACAAAGATTAAAAGCGATAGGCTTAAGACCTATTTCAGCTCTTGTAGATATAACTAATTATATTACTTACGATTTAGGCAGACCTTTGCACGTCTATGATGCAGATAAGATTAAAGGTAATCTTAAAATGCGTTTTGCAAAAGAAAAAGAAACTTGTTTAACCCTTGATGAAGCACAGTATGAATGCAGAACTGATATGATTGTCATCGCTGATAATGATAAACTTCATGGGATTGGTGGCGTAATGGGCGGCTTGGATAGTGGTTGCAGTCTTGATACAAAAAATGTTTTTCTAGAGGTGGCTTTATTTGATCCAATTTCAGTAACTAAAGCAGGAAGATATTTAAAGCTACAAAGTGATGCAAGATATAGATTTGAAAGAGGCATAGACTCGTCTTCTATAGATTGGGGTGTGCAAGCAGCTACTAAAATGATTATTGATTTATGTGGTGGTGAAGTAAGTAAAACCGTTCAAACAAATATTTTAAACACAAATGTAAAACAAATTAATTTTAATACAGATAAAATAACGTCATTGGGTGGAGTAGAAATTTCGATAAAAGAACAAAAAAATATACTGGAATCATTAGGCTTTGCGGTCCAGGAGCAAAATAATATTTTAATAATCACTCCCCCATCTTTTAGACCAGATATTCATGATGAGGCAGATATAGTTGAAGAGATTCTTCGAATTTATGGATTTGATAAAATCCCACTCACAGATATTCAAGATAAGGATTCTAAAAAAAATATACTTAATTCTAACTTGAAATCTTTTTATAAAATAAAAAGAGTTATAGCTAATCAAGGTTACTTAGAGGCAGTTACTTGGTCGTTTATGGATAAACAAGTGGCAAAATTAGTGTCTGATAATGTTATAGAAATTAAAAACCCAATTAGTTCTGATCTGAATGTGATGAGACCTTCTAATGTTCCGAATTTATTACATGCAATTAATTTAAATAAATCAAAAATGATTAATAGAGGTAAATTATTTGAAGTAGGTCCTATATTTAGTGAGAGTCTAGAGGATAGGCAGACTAATGTTGCGACAGGAATAAGTTATGGAAATATATCAGAAGGCAATTGGAATTCTAACAGCAAAGATATTGATGTTTTTGATATAAAGGCAGACCTTATGCGAATCTTAGATTCTCTGAATACCCCAATTAATAATTTAAATTATGAAAAAATAGAGAATAAAATATTTCATCCAGGAAAATCCTCTTCATTACGTATAGGAAAAAATATTATTGCAAATTTTGGAGAACTTAACCCAATTTTATTAAAATCAATGAATATTCAAAATCCAGTAATGGCTTTTGAAGTTTTTACTGATGCGTTAGGCCAATTTCAGATTAAAAAAACATCAACTATTGCAGCATTTGATAACAATCCTTTTCAAATGGTTGAAAGAGATTTTGCTTTCATATTTCCTGACTCAGTTAAAGCTGATGAAATAATATCTAAAATTAAAAAAATTGATAAAAAACTTATCAATAAAGTATCAATTTTTGATGTCTATGAAGGTGATAAAATTGCAAAAGATACAAAGAGTATTGCTATTAGAGTCTTACTTCAACCTCTAGAAAAAACTTTTAATGATGAAGAGATTGAAAGTCTTTCAACTCAAATTATTGATGTCATTACCATTAATTTTAAAGCAACATTAAGAAAGTAATGAGAGATCTCTCATCAATAAGAAATTTTTCTATTGTCGCACATATAGATCATGGCAAGTCAACTCTTGCAGATAGATTGATACAGTTTTGTGGTGGTTTAACGGATAGAGAAATGACAGAACAAGTCTTGGATTCTATGGAATTAGAGAGGGCAAGAGGGATAACCATAAAAGCACAAACTGTTCGTCTTAATTATACTTCTAAAAAAGGAGAGAAATTTATTTTAAACCTCATGGATACTCCTGGACATGTTGATTTCTCTTATGAAGTTTCAAGATCCCTTGCTGCGTGTGAAAGCTCTCTTCTTATAGTAGATTCAACCCAAGGTGTTGAAGCACAAACACTTGCTAATGCGTATCAGGCAATTAATAATGATCATGAAATTCTACCAGTTTTAAATAAAGCAGATCTACCATCTTCAGAACCTGAAAAAATCAAAGAACAAATTGAAGAAGTGCTTGGTATCGACTCTAGTGAAGCCTCTTTAGTATCTGCTAAAACTGGGCAGGGAGTTGAAGAGTTGCTTGAAAAAATAGTTGCTAAACTACCTTATCCAGAAGGTAAATTAGATGAGCCACTTAAATGTATGCTTGTAGATAGTTGGTATGATAGTTATTTGGGAGTTATTATTTTAGTTAGAGTCATCAATGGTCAACTTAAGAAAAATCAAAAAATTAGATTTATGGCGGCAGATGTTACACATACTATTGATAGAGTAGGTGTTTTTTCACCAAAAATTACTGAGGTTGATGTTCTAGGACCTGGAGAAATAGGCTTTATTAATTCTGGAATAAAAAATGTATCTGACTGCAAAGTTGGAGACACAATTACAGAAGAAAAAAATCCTACAAATGAGGCATTACCAGGTTTTAAGCCATCTCAACCTGTTGTTTTTTGTGGAATGTTCCCTGTAGACTCTGACGAATATGAGCATTTACGTGATAGTATGGTGAAGCTTTCTCTAAATGATTCTAGTTTTTCATACGAACCAGAGGTTAGTCCCGCATTAGGTTATGGTTTTAGATGTGGCTTTTTAGGATTATTACACCTTGAAATTATTAGAGATCGATTTGATTTAGAGTTTAATCTTGAACTTGTTACAACTGCGCCTTCAGTGGTTTACAAAATTAACATGAATGATGGATCAGTTATAAATTTGCATAATCCAACCGATATGCCAGACCCAGTAAAAATAGAATCAATTGAGGAGCCTTGGATAAAGGCTACTATAATTGTTCCAGATAATTTTTTAGGAACTGTTTTAGAGTTATGTACCTCAAAAAGGGGAATACAAGTTAATCTAAATTACGCAGGTACAAGAGCAATGGTAGAATATAAATTACCTTTAAACGAGGTTGTTTTTGATTTTTATGATCGACTAAAATCAATTACAAAAGGTTATGCTAGTTTTGATTATGAAATAATAGG
>JABHWG010000124.1 GCA_018657885.1 Pelagibacteraceae bacterium
ATATCTAGGTCAATTGTTGGAAATTATACAACATCACTTGAAATGGCTGGAGGATCTTTTACCATAACTAAACTTGATGAAAATATTATTAAACACTGGGATAGCCCAGTTCATACCTCATCTTTAAGATGGAAAATGTGATTACTTAAATATTAATATTTTTGAGATTATTACTGGAATTTTATTCTAGACTTAATCAATCTATATAACTAATGAACTCAAATAATATGAGTAAAATACAAATTGCAAAAGCAAAAAGATTAAGATCTACTCCCTATACATCAAGAATCGAAAAACAGGGATTAACAGCTTACACGACTTATAATCATATGTTGTTACCCGCTGCTTTTGAAGTCTCATTAGAAGTATCTTATTATCATTTAAAAGAACACGTGCAGGTTTGGGATGTAGCTGCTGAAAGACAAGTTGAAATTTCGGGTGATGATTCTGATGAACTAGTTCAAATGATGACTTGTAGAGATTTATCAAAATCAAAAGTTGGAAGGTGTTATTATTGTCCTATTATTGATGATCAAGCTAATCTAATCAATGATCCTGTAGTCCTTAGAATTAATAAAAATAAATGGTGGTTATCAATTGCAGACTCAGATTTAATTTTATTTGCCAAAGGTTTAGCAATAGGTAAAAAATTTAAAGTTAATATTAAAGAGCCTAATGTAGATATTATGGCTGTTCAAGGTCCTAAATCTTTTGCTCTAATGGAAAAGATATTTGGTAAATCTATTACTGAACTAAAGTTTTTTGATTTTGATTACTTTGATTTTAGAGGTGTCAAACATCTTATTGCAAGATCAGGTTGGTCTAAACAAGGAGGTTATGAAATTTATGTTGAAAATACAAAATCAGGATTAGAGCTATATGATTATTTATTTGAGATAGGTAAAGAATTTAATGTGAAGCCTGGTTGCCCACATTTAATAGAGAGAATAGAGAGTGCTTTATTATCTTATGGTAATGATTTTGACTTAAATGATAACCCTTTAGAATGCGGGTTTGATAAATATGTAAATTTGGATAGTGATGTTGAGTTTCTTGGTAAAGAAAAATTAAAACAAATTAAAGCAGCAGGGGTTTCAAAAAAACTTATGGGAATTATGATAGATTTAAATCGAATAAATTTATCTAGAGCTTTAGACATTACTATTGATAATAAAATAGTGGGAGAGTTAAGGTCAGCTGTGTATTCTCCAACTTTTAATCAAGTGATTGGAATTGCTATGATTAAAAAACCATTTTTTGAAATTGATACATCTGTTGAAATTATTATTGATAAGGTAACTAAAACAGGAAAACTCTGTAATATTCCTTTTGTTTAATACTTTATATGTCTCGTAAGGATATACTCTTAGCATTACTAGTACCTTGTTTATTGGGATTTGGTTTTGTTATTGCAAAACCCGCAATGGATTCATTCCCTCCAATTTTACTTAATGGTTTGCGTTGGTCATTATCTGGATTATTGATGTGTTATTTTTTTCCTTTCCCCAAAAATTTCATAAAGCAGATGTTTGCTATTTCTATTATTGGAGGTTCAGTCCAATATTCTTTGAGTTTTTATGGTTTAAGGATTCTTGATGGAGCTTCAGCAACTCTTTTTGTTCAAGCTGAAATTCCGTTTGGTATTTTAATTGCTTACTTTCTATTAGGAGAAAAAGCACCCATTAAAAATATTATTGGATTAATCATTGCTTTTGTAGGTATAATTATTCTTTCTGGCAATCCAAGTCTTGAAGGTAAATTTATAGGAGTAGCTTTAATTCTTTCAGGAGCTTTCCTCTGGTCTTTTGCGCAAGTGCTGGCAAAGGATGTGTCAGAAAAAATTGGAGGTTTGGCATTAACTGCCTGGCTCGGAGTTTTCTCTGGCCCCCAATGTTTAATCGCATCTTATTTAATTGAAGGGAATACCCTCAATTATATTTTCAATGCAACGCCTAATGCTTGGCTAATCGTAGTTTATTTAGCTGTAGGAATGAATGTTATAGGTTATAGTTGTTGGTATAGCGTTCTCTCAAGAAATCCAGTTAATAACGTAATGTCAGTTTTATTGTTATTTCCAATCACAGGATTATTAACATCTATTTTTGTATTAAATGAAACTCCTAATACTTATGCCTATATCGGAGGAACTATAATTATTTCTGGAGTGTCTATGATTTTAATAAATAAAAAAACAAATAAATTTAAAACTTAAATTTACCTTTTTATTGCTATATTTGTTGACAAAATAATAAATAAAATTATTTATAACTTAATTTTATGGGCAGATTTTTAGAGAATTTATTAGAAAGAGCAATGTTTGCTAGTAGGTGGGTTTTATCACCTATCTATATTGTTTTAAGTCTAACTTTGTTTTTAATAATGATTAAAGTTATTCAGGAGTTTATGCATGAGATGGTTCATATATTGCGTTTACAATTGTGAATTTATTGTTTCTAATAGGTTTTTATATTAAGTCTCGTTAACTCATTATTAATCAGGAGGTATTATGGTTGAGAACTTTGGGAGTGTTTTGTATTTAGTTATGTTTATTATAAACCTTTTCTTTTTAAGTTTTTATGCTTTTCTAATACTGTTTAATCCTAAAAAAATTATTACAGATTATGAATTAGGAGAGGATTCTATTGCTGTTGTTAGGTTGGTTGGATCATTTATTATTCCAATAGTTTTAATCGGCTTATATTTATTGTTTACAACAATAAACGGAGCATGGATATTTTTTGTATTTGGTTTGATGATTTCAACTTATCAACTTGGATATGATATTTTAACAAGAATGAATATAGTTGATAATAGTTCGAAAGTTGTTAATAAAATGCAAGATACGATAATTTCAGTTATTTTTGTTGTCTTTAACATTGTTCTAATAAACGGACTTCAAGATAAAATTTTTGCATAAGATGATTCATAAAATAATTCTAAAAGCTGGATTATATCCAGCTTTTTTTATTGCATAATATATTTAAATGAATAATTTAAATTAAAATTATGATTTATTATGTTTTAAATGGGGTAAGTAAATTATGTCTATTATTTTACTAAAGTTATTTCATTATCTAGCCATAGTATTTTCTGGAGGCGTTCTTGTTGGTGGAGGGTTAATTCAAGCTGTCTATACTCGAGCTAACCAAGTTCCTGATATTAATGTATCAAAAGTTTTAAAGATTTTAGGATACTTGGGGCTGGCTTCTTTACTCGTCTTATGGATAACGGGTATTTTATTATCTAACTTAATTTATGGAGGCTTCTCAATTAATACCGCTTTCTCAATTAAAATTATTGCAGCAGCATTTCTTTTAATACTATCTTTTATAGTGAATATTCATGTTTATAATTCTAGTAAAAACAATCAGCCACCTAATAAATCTATTATGAAAATGGCAACTATGTCTGGTAGAGGACTGATAATTGTTGTACTACTTGGAGCAGCAATAGCCTTTAGTTAAAATTTAGTACTTTTAATCATTGATAATTAATAATTATTCTATATATAACATATTACTCCGATTTACACTCGAATTGCGGGAGAATAGCAGCTAAACTCGAGAACGCGTTTAAAAATGCCTCTCAGTAGTTAATAACTGTAGAGGTTTTTTTTTACCCAAAATTCAATCGGAGAGGGTGATTTATATCCATATTGCAACCCCACA
>JABHWG010000126.1 GCA_018657885.1 Pelagibacteraceae bacterium
TGCTCATCATATTATGCTATTTCTATAGGTTTGCTTAGTGATAAAATTAATAATTAGTTCACTTCTTACATTTCTTTTTTCCTGTGAACCTATTTCAAAAGATGTTGTTATAAATAAAATTGAACAAACTAAAGAAAATATTGTAGAGGAAATAAAAGTAAAATCAGAGATTATTAAAGAAGATAAAAAAATATCAAATGATAAAATTTTTTATTTAGTTGGTGATCCTTACTATATTGAGGGTGTAAAATATATTCCTGAAGAAGATTATTTATATAGTAAAGTTGGATTAGCAACTTTTTATGACAAAGAGCTCCATAATCACATAACAGCGAATAATGATTTAAATAAAGTTACAGAATTATTAGGAAGACATAAAACTCTTCCTTTACCAAGTATAGTTAAAATTACAAATTTAGAAAATGGATTATCTCTAACTATTAAGATTGTTGATAGACATAATGATAATGCATCAATTATTCAAGTATCACGAAAAGTTGCGCAATTATTGCGATTTTATAAAAATAAAATAACTAAAGCTAGAGTAGAAATATTAACTGATCCAAGTAAGCAATGGAAGAATGTTACAATGTCTATAAATGATGCGGATTTTAATAATACTGTAGAATCTGCACCAACAGAATTAGTATCAATTTCAGACATTGATGAAAATATAGGTATAACAAAAGATGATGTTGTTCAAGAAACACCTATAGAATTAGCTATGGAAGAAGTGGTTAGTTATGAATTATATTTATATGTAAATAATTTTAATAACTATCAAGAAATTCAAAATATTGTAAAGGAAATTGGTTTAAAAGAAAAATTTTCTTCTGAAAGTACAGCTAATATTTATAAATTAATTATTGGACCTATAGATAATAAAATAGCAAATAAATTAGTTTCGACATTTATTAGCAAAGGCTATAAAGAAACAGAATTAATTTTAAAATAACCTTACTAAAAACATATTTTGAAATTAATAGTTTTAAATATGAAAAAATATATTTTTACTCTTTTTGTATATCTTTTAATTTTTCCTGTTAGTGTTAATGCTATTGATACTAAGGCTGAGCAAGCGATAGTTATTGACTTTGATACTAATGAAATTCTATTTGAAAAAAACTCAAATTTAAAAAAACCACCAGCATCTATGACTAAAATTATGACTGTCTATGCTGCCTTTGATAGAATAAAAAATACAGATTTATCGATTACTAATGAATGTGTTATTTCTACAAAAGCTTATAAAATGGGTGGATCTAGAACCTTTCTTGAAATTGATGATAGAGTATCAATTGATGACCTTTTAAAAGGAATAATTATTCAATCAGGTAATGACGCTTCTATTGCTATGGCAGAATGTTTAGGTGGCACTGAAGAAGATTTCGCTAAATTAATGAATGTATATGCAAAAAGATTGGGTATGAATAATACTAATTTTATTAATTCATCAGGTTGGCCAGAAGATAACCATTATTCAACTGTTTATGATTTAGCTCTTCTTTCCAATGCATTAATTAGACAATTCCCAGATTTATATTTATATTTTTCAGATAAAGAATTTACATATAATGAAATTAAGCAACCTAATAGAAATAAATTACTTAATACGCTCCAAGGAAGCGATGGTTTAAAAACTGGTTTTACGAAGGCGTCTGGTTGGGGAATTGCTGCAACAGCTATTAGAGATAGTAGAAGAATAACAGCTGTTATTAATGGTACTAATAGTTCTAGATCAAGATTAAATGAAGCTTCCAACTTAATAAACTGGGCTTTTTCACAAACTAGTCAAAAACAAATAATTGATGAGGGTCAGCTTATAACAGAAGTTGATGTGTGGTTAGGTAATAAACCTAGAGTTAATTTAATATCATCAGAAAAAGTTATATCCACACTCTCATTTGATCAAATTCAATTACTGAAATCTACAATTCAATATAAAAAACCAATTGAGGCACCTATTAAAAAAGGTCAAGTATATGGCGTTTTAACTATAACTATTGAAGGTAAGCCAGACATTAAAGTAGATTTAGTGGCTCAAAATAATGTCAATTCTATTAATCCCATTTTTAAAATTTTTGCTGCTCTAAAATATTTAATTTTTGGTACTAGTTTAGATGAATAAAAAAAAAGGTTTTTTTCTTACATTTGAAGGACCTGAAGCTAGTGGAAAATCATCTCAAATAAAACTGCTTGAAAAATATTTAAAACAAAAAAATATCTCATACATTACGACTAGAGAACCTGGAGGAACAAAACTAGCAGAGGCTTTACGTGAGTTAATTTTAAAAGTAAAATCTAATATTAATATTAATGAAGAAATATTAATGCTTATGGCTGCAAGATCTCATCATATAAATACAGTTATTAAACCCGCTTTAATTAATGGTAAATTGGTTATTTCTGATAGGTTTGCAGACTCAACCTTTGTTTATCAAGGTTATGTTAATAAGTTTGGCATCTTAAATGCTAAAACATTACATAAAAAAATATTAAATAATTTCCTACCTAATAAAACTTTTCTATTTGAGCTCTCTTCATCACAAATCTTATTAAGATTAAAGAAAAGAAAAAATAAAAACAAGTATGATAAATTAGAAAAAAAATTCCATAATGAGGTTAACAAAGGTTATGAATTAATATCTAATAATAAAAGATTTATTAAAATAGATGCCTCAAAGCCTATTGACTCTATTCATAAAAAAATAATTTCCCATATAAATTTACTAATATGAATAAATTAATTGGCTTTGAAGAAGAGTTAATCTCTCTTCTCAAAAGTTTAAAACAAAATACATTAGCTAACTCAATTCTTGTATCTGGAAGCAAAGGAATTGGAAAATCTTTATTTATAAATACATTGATAAAGGAATTTATTAAATCAAGAGTTAATCATGACAAACTTAATCACCATTATTCACTCTTAGAAAAGAATATTCATCCTAATATAAGTATTTTAAAAAAAGAATTTGATGAAAAGATAAAAAAAATCAAAAACTTTATTGCGATTGATCAAATTAGAAAACTTAACCAGTTTTCTAGAGAAACCTCAATAATTAATAATTTACCAAAATTTATTTTAATCGATAGTGCAGATGATTTAAATACAAATGCTGCAAATGCTCTTTTAAAAATACTTGAAGAGCCAAAACTAAACACTTATTTTTTTTTATTATCTCATCAACCTTCGGTTTTATTACCTACTATTAAATCAAGATGTGTTAAAATTAGATTATCAACTCATAATTTTACTAATTTTAAAAATATATTGATCTCTCAAAATACATCAGAAGACGAGGAAGTTATTAAATTTTTTTTCGATATAACTAACGGTTGTCCAGGTTTATCATCTACTTACGATCTTGAAGAATTTTTATCCATTTTTGATAAACTAACTTATTCAATTGCTGATTTTGATTCATTTTCTGATAATAATAAATATTTAGTAGATTTATTTTCAAATTTTTCAAATGAGAAATTACAAATTTTTTTATCTATTCTTAAATTTATTCTTTTTACATTAGCTAAAGTAAAACATAATATTAATATACTTGATAATTACCTATCATCTAACGTTAAAGATATTTTAAAAGTTTCAGATAAAATGTCTATTGACCTTATTAATAAAAAATTAGAATACTTGATTAATAATGAAAATGATTTATTCACTTATAATCTAGATAAAAAAATATTTATGATTAATTTCTTTGCTGAAAAATAAACTTAATGTCTTTTTTTGTAACTACACCTATATATTATGTAAATGATGTCCCACATATCGGTCATGCATACACTACAATTGCTTGTGATATTTTTAATAGGTTTCATAAACTTAAAGGTGAAGAAACTTTTTTTTTAACAGGAACAGATGAGCATGGTCAAAAAGTAGAAAAAGCCTCATTAGTTAAGAATAAAGATACTCAAAAATTTGTTGATGAAATGTCACAAAATTTTCGTGACTTAATACCTTTCTTAGGATGTGAAATTGACGATTTTATAAGAACTACAGAAGATAGACATAAAAATGCTACTCAATTTTTATGGAACAAACTTAAAGAAAATAATCAAATTTATTTGTCAAATTATGAAGGTTGGTATTCTATAAGAGATGAAGCTTTTTATCTAGATAGTGAATTAACTAAGAAAGAAAATGGTTTTGTTGCACCTTCAGGCGCTCCTGTAGAATGGGTTAAAGAAGAGAGCTATTTTTTTAAATTGTCAGCCTGGCAAAATAAACTTTTAGAATTTTATGAACAAAATAAAAACTCTATTCTTCCTAAATCTAGGTATAATGAAGTTTTAAGCTTTATTAAAGGAGGATTGAAAGACCTCTCAATTTCTAGAACTACTTTTAAGTGGGGAATTAAAGTCCCTGAAGATGATAATCATGTTATGTATGTATGGATAGATGCTTTATGTAATTACATTACTGCATTAAGTTACCCAAATATTGATAATAGTTATTTTAAGAAATTTTGGCCAGGAGTTCATATAGTAGGTAAAGATATATTGCGTTTTCATGCCGTTTATTGGCCAGCATTTTTATTGGCAGTTGATATAGAACCACCTAAAAAAATATTTGCTCATGGTTGGTGGACAAATGAAGGTCAAAAGATTTCAAAATCTATTGGTAATGTAATTGATCCGTATGAAATTGTTAATCAATATGGATTGGATCAAATGAGATTTTTTTTATTTAGGGAAGTTCCTTTTGGAAATGATGGTGATTTTTCAAAAGATGCTATTGCGCAAAGAGTTAATGCAGATTTATCAAATAATTTTGGAAATTTGATACAAAGAATATCATCATTTATTGTTAAAAACTCTGATTCTAAAGTTAATAAGCCTGCTGAATTTATTGACGATGATAAAAATTTATTAAATCAATATGATGAAGCTCTTAATAATTATTTGACCAATATGAATTCTTATTCTATTGATAAAGCTTTAAAAAATATTTTTGAATTTTTATCTCTTGTTAATACCTTTGTGGATAATCAGGCTCCCTGGTCTTTAAAGAAAACTGATCCTGTTAGAATGGAAGAAGTTTTATATGTTGTAGCAATTTTAATAATAAAATCCTCTATACTTTTATTGCCAATTATCCCCTCAAGTATAAAAAAAGTTCTCAGTATCTTTAGTTTATCAGTCGAAGAAATCAATCTAAGTAAAATACAAAATTTCCTACCAGAAATTATATCAATTAAAAAACCATACCCCATTTTTCCTCGAATTGAAAAGTGATTGACTCTCATTGCCATTTAAATTTTCCTAGCCTTAGTAGTGATATTGATAATATTTTAAAAAGATGCAAAGATAATGGTATTAATAAATTGCTTACCATTAACACTAACCCAAAAGATTTTCAGAAGCATTTAAATTTAATTAAAGACCAAGTTAACATATTTATTTCTTATGGCATACACCCTCAAGAGGTTGATGACGAAAGTGAACTTCATTTTAAAGATATCGAAAATAATATTACTAATTCAAAGTTAGTGGCAATAGGAGAAACTGGTTTGGATTATTATCATTCCACAGATTATAAAAGTAAACAAATACAAATTTTTGAGTCTCATATCGAAGCTTCTAAAACATTTGATCTTCCAATAATTATACATCAAAGAAATTCTGAGAATGATATTATTAAAATATTAAAAAAATATAGAAACGATAAATTAAAAGTTGTCTTTCATTGTTTTACAGGATCTAAAATATTATTAAATTTTTGTTTAGAAAATAATTATTATATTTCTCTGTCTGGCATAATTACTTTTAAAAACGCTAATTCTTTAAGAGATGTTATTATCAATGCTTCCATGGACCATTTACTAATAGAGACTGATAGTCCATATTTAGCACCTATGCCTATGAGAGGGAAAGATAATGAACCTGCGTTTATTAAATATACCGCTGAATATCTTGCTAATTTTTATTCTATGAACCTTGATGACTTTATAAAAGTAACAGATAATAATTTTTATAAATTGTTTTCTAAAGTAAAAAAAGATAATTAATATAAATGAAAGTTAGAATATTAGGTTGTGGAGGATCATTTGGTTCACCTCTTGCATGGGAAAGAAATGGTAATATAGATATTGAAGATAGTAAAAATTTTCGAACAAGATCATCTGTACTTATTAACAATAATAATCAAAATATATTAATCGATACTAGTCCAGATTTAAGATATCAACTTTATAAAGCTAAGTGTACAAATATTGATGCTGTCTTATTTACTCATGAGCATTCAGATCACACTTCTGGACTTCCTGATATCAGAGCTATGTCTTTAATAAATAAATCAATTATTCCTGCCTACATGTCAAATAACATAAAAGACTCTATGATAAATAATTACAAATATATTTTTAAAGGACTTAAAGATTATGCCCCTTTTATGACTGCACATAATATTGAAAAAAGCTTTTCGATTGATGAGACGAATATTGAAACCTTTAAACATAATCATGGGTCAATCGATGTTCAAACCTATAGAATAAATAATTTTGCATATTCTACAGATATTAAAAATTTTTATGAAAATGATATTGATAAACTTAAAAATTTAGATTTGTGGATTGTAGGACTTTTACGATATGACTCTCATCCATCACATGCTGGATTTGATCAAATAATTGAGTATGTAAAATATCTTAAACCTAAAAAAACTTTATTTACTCACATGACTGCTCTGCTAGATTATAAAGATTTATTATCAAAATGTCCTGAAAATGTAGAGCCTGCTTATGATGGTATAGAAATTCTTATATAATGGATAAAAAAATTGGATTTATAGGGTTAGGAAATGTGGGAAGTAAGGTTGCCAATAATATTTTGAAGCAAGGTTATAATTTACATGTACATGATTTAAATAAAAATCTGTCTAAAGAATTAATATCAAAAGGAGCTATATGGTGTAACTCCATTGAAAAGTTAATTAAAAATACTTCAGTTTTTATAACATGTTTACCTTCACCTAAATCTGTTAAAAAAGTCATAACAGAAACCTTACCATTTATAGACAAGAAACATTTATGGATAGAAATGAGCACAACTGATGAAGAAGATATGAAATCTCTTTCTAAAAAATTATTAGAAAAAAAAGCTGAAGTTATTGAGGCGCCAATTACAGGTGGTCAACACAGAGCTGAGAGTGGTAATATTGCAATATTAGTTGGGGGTGAAAGAGATAGTTTTAATAGAGCTTTTCCAATCTTAAGTTGTATTGGGCATGAAATTTTACATTGTGGTGAAATTGGTAAAGCATCAACTTTAAAGGTCGTAACAAATTATTTAGCTTCAATAAATTTGTTGGCAATAGGTGAGGCTTTAATGGTTTGTAAAAAATATGACATCAATTTGAAAACTGCTTTTGAAGGTATAAAAATAAGTTCTGGAAATAGTTTTGTTCATGAAACAGAAAGTCAAGTTATATTAAATGGGTCTTATGATGTAGGTTTTACAATGGATTTAGTATGTAAAGATGTAGGATTATTTGATAAACTTGCTAAAAAATATAAAATACCAGCAGAAGTAAGCACACTTATGAATTTTATCTTTCAACGTGGAAGAAAAATGTATGGAGATAGAGCTTTAAGCACAAGTATAGTTAAGATGTTAGAAGAAGCGTGTAAAGAAGAGTTACGTTCAGAGGGTTTCCCTTCTTATTTAGAGGATAAAGAAGCAAAAAAAGACGGTAAGGAAATTTTAATTTAATATGCATAATCAAAAAGACTTCATGCCAATAGTATACGAATTTATGAACGTTGAGATGGATAAAGTACAAAATACTAATCTCTTTAATAGTTATTTAAAAACTAATAGGGTTGAAAAAGTTTATACGGGTACATTGTGGGGAGAAGGACCATGTTACATTCCTCATAAAGATATGTTAGTTTGGAGTGATAATCCTAATAACAGAATGATGAAACTAATTAATGGAAAAGTGTCTGAATTCAGAAACCCTTCAAATTTTTGTAATGGAAATACCATAGATAATGATGAAAATTTAATTTCATGTTCTCATGGAGGTAGGTGTGTTTATAAAACAGATGATGACTTAAATGTTTCTGTTATTGTAGATCAATATGCAGGTAAAAAATTAAACTCTCCAAACGATGTTTGTGTAAAATCAGATGGAACAATATGGTTTACTGACCCTCCTTATGGAATTTTATCAGATTATGAAGGTTATTTGGGTGAACAGGAGTATGGAGGCTGTTTTGTTTTCAAATACGATCCTAAATTAAAAAAACTAGATGTAATGACTAAAAATCTTGATAGGCCAAATGGCATTGCTTTTTCTCATGATGAAAAAAAAATATATATTGCAGATACTGGTGAAGATATAAAATGCTTATATGTTTTTGATATTGAGAATGAAAAAATCACAAATCAAAAATTAGTTTATGACTTTAAACCTTTTTTCTCTGACGGCTTTAGATGTGATAAAGATGGTAATATTTGGACGAGTGCAGGAAAGGCAATTAAATGCTTTAATCCAGATAACGAATTAATTGGACAAATTTTAGTTCCAGAATTAGTATCTAATTTAGAATTTGGAGGAAGAGAAGGTAATATTTTATACATAACAGCAACAAGTTCTTTGTATAAAATTGAATTAAACCAAGTTGGAGCAAAATATAAATGAATACAGATCTAAAGAATGAAAAGTGTTTACCTTGCTCTGGGAGCACTCCAAAATTTAATGAGTCTGTTATAAGTGATCATTTATCTAATTTAAATAACTGGTCAGTTAATGATGAGCAAAATATGATATATAAAAAATTTGAATTTAAAACATTTAAACAGGCTCTTAATTTTACTAATAAAGTGGGTGATCTCGCTGATAATGAAGGTCATCACCCTGATATATCGCTTGGATGGGGATATTCTCTAATAATGCTACATACCCATGCTATTAAAGGATTGTCATTAAATGATTTTATTGTAGCTGCCAAAATTGATGAAATAAATTAAATTATAATTTTAATTCATTGAAAAATATAACTTAATAAATGGTGTATAGACCAATAAATAATCCAGTTCCAAAAACAAAATGAGCAATCAAGTTTTGTGACATTATTTTAAATTTATTTTCACTTTTTGATGCAAAAAAACCTAGGTTAAAAGCAAAAGGCATTAGATAGCACCAAGAACCTAAAACAGAAATAAAACCAATAAAA
>JABHWG010000127.1 GCA_018657885.1 Pelagibacteraceae bacterium
ATATTTTCTTTAGTTTGTTCAATTTTATTTATAACAACATCTTTTGAAATAGGTTCACAGGAAAAAAGAAATGTAAGAAGTGAACTAATTATTAATTTTATCACTAAGCAAACCTATAGAAATAGCATAATATGATGAGCAGTTATAATATAAAATATTTTTATAATTTGGATAAACTAAAAACATCCTCCCTTTTACTCCATCGGGTGCTACTAAACGAGCTTCAAGGTCTGATCGTTGTGGTAATATTGACTCATCAAGATTTTTAAAACCTAATTGAGACCATTCTGGTAATGATTTAGCTATAGATCTTCTTTTTACAGCACCGCAACCTATTGGATCAACTTGTTTTAAAGATGAGTAAATAGTCTCAATATTATTTGGAGGTAAAACCTCCCTGCCCCAAGTACTATCATTTGACCATGGATTTTTATCAATAGATGTAAGGTAATTAGCTGTGCTTGCAAATGCATCGGCAAAACTGTTCCAGATATCAATGCCATCACCATCCCAATCATATGCACTCTCTAAAAATGTTGTGGGAATCATTTGTGTCATCCCAACTGCACCACCCCAACTTCCTATTAATTCTCCAGAGGGGACTAAACCATCATCTAATATTTTTAATGCAGCAAATAATTGTTTTCGATAAAAATTACTTCTGCGTCTATCAAAAGCCAATGTTGTTACAGCTGTAATTGTATCAATCTTACCCTGATTTCTTCCGTAATAACTCTCCATACCTAAAACAGCCACTATGTACCTAGGTTGTATTCCAAAATAATTACTAATTTCGTTTAATATTTTTTTATGATCTTTTAAAACATTTCTACCAGCAACTACTCGAGCTTTATCAACTCTATAATACAAATATTCTTCTAGTGTAATTGTGGACTCAGGCTGACACCTGTCTCTTAAAATAATTTTTTTTTGAGGCTTAATATATATCAAATACTGAGAGATGGTTTTTTGACTAATACCATAATTAATAGCCTCTTTTTTAACTTCAACTAACCAATTACTCCATTCTTCAGTTGATGGCATAGTTGGTTTTTCACAAGCCTTTACTGCAAAACTAAAAAAAAGAAATAAAGTTAAAAAAAACTTTAGAAACATATGTGTAGAATAACAAATTTTTCTTATTTCGTATATTTTTATATCCTTTATATTTTGACATTAATTGATTTAAAAGTATAACAATCCCCACAAAAAGGAGAGATGGCTGAGCGGTTGAAAGCACTAGTCTTGAAAACTAGCAAGGATGCAAGTCCTTCCAGAGTTCGAATCTCTGTCTCTCCGCCATTCTTATATTTTTATAAATTATTTAATTTGCTCTAAGATTTTCTTTGATAGCTCAAATCTGCTCATATTCAATTGACCCATAAAGTCATAAAATATTTTTTGATCAGGCCTTAAAGTAAATTGAGTATTACGATTCATAGAAAGATCTAATAATTTTTCAGGATTTTTTGGATTATTTTTATAAAAACCAATTACAACACCTTTTCTACTAAATTCAAATTGCTCTACATTATACTCAATACATAGTATTTTAACCTCAATTAAATTAAATAAATTAGTCAATTGTTTAGGTATTAGACCAAATCTATCTCTAAGCTCAACTATCAAGCTAGATAATTCATCATTATTATTTACACTCGAAATTCTTTTATAAATTGAAAGTCTTAAATCAAGATCATCAATAAAATCTTCTGGAATAAATATTTCTTCAGGTATTTTTATTGTAGGCTGAAATATATTTTGAATTGAATCATCATTAGATATTTTTTGTTTTTGGAAGAGTATTTCTTCTTCTAACATTTGATGGTATAATTCGGTCCCTATCTCTCTTATAAAACCACTTTGTTCTTCACCTATAATTGATCCACCTCCTCTCATATCCAAGTCCTGTGAGGCTATATTAAATCCTGCACCTAAAGAGTCTGCAGAATTGATTATAGATAATCTTTTTTTACCATTATCCTTAAGTTCATTTTCTTTATATGTAATAAATGCATAACCTCTTTTAGAAGAGCGTCCTACACGTCCCTTAAGCTGATAAAGAGAAGCTAGTGAAAATAAGTTAGATCTATAAACTATAATTGTGTTTACATGAGGGAGATCCAAACCATTTTCTACAATATTTGTGCTGACCATAAGCGGGACCTCTTGATTATAAAATTTTGAAATTCTAGTTTCTAAAATTGATGGTGCAAGTTGACCATGTGTTACTACGTACTTAATTTCAGGCAAACTTTCTTTTAAAAAATTTTCAATAAATGGAATATCTTTTTTTCTTGGAGTGACAAAATAAACTCCATTTTTTCGACCGTATACCTCTCTCTTAATAGCTTCAGTAATACTAACTTCATCAAATTTAGAAACATAGCTTCTTACAGCTAGTCTTTCATAAGGAGCAGTGAGAATTAGACTTAAATCTCTTACACCTGATAAAGACATTGAGAGAGTTCTTGGAATGGGAGTAGCAGATAAAGCAAGAACATGAGCATTTGGTGCAATTTCTTTAAATTTTTCTTTTTGCAAAGTTCCTAATTTTTGTTCTTCATCATAAATTACCAATCCTAAATTCTTAAATAATAATTTATCACTTAATAATGCATGAGTTCCGATAAGAATATCAATCTTTCCCTCTGCAGAATCATTAAAGATTTGTATTTTTTCTTTTGCTGAGACTAAACGTGAAACTTCTGCAATATGAATATTAAATAAACTAAATCTTTTTAAAAAATTATTATAATGCTGACGTGATAAAAGTGTTGTTGGTACAAATACTATTGATTGGATATTTGATTTTGCAGCAAGAAATAAAGCTCTAATTATTACTTCTGTTTTACCAAAAGCTACATCACCAACTATTAGTCTATCACTAGGTATACCACTTGCAAAATCATTAATAACATCATTAATAGCATTTAATTGATCATCTGTTTCCACATAAGGAAAAGTACTACAAAATTTATCATACTCCTTATTGTTAATATTAATTGGTAGTGATTTTGATTGAAGTCGTTTAGAGGCTATTTTAATTAATTTTTTTGCAGCATCCTTTATTTTATTTTTAGCCTCTGCTTTTCTTTTTTGCCAACTGGAGGCACCTAATCTATCTAAATTAATATTATTTTCATCTTCATTGCCATATTTTGTAATATAATTTAAGTTTTCAACAGGAAGAAATAGTTTTTGACTGTCAGCAAACTCAAGTTCTAAGCAATCATGAATAGAGTCATTCAGATCAATTTTTTTAATATTATTAAATCTACATACACCATAGTCAGAATGAACAAGCAAAGCACCTTGAGATAATTTATTTAACTCTTCAAAAAGAAATTTATTTTTTTGATCTTTTTTAATAGATTTAACAGCTAATGAGTAACCAAATATCGTTTTTTCATTAATGTAAATAATATTATTAAGCTCAAATGACTCTTCAATTTGTAAAACAGAAATATAAATTTTATGAGTGGATAAATTTGTGAAATTTTTAATATGAGTTGGTGAAATAAATATATTTTCATTTAAAATTTTAAAGACTCTCTCTAATGAGCCTTCAGAATTACAACAAATAATAATTGTTTTATCAGATGAGTTGATCTCAAAAAACTTTTTTATAAAATTAAAATCAATTTCCTGACGAATAGATGAAATATTGCTTATTTTTTTGCTATTAGTTGCGATATCACCTTCATTATAAAATAATGATAATTTGGTAACTTTAAATTTACTAATAATTTTATTAAAATAATTTTTGTCTATAAATAAAAAGTTAGGACTTAAGTAAAATGGTTCATCTGAGTTAAGTCTAGCTTCATAATAATCGTTTAAGTTTTCAATTTTTTCATCAAACAACTCTTCTATGTCATTATGAAATATCAATTCACTTTTTTCACAATAATCTATAAGTGTTTCTAACTTTTCATAAAATAAAGGTTTAAATTGCTCTCCACCTGCTGGACTTCCTCCAGAAGAGAATAATTCATAAACTTGACTTTTTCTATGATTTGGAAATATTGATCTAAAACTAGTTCTAAATTTTTGAAGATTATCGTCATCAATTATTAATTCACTACTTGGATTAATTTTAAAGGACTGTAAATTAGATTTACTAGTTCTTTTTTGTGTAATTGGATCAAATTCAAATATTGACTCAATGTCATTATCGAACAAATCTATTCTAATAGGTTTGTCAAATTGTGGTAGAAAAATATCTATAATAGATCCCCTAACTGCAAATTCCGATTTATCTCTTACTATAGAAGATCTTTCGTAACCTAATTTTACTAGTAAAATTAATAGTTTATCTAATTGTATTTTTGAGTTTTTTGAAATTGTAATGAAATTTTTTTTAATTTCATTCTTAGGAAGTGTTTTCTGTATAATTCCATTTAAAGTAGTCAAGAGAATAATTTTTTCTTCTGTATGAGAATTTAGATAAAAAAGAGTTTCTAATCGTGATGTTTGTATTTCTTTAGATGGAGAAATGTTATCATAAGGTATTTGATCCCAAGCCTTATAAAGAAGTATTTTTTGTTGAGGTAGCAGCCAAGATAATTTTTGCTGTATATTAATAATTTCTCTATCATTTTTTCCAACATAGACTATTGAATTTTCACTATTATTGAAAATTTTAGATATAATAAAAGCTTCAGTTTTATCGATGACAGGACCAATAGATTTCATCTAAATATTACTAATTTTTTCAAAAAGTTTTTTGAATTTTGACATTGGCTTAGATTTATTAGTCAAAATATCATAAATTTCAGCATCTGAATAAACATCAAAAAGAGATTTTAATAAACTTAATTCATTTTCATGAAAACTATTTAAATTACTTATAAAATATTTTTCATACAAAATATCAGTTTCTTTTGTTCCTGAATATGTTGATCTGTATTTAATTATTTTTTTAAGTGAATTTAATGCCATATATTCAATAATAGAATATAGTATGTAAAATATTATATTCTATGAGACCAGCACATTTAGACTTATTACTCTCTCCAATCAATAAATTAAAAGGGGTTGGTCCAAAATTAGAAAATATTATTAATAAATTAGGCATAAACTTAAATGTGCATTTCCTATGGCATTTTCCATATAGGATTATTGAAAAAAAATATTATGAAAATATTCACGACGCTCCAATCAATCAGCTAGTCACTATTAAAATAGAAGTAATAAAACATTATCCCTCCAAATTTAGAAGACAACCATACAGAGTAAGTTGTTTAGCAAATGAAATTCCAATAGATATAGTTTATTTTAATGCGAGACATCCTGTTATCCGATCAGTATTACCTCTCAAAAGTTTTAAAATGATTTCTGGTAAATTAGAGTTTTTTAAAAATAAATTTCAAATTACCCATCCTGCAAGTGTTGAAAACATTTCACATATACAGCTCTTAAGAGAAAAAGAACCTGTTTATAGCTTAACTGCTGGTTTAAATATGAAAAGCTTTATAAAACTATCAAATCAAGTGTTGCAATTACTTCCAAACCCAAGAGAATGGATTGATAATAGATTATTAAAAAAATATAATTTTGTTTCATGGAAGGAAGCAATTGAAAAATTACACAATCCTGAAATTGAAGATACATATAACGAAAAAAATTTTTTTAGAAGAAGATTAGCTTTTGATGAATTGTATGCTCATCAGTTAGCAATATGTATTATCAGAACTATAGATAACAAGAAAAAATCGACTTCTTTTAAAAATAAAAATAAATTAAAAAAAATTTTAATTAATAGTTTGGAATTCAAGCTTACTAATTCTCAATCAATTGTTCTTAATGAAATACAAAATGATCTTGAGTCAAATAAGCAAATGATCAGACTTCTTCAAGGAGATGTAGGTTCAGGAAAAACTATTGTAGCTTTAATTTCCATGCTAACTGTTATAGAATCTGGATATCAAGCAACATTAATGGCTCCTACCAGTATTCTTGCCTATCAGCATTTTAAGAATATTTCTAAACTCCTTCAAAATCTCCCCATTCAAATAGATATTCTTACTGGAAAAGATAAGGGTAAGAGTAGGATTGAAAAATTAGAAAAAATAAAGGATGGTAGTACGCAAATAATAATAGGGACTCACGCTCTGATTCAAGAGGGAGTAAATTTCAAAAAATTAGGCTTCTCTGTTATTGATGAGCAACATAGGTTCGGTGTTTATCAAAGAATGGCTTTTAATTATAAAGGTTTTCGTCCATCTATATTGGTTATGAGCGCAACACCAATACCAAGAACTTTAACTTTAGCAGCTTATGGAGATATGGATGAAAGCAGATTAATTGATAAGCCTATAGGTCGAAAACCAATAAAGACATCTTCTTTGACATTAAAAAAAGAAAAAAACTTAATTGAACGAATCAAAGCAAAAATCAATAATTCAAATGATAAATTTTTTTGGGTCTGTCCTCTTATAGAAGAATCTCAAGAACTTGATTTAAAAGCCGCTACTGACAGATATAATTCACTTAACAAAATTTTTAAAAATAAAGTTATGCTTATACATGGGGAATTAAGTGAAAAAGAAAAAGAATCTACAATGGAAAAATTTAAAAATGAAGATTATCGAATTTTAGTAGCAACTACAGTCATTGAAGTTGGTATAGATATTAAATCAGCAACTACTATTATTATCGAACATGCTGAAAGATTTGGATTAGCACAACTTCATCAACTAAGAGGACGTGTGGGAAGAAATAATGAAGAATCTTACTGTATCCTTTTACATAAAGAAAATCTTAACGACACAGCAAAGAAAAGAATAAGTATTATGATAGAGACAAATGATGGTTTCTTAATAGCTGAAGAAGATTTAAAAATTAGAGGGCCTGGTGAAATTTTAGGAAAAAGACAATCAGGCTTACCCTCATTTAATGTAGCGGATTTAAGTTATGATGGAGATTTATTAGAAGAAGCAAAGTTCTATGCAGATAATATTATTACGGAAGATCCAAGACTAGAAAGAAATGGAAATAAAAATCTCAAAGATTTATTGTATATTCAGGAACGTGACACAGCAATAAGAACATTGAGTGCAGGTTAATGACTAAAATTGATTATAAAAATGGAATACGGTTTGAATGTCAAGGTTCTGGAAAGTGTTGCGTTTCAAGAGAGTCTTATGGGTTTGTTTATTTAAGTGATAACGACATAATAAGATTTTCAAAATATTTAAAATTATCTATAAAAAAATTTAAAGATAAATATTGCCAAATAACTGAAGGATTTATTCATTTAGTTGAAAAAACTGAACTTAAGGGCAAATGTATTTTTTTGAAAGATAAAAAATGCTCTGTATATAAAGGCAGACCTTCTCAATGTAGAACATGGCCATTTTGGAATGAAAATATGAATTCAAAGGTATGGAATGAAGAAATATCTCTTAATTGCCCAGGTGTAGGGAAAGGTAAAATTGTTAAAGCCAATAAAATAAAAGAATTTTTAAATGAAGATACTTATAATGAAAAAAGAATATTTAAAAAAAGATCTAACCGTCTGAAGTAAATTCCATATTTTTGTAAGAGCCAACATAGATACCAGACTTCTTTCGAAGAGTTATTTTAATTGTGGTGTCGACAAGAACTACTTCCAAAAAATTATCATTTTTTGACAAAACATCACACTTTTTGGTAATCCCAGTTGCAATATTTTTAATTATTGTTTGTCTCATAGAGAAATGGTGAGCCCTGCAGGATTCGAACCTGCGACCCATTCCTTAAAAGGGAATTGCTCTACCGACTGAGCTAAGGGCCCCACACAATATTTTCATATATAGTTCAAATTTAATGAACGCAAGTGCTATGATGACGAGTTTTTCTTATTTAAAACTTTAATAGTATTTTGAGAAACAAATTTTGACACATCCCCTCCAAGCTTATGAACTTCTTTAACTAAACTAGAAGAGATGAAAGAATTATTATCTGAAGACATTAAAAAAACAGTCTCTATTTCAGGGTTAAGTTGATAATTCATACCTGTCATTTTGAATTCATATTCAAAATCAGAAACAGCACGCAATCCTCTAATAATGCAAATTGCTTTATGTTTTTTTGCAAATTCTGTTAGCAGTCCAGTGACTGAATGTATTTCTATTTCCTTAATTCCTAAATTTAATAAATCAATATCTTTAACAATGATATCTTTTCTCTCTTCAAATGTTAAGATTGGTTTTTTATTTAAATTATCAGCAACACCTATTATTAACTTATCAACTATTTTTAAGGATCTTTGTATAATGTTTAAGTGACCATTAGTCATTGGATCAAATGTACCTGGATAAACTCCAATTTTAGTCATATTTAAGTATCCAACTCTTGAATTCTTGAGATTGAAACAATTGAATCTGAGTCTGGTATTTTAAAGACATTTACACCCCTAGTTGATCTTCCTGCGATCCTGATTTGATTTATATTAACTCTAATAATCTGCCCCTTATCTGTAACTAATATTATTTGATCATTATCATTAAC
>JABHWG010000070.1 GCA_018657885.1 Pelagibacteraceae bacterium
AAGGGCTCTTAGCTCAGTTGGTTAGAGCGCCCCGCTCATAACGGGGTGGTCCGGGGTTCAAGTCCCTGAGAGCCCACCATTTTTAAACTGATTAAAATTAAAAAAACCAATAACAAAAAGATATAAAATAAAAAAAACTAAGAAAAAATAATTCATATCTATATTTACGATATTGCCAATTAAGTTTGGTCCTAGAAAACTTCCAATATTTTCACTTATATAATGACCAGCTATTCCAAAAGTAATTGCTCCTCCACTTAATACCTTTCCAACAATATTAAATGTAATTAAAAAAACTGTACCAATCGTATAATAATAAAATGCTACACAAATTATGTACAAATAAAAATCATTTATATAGTGAAGTGCAATTAAGTTAATTAAATTTATAAAACAAAAAGTATTAAAAATTATTGTCTTGTTATAATTATCTACTAATTTTCCCATTAATGGATAAAAAAATAAGGCTATTCCACCAGCTAAAAAATTTATTTGTCCTATTTGTTTATCTTTAAATGATTCTTCAATTAAATAAGATGGAAACAAAGAGCTAAAGCCTGCATCACATGCACCAAATAAAATTACACAAATCAGAAGGTATTGAATTTTTTTTAAGTTATCTTTTGATAATCTTATGTGAATATTTTCTATATAAATTCTTATGAAAGATTTTCTAAATATTAAAATTGGAATAAAATGTAGAATGTAAAATAATACTGCAAAATAATATGTAAGATTATTAATACCATTTATAGCTATAATAAGACTCGCTGAAATTGCACCTAAACCAGCAGAAGACCAAAATAAAGAAATATAAAAACCTGAAGATTTTTTATATTTATCACTAATAAAACTCTCAATAGTTAATGAATTGACTGCATTTAATACTCCAGCAATTAACTGCATTAACGCTACTAGATATATATTTATCTCAAGTAGGAATATTAGAGAAATTAATAATTGAATAAATGATCCTAAAAAAATAGTTGAAATTAAATTGAATTTTTTTCTTACTTGATTATGTAAAAGAGCCCCTATAATGACACCAACACCCCAAAACGATAATCCTAATCCAATAAACCTTTCTTCATAGCCTTGTATTTTTAAATCAATCGCAAAGCAGGTAGAAATATACACGCCTGCTAATGAGTATAAAAAAATTAAACATGAATATTTAAAAATTTCTTTCACAGTTTTATTGAATTAATTATTATTAGGTTTATGAAGACATTCAATATGTCACTAATTTCACTTCGACAACTATTAGATCACGCTGCTGAAAATAATTATGGCGTACCTGCATTTAATGTAAATAATTTAGAACAAATTCGAGCAATAATGGAGGGGGCAGAAGAATTAAATAGCCCGGTTATTGTTCAAGCATCTGCTGGAGCTAGAAAATATGCTGGTCCAAAATTTATAAAAAGTATGATGGAGGCTGCAATCGAAGAGTTTCCAGATATTCCTATTGTAATGCATCAAGATCATGGTGGATCAAATGATGATTGTAAAGTTTGTATTGATCTTGGTTTTAGCTCTGTAATGAGAGATGGATCCTTGCTTGAGGATCAAAAAACTCCTTCTGATTTTAATTTTAACGTTAAGGTTACGAAAGAAACTGTTGAAATAGCTCATGCTCATGGCGTATCTGTTGAGGGTGAATTAGGATGCCTGGGCTCTTTAGAGACGGGTATGGGTGACCAAGAAGACGGGGTAGGGGCTGAAGAAATTTTATCTCATGACCAATTACTAACTGATCCTGATGAGGCTGCAGAATTTGTTAGAGAAACTCAAGTGGATGCATTGGCTATTGCTATAGGAACTAGTCACGGTGCCTATAAATTTACTAGACCTCCAACTGGAGACACATTAGCAATTGATAGAATAAAAGAAATTAATAAAAAATTACCATCAACCCATTTAGTTATGCACGGATCTTCATCCGTACCTCAAGATTTAATAAAAACAATAAATGAGTTTGGTGGAAAAATTAAAGAAACATATGGAGTTCCTATTAGTGAAATTCAAGAAGGTATTAAAAATGGTGTACGTAAAATTAATATCGATACTGATTTAAGATTAGCCTCAACTGCGGCAATCAGAAAACATTTCCATAATGATCCTTCTCAATTTGATCCACGAAAATATTTGTTGGACTCAAAAGATGGAATGAAAGTAATTGTAAAACAAAGATTAGAGGAATTTGGTACTGCTGGTAACGCCTCAAAAATCAAACCAAAATCCTTATCAGTTATGTCCCAGCTTTACTCCGATGATAAGTTATCTCAGAAAATATACTAATTAAATATCTATTAATTTAATAATAAAGCCTAATAGTAGTTTTGTTTATATCAATAATTATTAGTTATATATTAATAAATTTTTTTTAAGATCTTGATTTCTTAACCTTTAATATTAAGATAAGTTAAATTTAGGAGGAAAAATGATAAAATTATATAAATCTTTTTTATTATCTCTTGTCTTTATTTTAAGTTTTAATACAACTTCTAATGCAAGAGATGTTAATTTATCGATGTGGACACACAATCAATTATATGTAGATTATTTTAATACTTATTTGGAAGCAGTTCAGGCTG
>JABHWG010000128.1 GCA_018657885.1 Pelagibacteraceae bacterium
AGAATTCATTATAAGCGAGGCAATGCATAACCTAAATATTAAAACAACAAGGTCATTAGCTGTTTTAAAAACTGGAGAAAAAATAATGAGAACTGGTTTTGAACAAGGTGGTATTTTAGTTAGAGTGGCTAAAAGTCATATTCGTGTGGGCACATTTCAACTAGCTCAAATAAGTAATAAAAAAGAAAATACTAAAGAGTTGTTAGATTATTCTATCGAAAGACTTTATCCTGAATTAAAAAATAACAAAAATAAATACTTAGATTTTTATAAAAAAGTTGCTGAGAGTCAAATTAATTTAATTTTAGAATGGCAAAGAGTTGGCTTTATTCATGGCGTTATGAATACTGATAATATGTCATTATCAGGAGAAACAATTGATTATGGCCCATGTGCCTTCTTGGACGAATATAATCCTAATAAAGTATTTAGCTCAATTGATCATAAGGGACGGTATTCTTTTAATAACCAACCTAAAATTGCTTTATGGAACCTAGCAAGATTAGCAGAAACCTTCCTCTACTTAATTGATGAAGATGAAAATTTAGCAATTAAAAAAATTGAGACTGTGCTTAAAAATTTTGAGATTAAGTATTATGATCTGTGGGTTTCTATGATGAAAAAAAAAATAAATATTAATCAAGAATATAAAGAGGATATAAATTTAATCAAAGAATTATTAAATATAATGCATGTTTTTAAGCTTGATTACACGAACACCTTTATTGATATTGAAAATAACAATATTGATAAATATGAGTTTATTAAAGATTGGAAAATAAAACTTGATGATAGAAAAAAACTAAATAAAAATAAAGAAAAACACATAGATATTAACCCATATATAATTCCTAGAAATCATATAATTGATAAAATATTAAAAGAGTCTGATGATAATGATTTTAATAACTTGATTAAAACAATGGATATATTTAAAAACCCATATAATCACAATATACAAAAAAAATATTCGGAGCCTCCAAAGGAAGAGGAAAAAATACACCAAACTTTTTGTGGCACTTAGTTTAATTTTTGAGCAAATATATCAACTATTGAAACCAAAATTATATGATGGGACATTTCGATAAAATTATAACTCTCTGACTGGACATGAATATTTATATTACCAAGCTTAGATAATGGATTATTATTACTAAAGCCACTTAAGGTAATCAATGAAATATTTTTTTCTTTACAATATTTTGCTGCATTAACTATATTTAGAGAAGTTCCACTACTACTAATTAAAATGATCATATCATTTTTTTGCATATAGGCTTTAATAGCCTCACTGACCCAATTTTCATGCCCATAATCATTAGCAAAACAAGTAATTAGATTTGAATTATTAAATGTTTCAGAAGGAACATTCGCAACCTTTGCAAAATCCACACTAACATGACTAGCTATTGATGAACTTCCACCATTACCTACGATGTACACTTTGCCACCATTATTATAACAATTATTTATTAAACTTACTGAGTGCTCAATTAAGTTTGTATCCACATTATTTAATAGATCATAAATAGATTGGTTGTATTGTTTAAAGAATTTGTCAAATTTCATAATTAATTACTTACATATATTTCATAATAATAAACCATAAAATTTTATATTATTGATATTTTATTTAATTTTAATATTGTCTTTAAATGTTAATTATTCAAGGCTTAATATCGGGTGTAATAGCCACAATTATATTTGATATTTTTCAACTATCACTAAATTATGCATATGGAGTAGATAAACCCAAATGGGATCTTATAGGAAGGTACTTCCTTGGTTACAAAAAAGGAATTTATACAAGGATAACAATTGCTGATGATGAGCAAGAAGAAAATGAATTGATATGGGGATACGTAATCCATTATTTAATAGGTATAATTTATGGTATTTTTTATATTTCATTAAATTTATTGATGTTTAATCACCCATCTATTCTACTTGCTTATTTTATTGGTTTTATTTCTGTTTTAGGTTCTTGGTGCTATCTAATGCCTTTTGCTTTTAACCTAGGTTTTTTTGCATCAAAAAGTGAAAATAAATTTAAAATAATGTCACAAAACTTGATTGCTCATTTTGTTTTTGGAAC
>JABHWG010000141.1 GCA_018657885.1 Pelagibacteraceae bacterium
ACAAACTCTCCCGAAGCAAGATAACCCCTTCTTTCTGCCTCAAAGAGAAATCCTTCTGCACATATTATTGAATCATTTTTAAGTCTTTCTAATAATCCTCTTTTGTTCATTTTTTTCTCCATTAACTTCAACAACACTTATAAAAAGAGATATAGATTTTTAAGGTATATCTCTTTAGCTGTATTTATAAATCGCCCGCAATCTGACTATCAAATTAGCGATCATTGACCATAAAGAATTATTTTATAAAAATATATATTTTTTATATAAAAAAAAGAATATATTTTTTTTTATTGGAAATATTCAGAAAATTATTCTAAAATAAGAGAATATAGCAGCATGTATAAAAGAGGAATAATAAGAAAACCAGCAAGTAACAAGAATTTTTTTCATCACGATTACCTACCACTAACCACAAGGGATATTGAGTTAATTTAAGTTCTTATTATTAATAACTTTTATAATATAGATTTAACTCACATTCCACATGGAGAATCTTCTGCGTGGTGTTCAAGGTGACCTTCTTCTTCAAGATTAATATATATATTATTTTTTGTATTGAAATGATCAAAGCCCAGTAAAATAAATAATAAAAATAAAAATAAAAATGTAATGTTTTTTTCTCGCTTTAATTTTTTAATTATAAATAAAATCATTACAATTTAAAATAAGGCCTTAGTTTTATTCCATAATAAGATCCAGCAAATGCGAATAATAACCACAACCATCCATGCATGCTTCCTGAGGCAATACCGCTAAATAAAGCGCCAATACTGCAACCAAAAGCTAATCTAGCGCCGTATCCCATTAGTATGCCTCCTAAAATTGCAGCAAAAAAAGGTAAAAGTGATATGTTTATCTTTGAGTTGTTTTTACCTGATAAATTTGAGGCAATAAATGCTCCAAGTAATAATCCAATATTGGTAAGGGAAACTGAATCAGTTAGAATACTTCTTTGAAGCGCTTGTGCCTGATAACTGCCTTTCCAGTATTCCCACTGAGAAACATCTATCCCAATATGTGAGGCTATTTTAGCTCCCCACAAACCAAGGGCAAAAGTTACTGACCATGTATGACCAGCAATAAATATCATTATTATACTCAGTAAAGCTATTGCTATAGCGCCCCACAATAAAGGCCAATTGCCAAATACAAAAACTCTAAAAAAAGAAGTGTCAGTTTTTTGATAAATGGTTGAAATATTTTTTTTACCTCTCTTTTCATAAAATATTGTAAACATTGCAATAATGATTAATAAAATTCCCTGGATAATCAATGTGGGCACAGTGCTTATGTAAGAAGAAAGTGATATAACTCCAAAAGAAGGTAACGATGACCACCAAGGTAAATGAAGTGTTCCTAATAAAGAACCTAGAATAAAAAAAATAAGAGTAATTAACATGCGCGTATTACCAGCTCCCACATTATATAAAGTGCCAGAACCGCAACCTCCACCTAACTGCATGCCTAGGCCAAATAAAAAAGATCCAATAATTACAGAAACTCCAACTGGTCCGAAACTCCCTACGATTATCGAGCCAAAGAAACTTTCATTTCCAATAAAAGGAACTATTAATAACATAGATAATCCAATTGCCAGTAATTGAGATCTTATACCATTACCTTTTCTTTCATTAATAAAACTTCTCCATGATCCGGTAAATCCAAAAGATGAATGGAAAAGAACAAAGCCCAAAGCCCCACCAATAATTAAAAGCAAAAAATGCTTTAATGAATAATTAATAAGCAAAAAAAATAGAATAAATAATAAAATGCTTGTTCCAAAAAATAACATTGGAAAATCTATTTTAGATTGTAAAAATATTTTTTTAAAAAGAGACATTTGTTTAATTAAGAAATCCTCATAAATAAATTATTCAAAAGGATTTCTTTTTATCAAATTATAATTTGTTGTCTAACGGGCGCGAAGTATCCGCTGTCCACTCAACCATTGATCCATCATACATTTTTGTATTAGGCAATTTTAAAACTTCACTCAAAGTAAACCAGGCCGTCGCAGCCCAATGACCAGTATTACAAAAAGCAATATTTGTATTATTGGGATCAACGCCTGAATTAAAAGCTAATTCCTCCAGGTTATTTAAATCTTTAACAAACGTGGTATTTTCTGTAATCATATCGAATTGCTTAAAGTTTATAGCTCCGGGTATTGTTCCAGCTGAGAGAGCTTTACCATGTTTCTTTTCCCCCAAATATTGTTCTTCTGATCTAGCATCAATAAAAGATACTGAACTATCATTTAACTTTTCTAACACCTCATCTGTGGTAGCAAGAAATTGTGATTGAAAGTTTGCCTTAAAGTTTTTTTTCTTAGGCATTTTAAAACCTAAATTTTTTATGCCAGGAAATTTCTTATCCCAATCTTTATATCCCCCATCTAATATAGAAATTTCTTCATGACCTAACACTTTAAAAGTCCAATAAACGCGAGCTGCACTTCCAAAATCAGAAGAGCTTACTCCACCAGGGACTATTATAACATGACTATTATTATCAATACCCAGACTGCCAATTAATATCTCAAGATCTGTTAAAGCAGGAATTTTCCCTACTATTCCTTCCACTGTAGTACGCCAACCATCTTCAAGATAATTACTATAAACAGAGTTAGGTATATGACCTTGCTCAAAAGATTCTTTTGAACCCCCATCAATTTTATTTCTTATATCTAAAATTACTATTTTATTATTAGTTAGATTATCATTTAACCACTCAGAGCTGACTAAAGGTTCGGCCGCAAATAAATTTAATGAAAATATTAGGTTAAAAATACATATTGATATGAATGCATTTAATTTATTTAATTTATTTAATTGATTCATTTTATTCCTTCTTGAGTTTTTTTAAATAAATTTAAAATTACTCCAAGCATTAGGGATGAATTGTATTCATCTCTTTAGCTGCATTTATTTATCGCCCGCAATCTGATTTTCAAATCGGCGATTATTAACTATAAAGAATAATTTTCTATAAATATAGATTTTTTATATAATAAAAGAATATATTTTGTTTTATTTGAAATATTCAGAAAATTATTCTAAAATATGAAAATATAGAAGCATGCATAAAAGAGGAATAATAAGAAAACCAGCAAGTAACAAGAATTTTTTTCATCACGATTACCCTACCACGAACTAAGAGGAATGTTGATAGGTAAATTATTTAAGATATTGATTTATTAACTGTATTAATTTTGTAGACGCTAGTTGGGATGCTCTATCATTTCGCCCATAGGTAACTCCATTGTTTTCACATTCTTTAACATACTCTTTATAATAAGGATCACCTCTTACATTCCAATCAAGGTAGTTATCTAATTCTATTCTCATGTCATCTAACCTCCATGATCTTGTATAATCCTTTGCAATCCATAAATTACACTTATCTGTTACATACCAACTTCTTGGTTGAAACTTAGTTTTTGAATCCCAATTTGCATCATCAAAATTATGGTACGCATCAGGAAAAACATCAATAGACATATCAAAACCAAGTTTATTAAAAGTATTGACCATATTTTCACAATAAATAGGTGGTGCAGCATCTTTTTCTCCTATGAAAAAATGAAGTTTATTTTTTGAATAATTAGGGTCATCAAAAGATCTGCAAAAAGGATAATAAGAAACCCTTAACGCAAAATCACTATCCTCTCCAACAATTGATTTTCTAATTAAATCTAAGCCTGACCACATAGTTACTTGGCCTCCCCAACTAAATCCCATTATACCAATTTTATCAGGATCTACTTTTGGATGATTTTGCAAAAATTTTAGGGCAAAAAGTACATCTGCTGCACCCATCCATGGATTTAAAACATTAAAATTTCCTGCTCCGATTGGATTAAATACACTTAATCCTCTAGGTTTGCAGTTATCCATTTCTAGAGTAGCGACACCTACTTTTTTTATATCTACTCCATTTGTAAATTCTCTTTTATATAAACCACAACCAGAATTCATGACCATAATCATAACTGGGTATTTTTCTTGATTATCATCAGGAAAAGTCAATAAACCAGGAATTGTATATTGCTCATCATTTTCTACCCCATCTACATAGTCTAGTAAATTTCTTGGAGAATATGAGTCAAAAGATATTTCTTCAGTTCTATAAACAGTAGATTTGCATCCATTATTATTTTTAAATTCAATTCTGTTATCAGTAATCAACTTACCTTTCCACGTATAAGATTTATCATCCCAAGGTGCTTGATCTTCAACAGATAAAGTTTTTTTCTTTATTTTGTATGAAAGTATTTTACTCGTTCTGTCTCCAAAATTTACAAATCTTTTGCCTTTAAGTTTTTTTTCACCATTCTCAGTGATTATAGAAAAATCTAAAACTGATGAAAATTTACCATTACCAAGTTCATATTCACCACCACCCCAGTTCTCTATATCCCACTTACATAAAGTTATACCACGCCATCTTCCATCTATAGTTGCATCGGAATCAAGAGATTTTGAGAAAACATTTTTTGAGTAGGAAATAGTAGTAAGTATAATTGATATTGATAAATAATAGAGAAATTTTTTCATCACGATTACCCTACCACAAAACCGATACGGGATTAAGGGGGAAAATAACGAGGGGAAAGGGGAGGTTTTTTAGTTGGCTTGATTTGTGTGATTATGTGGTTGTTCTTTTGAGGGAGGACTATATTAACCGCGAGGGATGTTGAAGGTTAATTTAAATATATAATTGACTTATTTATATAACTATATTACTAGTTATATAATTATGTTAGAAATAGATTTAATAGCCAAGGGATTTAAAGCAATTGGCTCAGCTCCGCGTTTAGCTGTTTTTCTAGAACTCGTAAAAGCAGGGAACACAGGATTGTCGGTTGGAGA
>JABHWG010000159.1 GCA_018657885.1 Pelagibacteraceae bacterium
AGAGCGAAGCTCTCTTTCAAGTCTTTGCTTCTCCTCTCCATCAACAACAACCAAAACATTGTTTTTAAGGTGATTAGGAGAGCTACTTTCTTTCAAAACAAGATCAATATTGCTACAAGATAAAATTATTATAGATAATAAAGAGATAAGTGTTTTTTTAATCATTTTACAACTAAGTTAACTATTTTATCCTTTACAAATATTGTTTTTACAACCTCTTTATTTTCTATATATTTAATTATTTTATTATCTTTCATAACCCTTTCTAATATAAGGTTTTTATCATCATCTTTATTAACATCTATCAAGGATCTTGTTTTGCCATTTATTTGAATAGGCATCTTGAATGTTTCTAATACAATTATTTTTTTTGTTTTAGGCCAATTAGCAGTCGCACAAAGGCCACAATTATTTGTTTTTTCCCAGATCTCTTCACTTATATGAGGAATAAACGGATGTATTATAATTGAAAGGTTTTTAATAGCTTCTCTTAATTCATCCTCACTAATGTTTTCTTCGCCCATAAGAGAGGATAACAAATTTACATATTCATAAATTTTAGCAACTGACTTATTAAAATGGAAGCTTTCTATGTTAATAGAAATTTCATTTATAATTTTATCAAAACCATCTAGTTGATTTATTATATTTTTATTTAAGTTTGGTTTATATAAGCTAGACTTTTCTGCTATATCCCATAATTTATTTATAAATTTATATGAGGATACAACACCCCTTTCCGTCCATTCTAGATCTCTGTCTGGAGGACTGTCTGATAACATAAACCACCTAGCTGTATCGGCGCCATAAAGCTCTATAATTTCTGTTGGGTCTATAACATTTTTTTTTGACTTGCTCATTTTTTCTATATTTCCAGAAGAAACAACACCGCCATGTAAGTCTAATATTTTTTCACCATGGGCAATAATTTCACTTGGTTCTAACCATTCATTTTTAGTGTTTTTGAAAGTTCTGTGTGTAACCATTCCTTGTGTAAAAAGACCCTTAAAAGGCTCATTTAAATCTAAATAATTTAAGTCTCTAAGAGCTTTTGTAAAAAAACGAGAATATAGTAAGTGCAAGATGGCATGCTCTATACCACCGATATATTGGTCAACTGGTAACCAATATTTAACCTCTTCAAAATCAATAGCATCATTAAGTCGAGGATTACAAAATCTTAAATAATACCAAGATGATTCAAAAAAAGTATCAAAGGTATCAGTTTCTCTTACCGCCTTCATTCCTGTTTCTGGGCAAATAGTTTTTTTCCAACCCTCAATATCTTTAAGTGATTTTAAAACACCATTTTCTGTATTATATTTTGGAAGCAACACAGGAAGATTTTTTTTTGAGACAGGAATAACTTCTCCATCCTCTCTGTACAAAATTGGTATTGGACAGCCCCAATATCTTTGTCTTGAAACACCCCAGTCTTTAAGTTTATAATTTACTTTAGGGGACCCCAATCCTTTTAATTGTAAAAATTCAATAATCTTATTTTTTGCACTTTCTATATCAAGTCCATTTAAAAAATCAGAGTTTATTAGCTTTCCTTCACCAGTGAAAGCAGTATCAGTAATTTTTTTAATATTACTGATTGGTTCAACAACCATTATTACATCTAAATTAAATTTATTTGCAAAATCAAGATCTCTTTGATCATGGGCTGGGCAACCAAAAATGGCCCCAAGTCCATAATCCATAAGCACAAAGTTAGCTATATAAACCGGCAAATGTTTCTTTGTTATAGGGTGCTCAACCCTAATCCCAGTGTTTAGACCTAACTTTTCTTTATCAGGGTTTGATTGTTCACATTCTTTAATAAATTTTTTTATTGTATTATCTTGTTCCGATAATTTTTTAGCAAGGTTGTGTTGGCTTGAGATTGCAATAAATGTTGCACCATATAAAGTGTCAGGTCTTGTTGTATAAATTTTTATTTTTTTTTCTTTTTCGATGCTATTTATGATGTTAAAATTTATTTCTGCTCCAACGGATTTACCAATCCAGTTTGTTTGCATTGTTTTAACTTTGTCTGGCCATTCTTTCAGTTCATTTAAGTTTTCAAGCAACTCTTCTGAATATTTACTAGTTTTTAAGAACCATTGAGATAAGTGTTTTTTTTCTATTACGGCACCTGATCTCCACCCACGACCATCAATTACTTGTTCATTGGCTAAAACAGTTTCATCGACTGGATCCCAATTAACTTCAGATTCTTTTTTATAAGCCAGGCCTTTTTTAAACATCTCAATAAAAAACCCTTGTTCATGTTTGTAGTAGTCTGGGTGACATGTTGCTAATTCTTTTTTCCAATCAAAAGAGAAGCCCATGCTTTTAAGTTGACCTTTCATTGTTTGTATATTTTTATAAGTCCAATCTTCTGGGTTCTTTTTTTCTGTTATCGCTGCATTTTCAGCAGGTAAACCAAAAGCATCCCAGCCCATAGGATGCATAACATTAAAGCCCTTTAATTTCTTATACCTAGCAACAACATCACCTAATGTATAATTTCTTACATGCCCCATATGAATTTTTCCTGAAGGATATGGAAACATTTCTAAAACGTAATATTTTTTTTTATTATTGTCTTTTTTTGACTCAAATATTTTTTTATCTATCCACTGGTTTTGCCATTTCTTTTCTGCAACCTTATGATTGTATCGTGAGATCACTATATTTAACCAGAGGTTAATTTAAGCTTTTTTGCCTTATTAAGAATGGCATTTTCTAATCTGATATTATTTTCAGAGCTTGAAGGCATATTTACCCACTGATTGTTCTTAAGTGACTGACAAAACGATGAAACTTTCAAATTTTCAGTTTTTAACTCTTGGCCGTTAATAAAAACATTTAATTTACAACGTTCATTTAGGTTTGTTTCTGTTGTATACCAATCTGTAATGATGGTACCCGCGAATGGATCTGTTGAAGATAACGGCATAAAATTAATAGTTTCTATTGAGGCTTTCCACAAATAAGCATTTATAGGCATTCCAATAGTAGATGTTTGAGAGGAACTTCCATCATCCTCTCCAAGGAAATTAAAATTAGCTTTCTTGCCTAATAATCCCCCGCCTGTACGTAGTCGATTTTTTGCATCACTCATTGCTAAATCTGGGTCTGTGGCTAAATTAAAAGGCGTTCCTGATCTATTTATAATCTCGCCACGAGTTTGTGCTTTATCCCACATGGCTTTTTTTTCTTCTTCAGTTAGATTTTTGTTACACCCTATCAACAACAACATAAATATTATTAGAAAAAGATAAGATTTTAACATTTTTTGATAAATATTGTATTGATGAGCAAAAGTAAAACATAAAAAAAGGCACTTTAATAAAAGCGCCTTTTTATAAAAATTAAACTAATCTTAGATTAGAATGACATAGATGCACCAATATACCATGCAGATCCACCAGAACTTGAGTCTGAAGCACCCTCATCTTGTTGGTCAACAGTAGTATAACCAAGAACAGCTGATACACCTGAAGCTACAGCGTAAGTTACACTTGCGCCAGTTGAATCATGTGAGTCATCAGTAGTTCCTGCAGTACCAACAGTTGTACTATCTTTAGCTTCACCAGCTGTGATACCTACAGCTAAAGTTAGATCTCCAGTAACATAACTAATACCAGCTGTCATAACACTACCATCAACTTGTGTATGTGTTCCACCACCTTCGTCTTCAAAACTATCACCATCACCAAAACCTAGACCTACAGTTAGGTCGCCAGTTACTGCACTAATACCAATGTTAAAACCATTAGAATCATTAGTTAATGCTGTTCCAGTTTTTGCAATTTCAGCTTGAGCAACACCACCACCAATAGTTAGTGTAGTATCACCAGCTGTTGTTACATAAGTAGCACCAATACCCCATGAGCTATCAGTTCTTGCAGTAGCTGTAGCAGCAGCGCCACTGTCAGTACTGTATGAAGCAGAAATTTTTAGGCCATCAGCCAAAAAGTCAGCAGCTGAATGCCACTCAACACCTAGAACACTTGAATCTGCACCAAAATCAACACCAGTCGGTGCGTTGTTACTTGAAGTTCCGCCAATACCTTGCTCTCCACCTGCACTTGGTACAGAAACAACGTGAGTTCCAGCAGCGTTACCAGCGTTTAATAATTCAAGAGCTGATCCGTCAGTGAAAGTAAGTTTAATAGCGTTGTCATCATCAGCTGATACAGTACCTTCGTCTACAATTTCAAAACTTGTTGAGATAGTAGTTCCAGCGTCAGTAGTTTCGCTAAGAGAAATGTTAAAGTTAGATTGATCTTTAACGTTATTAGTATCAGTTCCGCCTGTAGGGCTTTCGAACTCAACACCAACTTTCATGCTTCCAGCCATAGTTGCTGTAACTGCTTGAGCAACAGAAGCTGCACCAAGAGTTGAAACTAAAGCAGAAGCCATTAATAGTTCTTTTTTCATAATTACTCCTTTTGAGTTAATGAATATTCATTAATTAATGAAAGACTTTCTTCCATTGACTATAGTATTTATTAAAAATTTGAAAAATGTACAAAAAAAGCATAATAAAATACTATTATTTTTATAAAATGTTGTAAAAATACAACAATTTAATATGTTTGATTTAAAAAAATACCAGAAAATACGTGAAATTATCAATAATTTAGGAAAAAAAACCAAAATTATAGCTATTTCTAAAAACCACCCATTAAGTGATGTTGTGTCGGCAATCTCAAGTGGGCTTCAAATTTTTGGTGAAAACCGGGTTCAAGAGGCTAAATTAAAATTTGAGAACATTTTAAGCAAACAAAAAAACATAAAACTTCATTTAACGGGGCCCCTTCAAACAAATAAAGTTAAACAGGCTCTCGAATTATTTGATGTTTTTCATACTCTTGATAGAGAAAAGCTTTTAAAAGAATTGGTAAAGTTTCCAGAGAAAATAAAAAATAAATCTTTTTTCATCCAAGTAAACACTGGAAAAGAAGCAACAAAAAGTGGTGTTATGCCAGAAGAAACATTTTTTTTTTTACAACTTTGTAGATCATATGGGTTAAAAAACATATCTGGCTTAATGTGTATCCCGCCTATAAACGAAGATCCTAAAAAACATTTTAGATTAATCTGCGATTTGTCACAAGACCTCGGTTTAGGTAATCCAAGTATTGGTATGAGTTCTGATTATTTAGAGGCCTTAGAGTTTAATCCACAATATATAAGGCTGGGAACAGTTTTATTTGGAAAAAGGATATGAAACACACACTCTATATCTATTCACAAGCACCTTTGTTTGAAATAATTAACGAAATACTTGTTGATTTTATTGTTGTTCCTTTAACTCTTGATGAAGCCGGCAATCATAAGTTTAAAAATAACAACACTCTTTTGGTTTTAAAAAATGATATTCCTAAAGAAATAAATAAATCATTCTTTTCTAATAACAATGTTGTGGTTTTTTTCTCAAACAAACATAAATTTAATGACACTATAAAAGCTCATAATGTAAATTTTTTTTATGGACACTCAAATGTAAAAAAATTTTTAGATGAAATTAATACTACCTTTATCTCTAAAACTTTAATTTTAAAAAATATTGAAATATTAGATGAAAAAATTAGCAATATTAATTCAGGAGAAAGCATGCTGTTAACCCCTTTGGAAAAAGAAATCTTAATTGTTCTGTTTGAAAAAAAACAGATTACAAGAGAGTTTCTTCTGGAAGAAATTTTAAAAATTAAAAAAGACATAGAAACAAAAACTATAGAGAGCCATTTAACAAGAATAAGAAGAAAGCTTTTGAAAATTGAAAGTGAAATTCAAATTTCATCAAAGGAAGATGTGTTTTTTTTAGAGAATTAATCTAAATAAGGATTTATCATAGAAAAAAATTTTTTTTCATAAGTTTCTAAATTATTGTGATTATAAAAACCCATCTCTATTTTTTGATTATTTTCTAAAATTATTATTTTTCTTAATTTTATTGGATCATACTCATAAATAATTTTTATTTTATAAATATTGTTATTCAGACTAAAGTCATGATTAAGTTCAACAAAATTTTCCAACATTTTTGGTTTGTCCAAAAAATTATCACCTTTGAGGATTTTAAAAAAAACTTTTATATAGCTTTTATTTGTATTAAAATATTGAGATTCTCGTAATTCGTGATTTGTATATATTCCTTTTTTTTCTGATAAAATAAGAGTTAGTTTTATGGGTTTTGTATAATCAATTTTTATTCGATCAATACCAAAATAAATTATACCCTCTTCAAGACTGTCTCCATCATTTTGTAAAAATAGTGCTGAACTATTTTTTAGGTCATTGTTATATTTTATTATTTTTAATTTAAGGGTCTCTGCAATTAAGCCTTGAGAAAAAAGAATAATTACCAAAAAAATTAGATAATTAATTTTTTCTAAGTACTTGTCTTTTTCCAGCATTGTTTGCCTCCGATATTAGCCCTTCCTCTTCCATCTTTTCCACTATTCTTGCAGCCCTGTTATAACCAATTTGTAAATATCTTTGAATATAACTAGTAGATACTTTTTGTTGGCTTATAACAATATCTACAGCTTTCGCATATAAGGCATCAACCTCACCATCATCAAACCCAAATACCATTGAGCCATCTTCATTTTCCCCCTCAAGTGTGATCTCATTTTTTTGATCAAAAATAGCCTGCTCTTTTATTGATCTTACAATCTTTTCAATTTCATCTTCAGACAAAAAACCACCATGTAATCTTTTTAAATTTGCTCCATTTTCTAAAAATAACATATCTCCACTACCTAATAACTGTTCTGCACCCATCTCATTTAAAATTGTTCTGCTGTCAAATTTACTTGCTACTTTATAACTTAATCTACTAGGAAAATTAGCCTTAATTGTTCCTGTTATAACATCTACACTTGGTCTTTGTGTTGCTGTTACTAAATGTATACCAGAGGCCCTTGCCATTTGTGCTAGTCTTTGTACAAGATTCTCAACCTCTTTTCCTGCAACCATCATGAGGTCAGCCATTTCATCTATAACAACAACTATAAAAGGCATTTTTTCTAGAGGTATTTCTCTTTTTTCAAAAATTGGTTGTCTTGTTTCATCATCAATTCCAGTTTGAACATTTTTGTATAATTTTTTTCCAGTAGCAAGAATCTTTTTTGATTTTTCATTATATGAATTTATATGTTTAACATTAAGTGAGCTCATTAACTTGTATCTATTTTCCATTTCCTTAACTACCCACTTTAATGCGAATACTGCTTTATTTGGGTTGGTTACAACTGGAGTTAAAAGGTGGGGTATGTTTTCATAAATGCTTAACTCAAGCATTTTTGGATCAATTAATATAAGCTTGCATTCATCTGGTTTGAACCTATACAATATACTCATTATTATAGTGTTGATACCAACAGACTTGCCTGAGCCTGTTGTTCCTGCAATTAAAAGATGGGGCATTTTTTCTAAATCTGCGTAAACTAATTGTCCAGATATATCTTTACCAAGAGCTAATGTTAAAGAATTATTTTCTGCTTGAAATCTTGGTCCCTCAACCAAGTCTCCAAAAACAACACTCTCTCTTTTAAGGTTAGGTATCTCTATTCCCAAACTTGTTTTTCCGGGTTGGGAGGATATTCTTGCTGATACTGAAGACATTGCTCTTGCTATATCATCAGAAAGACCGATTACTTTACTCGCCTTAATACCAGCACTAGGAATAAACTCATAAAGGGTGACTATTGGGCCAGTTTTATAACCAATAACCTTTCCAATTACACCATATTCTGCCAAAACTTTTTCAAGTTTTGAAGAGTTAATTTTATTTATATTTTCAACCTCTTTTCTGTGAGAATTCTTTGTGTTTGATTTTATTAATAAATCGTTTGTAGGAAGATTAAAAATAAATTCATTTTCAAACGCCATAATACCTGTGCCTGTTTTGTTTCGTGTAATTTTAGATTTAAGGACTTTTGTATTTTTTAATATCGTCGGTTCGTTTTTTGATTTTATTTTACTTGTTTTAGTATAATTTTTTTTTTCAAGAGGAGATTTAATAACTTTTGATGTTTTTATAAAAATTAAAAAACTAGAACTAAATATTTTTAAAAATATTTTTTTTAAAAGCCTCAACCTTATTGAAAAGGTAAATACTAAAAAAATAAGTGAAATTATTATAAACAAAAAACTAATTATGAATTTATACAAAAAACCATTAACCATCACTGGTAAATAGTATGAAAAAATATCAAACAACAACTTGGGAATTAGGCCAGTTTCAAATAATTTTAAATCATGTAAAACTAGTGTAAAGCTAATTAATATAGAAGAAAGTATAACAAGAAGAAATTTTAAAAAATACTGTGTTGATTTAAGCCCTAGACTCAATAAAAAACCTGAGTAAAGAAGGAAAACAATAAATATCAAAGACAGCCTTCCAAACAAAATTAAAAAAAGACTAGAGGAAATTGCCCCCCACAAGCCAAAAAAATTTATAATTTCAGTACTTCCACTTAATTTGCCAATTCCCGGATCATTTGGGCTATGTGTTAAAATACTAATTATTAAAAAGGATGAAAAACAAATCAACACAATCCCAATGGAAATTTTTGATAAAAAAAGTTTGAAATTACCGTAGTTGAACATAATTAATAATATAATTTGTAATACATATAGAATAAGGTAATTCGAAGAAAATTATGAAAGAAATAGATACAGATGTGCTAATAATAGGGGCAGGTCTCGTCGGCCTCGTTGTGGCACATAGTTTATCTTCTTTGAACTATAAAGTAACAGTTATAGACAGATCTCCTTTCATAAAAACAAAAAAATCCTTTAATGATACTAGAACCGTGGCGGTTTCTGAGGGTTCAAAACAATTTTTAGAAAGTCTATCGTTATGGACATATTTAGATAAACATGCTGAGCCAATAAAAACAATAAAAGTTTATGATAGAATTTCTACAAATAAAATTTTATTTTCAAATAATATCAAAAATAAAAAACTAGGATATGTTATTGAGAATAAAAAATTTAGTGAAATATTAAATACTAAGTTGTTAGATTTTGATAATACAAAAATATTTAACAATACTATTTTGCAAAAAATAGAAGTAAATAAACAATATTCAAAATCATATATGCAAAATAAAGAAATAAACTCAAGGTTAGTAATTGCAGCAGATGGCAAAAATAGTGTTACGAGAAAATTGGTTGGTAATAAAGTATTTAAAAAAAACTATTCAGAAAGTGCCCTTGTGTTAAATTTTTTTCATGAAAAAAAACTTAACAATACAGCTTATGAGGTTTTTTATAATACTGGGCCATTGGCAATTTTACCAATGAGGTCTTTTAAAAATTTTTTTCAAAGCACTATTATATGGTCGAATGAAAATGAATTTTTAGTAAAGCTAATGCATTCTCATAAAGATTTTTTATTAAATTATATAGATGAACAAGTTGGAGAAATTACTGGAAAAATTATTAAAATAAATTCAGTACAAAAATTTCCTTTATCTGCTCACATAAATGATTCTTTTGTAAACAAAAGATTAATATATGTTGGAGACTCAGCACATTCTATTCACCCTATAGCAGGTCAGGGTTGGAACTTAGGAGTTAATGATGTTAAAAACTTAAATCAAGTTTGTATAGAATCAAAAAAAAATAAAATAGAAATAGGGAGTAATTTATTTTGTAAAAATTATAATGATTTAAGTTATAATAAAGCTTTTCAGCTTTTCCAAATTACAGATAAACTAAATACTCATTTTAAAAAAAGCGGCTATTTTTACAGACTTTTAAGTGGTGTGGGTTTTAAAATTATAAACAACAATCTTTCTTTAAAAAACAAAATAACAAAATATGCAATGGGCTTTTAGTTTATTTTAAAATCATTATCTATATTATTTATCTCAACCTCTAAAACAGATAAAAGACTATCACAAAGCTCATCAATATTATTAAATTCTAGCATCATTTGTTTTATTAAATAGTCAAGCGGAGAAATAACACAGATAATTTTAACAAGACTGAGTGTATCAAGCTTTGAAAGCTCTAATGTATTAAAGTTTATTTTTTTAATATTAATAAAATTTTTAAAGATCAATAAAAGCTTTTTATTCAATGATACATTGTTTTTTTTAAAATAATTATCATAATTTATAATATGGCCCGTTTACAGTTATGAACTTATGTTTATTTTTAAAAACTTTTTTAATTATATAACGACCAACACCCTCTAGATTTATTTGATATCTGCCATCAGGAGTTTAACTAAAATTATTTATTTTACCTCAACATCCAACATTAAAAAAATCTTGATTTTGTTTTGTTTGTATCATTCCAATTAAACGATCTTTTGAAAGCACATAGTCAACCATTTCGATATTTTTTTTTCAAAGACATTTAATGGCAAGTAGGTCCCTGGAAATAATATTGCGCCATTTAGGGGAAAAACTGGAAACTCTATTTTATGAAAACATAATACTAGAAAATTTTTTTCTATAAAATACAGTTGCGTCATGATCGAAACCTAAAACATTAAAATAATAAAGTATTTTGGGTTTTACCTTATCTTTATTTTTCGGATAGTGTGTTAGTAAAATTTCAAATGAGTGATTAAAATCATTATTAGCAAAATGTTTATCTGCAATTTTAAAAACTATTTCTATATTCTTAGGAGATTTTTTAAGCATTGCCATCAACTCATCTATTGTAGGGCCATTGTTTTTTTGTTTAATTAAATTTAATCTTTGTTGTATTTTTTTTATTTCATCATTCTTAAGCACCTCCTCATTTAAAGAATTTAAAAATTCGTTAGCTGATTCTGTTTCATTTAACCCAATAAGACTTTCAAGGTAAAGCAATATAGCTATCACTTCATTTGAGTTTTCTGAAATAAAATTCTCAAGCTGATCTTTTGATTGATCAAATTTTTTTTGTTTTATAAGCTCTTTTGTTTCTTGATAAAAATCATCAAAATTATTTTCTAATTTTTCACCTAAATTTTTCTCAAGAAATTTAATAACTTCACTTTCAGGAATAACACCCTGAAAAGCATCTACTACCTCTTTATTTTTAAATGCAAAAACTGCTGGGATGGATTGAATTCTAAGTTGAGAAGCTATTTGTTTGTTTTCATCAATATTAATTTTAGCTAATATTATTTTATCTGAGGAGGAAGAAATAGTCTTTTCAAGAATGGGTGTTAGCTGTTTGCAGGGGCCACACCACGGTGCCCAAAAATCAACTATAACTAATTTATTAGCACTTCCTTCAAGAACCTTATTTTCAAAATCACTTTCGTTAACATCAATTATATTTATATTATCCATAACTTTTTAATATTACACCCTCAATAGAAGAAAAAATATGTATTTTTTTTTTATTTTCAATCATAAACTCAATAAATTTTTGTGTAAGCATTGTTATAGTAAGAGTATTAATAAGGGGATGAAAATTTAATAATTCAGATTCATATAAGGTTTTTTCTAAATAAAAAATAACATCATTTTTTTGGTCATTCAATAAAGCAAAAGGTGAAACAGAGCCTGTTTTAACACCCAGGTATTCATTAAGATATTCTTCTCTGGCAAAAGACGTGTTGCCAAGATTTAGGGACTTTGAAATTATTTTTAAATTAATCTGATCATGTTCTTCACAAGAAATTAAATAAAAATTATTTTTTTTATTTTTCAAAAATAAATTTTTGCTATGACTTCCTTTTATTACACCTCTTAATTTATTAGAATCCTCAACAGTAAAAAGTGCTTCGTGTTTATGAATTTCAAAATCATATTTTTTTTCTTTGAGAATATTTATTAACTGATCAGAATTTAACATTTGGAAGATGTGTTTTTATTATACTTTTTTAATATATCATGTTAATATTAAAAATCCATTGCGGGCGTAGCTCAGGGGTAGAGCGCAACCTTGCCAAGGTTGAAGTCGAGGGTTCGAATCCCTTCGCCCGCTCCAAA